>DCII01000026.1 GCA_002315935.1 Ruminococcaceae bacterium UBA1730
GTTCAACCACGCGCGGAATATTCATCAATTCGGGTCAAATGTATCACTAAGTTCTTTCAATGCACGAAAAGAATCTTTAAAAGCTTTTTGAAATTCTTTATTGGATATTATTGCAAAAACTTTGGTACGAACAACAAGCAATTTATATTTCATACTATTTCTCTTTGATGGATCAAGTGCTGTAAGCAACATATCACAATTATATTTTCTTGTTGTTTTAGATATTTTCAATATTATCAATAATTGCAAAATAAGACAGCCAAATATAAACAACAATGAAATAAAAACATTAAATGAACTTTTTTCCCCATTAATCATACCTATAGATCCAAAAAGCAAAAACATTTTTATAATTTGCATTTTTAACAAATATTTATCCCAAACATATAACAGTTCACATCCAAACAAAGATAGCAATAAAGATATTGAAGGTTTGGCAAAGGGAATTCTTGCTATTACCTCCAATTCATCGCTTGTTGCCAAAGACATTTTTTGTGTAATTTCTTTTTCGTCATGTCCTTTAGTCGGGAATAAAGATTTTGAATAAAGATTCATAAACTTTATTATAAATTCCTGCTTCATAAATAAACTCCTCCGAAATATCTAATCATTAATCTTTCTGTAATTCCATATTATCACTATAAATATTAAATGTCAATACTATAGTTGTATTTATTGATGTTTATTTTTGCTACTATTGTAAAATAAAGATAGTGAATGGAAGTGAATTCTTAAATGGATGTTGGAAGCAGAATTCGTTTTTTCAGAGAGAAACGAAATATATCCGTTAATAAACTTGCATATCTCAGCGGAGTTTCACAAAGCTATTTAAGAGATATTGAATTAGGAAAAAAACAGCCAACTGTTGATTACTTAGAATACATTTGTTATGGATTAAACATTTCTTTGAAGGAATTTTTTGATGTTGAAAATACAAATAGCAATATAATTTCTGCATTACAACGATTAGACGAGAATCAAAAGAAATTACTGCTTGAATTTATTAACTCATTGTAACTAATAGTAATCCAATTATAAATTTCTTTACTTCAAAGAATAAATATGCTACAATTAATACACAATAGAATGGTTTGAAGTAGAAAATGTGCTGCTACGCACCCTCGTGGTCAAAAGAAATGTGGAATCGGCACTCCACCAAGCCATTATTTAAAGAGCGATTCGAAAGGATCGCTCTTTAACTGTTTTATTCACAAAAAACTGTTTACCATCGTGGGTTATAGTGGTATAATAAGAAAAAACTAAGGAAACGCTGATTAAATCGGCAAGCAAGATTTTCAGCGTTTCCCCAAATCGAGGTTCTTTTATGTTTGCAAATTACCATACCCACACCTTCCGTTGCGGCCATGCTTCGGGAACGGAAAGAGAATATATCGAAAACGCCATCAGAGGCGGATTTAAAATTCTCGGCTTTTCAGACCATGCTCCGTTTATGTTTCCCGACGGCAGAGAATCGAGCTTCAGAGTTCCTACATTCATGGCACAGGATTATTTTGAAACCTTGCAGGCTCTGCGTGAAGAATATAAAGACAGAATAAAGATACACATTGGCTTTGAGATGGAATATTATCCGAAATATTTTGACAGGATGCTGAAATATGCAAAATCTTTCGGCTCTGAATATCTTATTCTCGGTCAGCATTTCATCAGCAATGAAGACCCCGGCTCAACATATTCCGGCAGTCCGTGCACGGATGAGATTAAAATCGTTGAATATGCCGATTGCCTTATTGAAGCGATGAAAACAGGTGAATTCAGTTATATTGCCCATCCGGATGTTTTCAATTTTGTCGGTGATAAGGCAATTCGTGAAAGAGAATGGAGAAGAATCTGCGTTGCCGCCCGTGAAATGGATATACCTCTTGAAATAAACTTTCTCGGAATCCGAACAGGTCGCCATTACCCTGCCGCAGATTTTTGGCGTGTTGCAGGCGAAGAAAAGCCGAAGGTTATTTTCGGGCTGGATGCTCATGAGGTTGTTGACACCGTTGACGAAAAGTCTCTTGCAATTGCGAAAAAGGCTGTTGATTTTTACGGCCTGCCATTAATTGATAAGCTTGAAATGGACTGAATATAATAAAATTTAGGTTCACGGAAAGCAGTGGAAACAATACAGGCATTAACAGTTGAGGTTAAAAATCAAGTCATTGCGAGCGAAGCGTGGCAATCCGTTTTTCTTCGGAAATACATTGCCTTTTTATTTCTTTTTCATATTTGAAAAAAGACGCAGAACGGAAACCGTTCTACGTCTTTTCTCGGATGGCTCTACAATGTTGCTCACATATGCAGATCTGTAATTATGAGTATAATCTCTGCGTAAAAATATGTCAATGTTATTTTGAAAAGTTTTACATATTGTTTACACATTGTATGGTTTTACTGCTCAAATACAGCTGTATTTTCATTATTTTCGGCAGTTGAAGGCTCAATATATTCAATCAGGAAGTCCGAGCTGACCCAACCTGTTGTATTTTTGTATTTTACACAAGCCCAACCGGAAACCGCTTCCGTCACCTCAACAACCGTTCCGTTCGGAAGCTTTCCGACTATGCCGGAATCAGTCTCGGCAGTTCTTCTGATATTGAGCACACTGCCGGAGGTTTTGATGAGATATTTCCCTGCCGGAAGAGATGAGGCTGTCGGCACAGGCTCTGTTGTGGTCTGACCATCTGTTGCGGCTTCCAAAAGCTCATTATCAACGGTCAGAATTCCCCATTTTCCCTCCTTGAAGGCAACAAATTTTCCGTCTCTGCCCTGAAGAATTCTGTCAAAAACAAAGCTGACCACCGTCTCACCCTTCAGGTTGATTATTCCGTATTTTCCGTTCTGCTTAACCGGCACAAGTCCGTTTTCGAATGAAAAAGCAATGTCTCTTCCGAGAAGGTCGCATTCGCTGACCGATTCATATTCAAATCCAAGAACGGACAGCCCGATTTCGTTGATATATCCCCATTTTCCGTCTTTTTTAACTGCGGCAATTCCCTGCGAATAATCCATCGCTCCGTCATAAGCGAGAGCAATTTCGAGCAAATTCTGCTCGTTGATATATCCCCATTTTTCGCCCTCCTCGGCCCCGTTTGAAACCGGGTAAAGTCCCTTTTCAAGCTCCAGCTCATCCGACTTGATTTTGCCGTTATATCCAAGCTCGTCAAACCATGCAAGATGGTCATTCTTTTCGCTCCAGCAGGGAATTTCTTCGGGCTTTTCCGCTCCGTGATACTGCCTTGTTGAAATCGTCATGCTTTCGGTATCAACAAGAAGCAGATATTCCGAAAGGGGACTTTTGACCGTGTATCTGTAATTTCTCCATCTGTCGCAGAGGATGTTGAATTCATCGTTTTCGGCAGGTTCTTTTTTTGCTCCGTCTGGCGAAAGAATTCCGAGCTTTCCCGTCTGCAAATCGGTAAAAACATCAAATTTTCCGTCAACACTCTTAACGGTTGAAATTTTTTCGAAGCCGTCGGTCACAAACGAACCGCCCGTAACACGCTTTGCCTCCTCTTCTTTTTTGTGCTTTAGCGAAAGTCCGATTATGCTGACAATTGCTATTGCCACCGCCGCCGCTATGCACAACGCCGCCGGCAACCATTTAGGCATTCTTTTTTCTGAAACAGCCATAATAAACCTCCGAAAAAATTTTTATAATAAAACAATAATTTGCTTTGTTTCCTTAATTATATCATACGAATACCTCAAGAGCAATTGAAAAAATTCAAAAAATTCCTTGTTTCTTTAATCATTTTCTTGACTATTGAAATATTTTGTTATATATTATATTAGTATTATAGGCAGTGTGCGCAAAAATTACTGCTCAAGGAGGAAATATAATAATGAAAGTTTTCATGATCGGCGGAACCGGTCTTCTCGGCTGCGAAGCAGCAATCCAGCTCATCAAGCACGGCCACGAAGTTACTTCGGTTGCTCTCCCTCCGCTTCCCGTCGGAGCACCCATTCCCGAAGAAATGGAGCTTATTTTCCAGGATATTAATAAGATGTCCGATGAAGATGTTCTCAAGATGCTCGAAGGTAAGGATGCTTTCATCTTCGCAGCAGGCGTTGACGAAAGAGTTGAATTTCCCGCACCCGTTATGGATTATTACACCAAGTTCAACATTGCTCCTCTCGAAAGACTTCTGCCCCTGTGCAAGAAGGCAGGCGTTAAGAGAGCGGTTGTTCTCGGCTCATATTTCTCATGGTTCACAAAGCAGAATCCCGAAATGAAGCTTGATGAAAAGAACAAATATTTCAAGTCACGCCTCATTCAGGAAAAGGTCTGCGAGGATGCCTGCGACGATAATTTCAGCTGCAAGGTTCTTGAGCTTCCTTATATTTTCGGCACTCAGCCCGGCAGAAAGCCCGTTTGGACTATTCTCATTGAGCAGATTAAGATGATGGACAAGCTTCCCTGCACCCTCTATCCCAAGGGAGGCACGGCAATGCTCACCTGCCGTCAGGTCGGCGAGGTTATCTGCGGAGCGGCAGAAAGAGAAGTTCCCGGCTTTGAAGCATTCCCCATCGGTATGTATAACCTCAAGTGGGATGAATTCCTCAAGATTGTTTATGATGCAAGAGGAATGGGTCCCAACAGAAAAATTATCGGCGTTCCTCCCATCATGATGAAGATGGGCATGGTCAAGGTTGCCAACGACTATAAGAAGAGAAAGATTGATTCCGGCATGGATCCGTTCAACCTTCCCGACATCATGGATAAGGATATTTTTTACAGCTGCAAGATTTCGGAAGAACTCGGTGCAACTCCCGATGACATCAAGGCCGCTATCTTTGATTCAATCAAGGTCAGCGTTGCCTCATATGAAGGCAAGGTCAAGCTCCTCGAAATGAAGGGCGAATAATTCAGATTTCCGCAACACCGGATGATGCGGCAACATCTCCGGTGTTGTTTGTTACTTAATATAATATAAAGTTATTCACTTTTCCCACATCTTTTCCACTTTTGTTACTTTGAAAACAATTTCCGATGCACTTTTTCGGCACGGTTTTGATATAAATTACGAAAAAAGACAAATTTTACAGAAAATCAGGTGAATTCCCTTGGCACAGAAAAAAGAATTAAGAAATGTTGCGATTATCGCTCATGTTGACCACGGCAAAACAACCCTTGTTGACGAGCTTCTCAAGCAGAGCGGAACATTCAGAGAAAATGAACAGGTTGCAGACAGAGTTATGGACTCCAACGACCTTGAGCGTGAAAGAGGTATCACAATTCTTTCAAAGAATACCTCAGTTCATTACAAGGGTACAAAAATCAACATAGTTGACACCCCGGGTCATGCCGATTTCGGCGGCGAGGTTGAGCGTATTCTTATGATGGTTGACGGCGTTGTGCTTCTTGTTGACGCCTTCGAGGGCTGTATGCCACAGACGAGATTTGTTCTGAAAAAGGCTCTCAATCTCAAAAAGAATGTTCTTGTTGTTATCAACAAGATTGACCGTCCCAACGCAAGACCCTACGAGGTTGTTGATGAGGTTCTTGACCTCTTTATTGACCTCGGTGCAGAGGAGGACCAGCTCGAATTCCCCGTTATCTATGCCAGTGCAAGAGACGGATATTCAAGCTCCGACCCCAATATGCGTGAGGGTGATATGCGTCCTCTCTTTGATGCTATTCTCGAAAATATTCCAGCTCCCACGGGTGACCCCGATGAACCTCTTCAGGTTCTCTTCTCAAGCCTCGATTATGATGACTATGTCGGCAGAATCGGCGTTGGCAGAGTTGAAAAGGGAATTATAAAAAAAGGTCAGTCGGTTTCTCTGTGCAAAACAGACGGAACCGTTCAGAATGTCAGAGTTTCAAGGCTTTATCAGTTTGAAGGTCTGAGCAGAGTTGAATGTGACGAAGCTTCGGCAGGCGATATTATCTGCGTTTCGGGCATTGAAGGAATCAACATCGGCGAAACAGCCTGTGACCCTGACCATGTTGAAGCTCTTCCATTCATCAAGATTGACGAACCGACTATCTCAATGAACTTCATTGTCAACGACAGTCCATTTGCCGGCAAGGAAGGCAAATTCGTCACCTCAAGAAATGTCCGTGACAGACTTTTCAAAGAGGTTGAAACAAATGTCAGCATGAGAGTTGAAGAAACGGAAAGCACAGACACCTTCAAGGTTTCGGGCAGAGGAGAGCTTCATCTTTCAATCCTCATTGAAACAATGCGTCGCCAGGGCTACGAATTCCAGGTTTCAAGACCCAAGGTTATCTTCAAAGAAAAAGACGGCGTTCTTCTTGAACCCATTGAGCTTCTTATTGTTGAGGTTCCCGAACAGTATGTCGGTGCAGTTATCGAAAAGCTCGGTTCACGCAAGGGAGAGCTTGAAAATATGGGTGCTCGTGAAGGCGGTTCAACCCATCTTGAATTCAAAATTCCTTCAAGAGGACTTATCGGCTACCGTGCGGAATTCCTTACCGACACCAACGGCAACGGCATCATGAATCAGCTCTTTGATGGTTATGAACCCTATAAGGGTGAAATTCAGACCCGTGAAAGAGGTTCGATTGTTGTTCACGAAACCGGCGTCAGCACAGCATACGGTCTTTTCAATACTCAGGACAGAGGTCGTCTCTTCATTCCCGCAGGCGTTGATGTTTATGAAGGAATGATAGTCGGCGAATGTGCCAAGAATGAAGATATTACCTGCAATGTCTGCAAGTCAAAGCATCTCACAAACACCCGTGCTTCCGGCTCAGATGATGCTCTTCGCCTTGTTCCTCACAGCGTTCTCAGCCTTGAGCAGTGCATGGAATTCATCAAGGATGATGAGCTTCTTGAGGTCACTCCGCAGTCGCTTCGTCTTCGAAAACGCACCCTTTCAAAGGAACAGCGTATGAAGGAACAATTCAGAAAGAAATGATTTTTAATTGAGTACCGATTTTAAAAACGCCGTTGCTCTCGGAAGCTTTGACGGTCTTCACAAAGGTCATATTTCGGTTATAACCTGCGCTCTTTCGTTCAAGGAGCGTGGGTTTATTCCTCTTGTGCTTCTTTTCGAAAAGCATCCTCTTTTAAGTCTGACGGGCAAAGCACCTGCCGAGCTTCTTCAGACGGAGGAACGCAACCGTATTCTTTCAGAACTCGGCACTCAGATAAAAGTTATTTCATTCGATTCTGTCAGAAATCTTTCATGCAGAGATTTCGTTAAAAATATTCTTATTGATTCTCTCAACGCAGGAGCAGTCTGCTGCGGTTGGAATTTTCGCTTTGGGAAGAATAACTCAGGCGACTGCGAAGAGCTGAAAAAAATCTGCGATGAATTCGGTCTTGAGCTGTGCATAAGCGACCACATTGATGTTGAAGGTCAACCCGTCAGCTCTTCGAGAATAAGGCAGGCAATAGTTGACGGAAATATTCAGCTCGCCAACGCCATGATCGGCAGGGATTTCGGCTATAAATATAAGGTTGTGACGGGTAATCATAGAGGTCATCTCATGGGTGCACCGACAATCAACCAGTATTTCGGCGAAAATTTTATCATTCCGAAAACGGGAGTTTATGCTTCTTACACAATCGTTGGGGGCAGGGAATATCCGTCAGTCACCAATATCGGTCTTCGTCCGTCATTCGAAAATGAAGACCTTCGAAGCGAAACCTGCATAATCGGTTTCAGCGGAAATCTTTACGGCGAAAATATCGAAGTCAGACTTCTTGAATATATCCGAGGAGAGCGTAAGTTTGCAAATTCTGACGATCTGCGAAGTCAGATTGCTCTCGATGCGGAAAAATCAGAAGAAATTTTCAGAAAAAGAGGCGAGCGGTAATGTTCAACAGTTGGGAAGAGCTTAAGACTGAATGCTTGCAGTGCAGAAAATGCGAGCTGTGCGAAACGAGAACAAATCTTGTTTTCGGAGTCGGCAACGAAAATGCCGAGGTCATGTTCGTCGGCGAGGGTCCGGGCGAAAACGAGGATTTGCAGGGAGAACCGTTCGTCGGCAGGGGAGGAAAGCTTCTCGATAAATATCTTGAAGTCATCGACCTCGACAGAAAGAAAAATATCTATATCGCAAATATGGTCAAATGCCGTCCTCCGATGAACCGTGACCCGAAGCCCGATGAAATGGAAGGCTGCATTCAATGGCTTCGTGAGCAGACAAAACTCATTCGCCCGAAAATAATTGTTTGCCTCGGAAGAATTTCCGCTCAGAGACTTATCGACAAGGAATTCAGGGTCACGAAGCAACACGGTCAGTTCATCGAAAAAGGCGGAATACTTTTTATGGGCACTTTTCATCCTGCGGCTCTGCTCCGCAACCCGAATCAGAAGCCGGATGCCCTTGAAGATTTTCTTGCTTTGAAAGAAAAAATAAAAGAAATCTGTGACCACACTTATTGATTTTTATACGCAATTTTCGTATTTTTTATGCTATTTTAATTCTGTATCGTAATAATAATTGCCATTTTCGATTTCAGCCGATTACGGCAGTCCGAATGTATCATTGTTCGTGCGGCAAGGCTGTAATCGTCTGTATTCGGGAATTTGTTATTCTTTTTCAGAAGAATGTTTTTCGGAGTAAATTATGGAGTACACTGCTGAAAATTTTGATATTGCCGTTATCGGTGCAGGTCACGCAGGCATAGAAGCCGGTCTCGCCGCCGCAAGGCTCGGATGCAAAACCGTTGTTTTCACCGTCAATCTTGATTGGGTTGGCAATATGCCGTGCAATCCGTCAATCGGCGGAACCTCAAAAGGTCACCTTGTTCGTGAAATTGATGCTCTCGGCGGAGAAATGGGAATTGCCGCAGACAAAAACACTCTGCAAAGCAGAATGCTTAATCTCGGAAAAGGTCCCGCCGTTCACAGTCTTCGTGCACAGATTGACCGCCGTGCATATTCGGACTACATGAAGGGCGTTATGGAGAAAACAGAAAACCTCTATCTTCGCCAGGCAGAGATTGTTGACATCAAACCCGATGCAGGGGAGTGGATTCTCAAAACAAGGCTTGAAGCCCTCCACCGTGTTAAGGCTGTTATTCTCGCAACGGGAACCTTCCTTGCAGGCAAGGTTTATATCGGCGATGTATGCTATGAGAGCGGACCTGACGGAATGTTTCCAGCCGTTCAGCTTGCAGAAGCTCTTAAAAAATTAGGACTTCCCACAAGGCGTTTCAAGACGGGAACTCCACCGAGAGTTAATCGCAGAAGCGTTGATACTCAAGCACTTGAGCCTCAGTACGGCGATGAAAACATCGTTCATTTTTCGTTTGATAACAGCATCGAGGTCCGCAATTCAGAGCCATGCTATGTTACATATACCGGTGCAGAAACGAAGAAGGTTATTCTTGAAAATCTTCACCGTTCGCCCCTTTATTCGGGCAGAATTGACGGCGTTGGTCCGAGATATTGTCCGAGCATTGAAGATAAAATAGTGCGTTTTTCAGAGAAAGAACGCCACCAGATTTTTGTTGAACCCTGCGGAGCAAAAACAGATGAAATGTATCTTCAGGGACTTTCTTCATCTCTTCCCGAGGATGTTCAGTTAAAAATTGTTCACAGCATACCGGGTCTTGAAAAAGCAGAATTTCTTCGCACCGCCTACGCAATTGAATATGACTGCGTTAACCCGCTTGCACTTCGCCAGACCCTTGAATTCAAAGAATTTCCTGGTCTTTACGGTGCAGGTCAGTTCAACGGCTCAAGCGGCTATGAAGAAGCGGCGGCACAGGGACTTGTTGCCGGCATGAATGCCGCCCTTAAAATTCTCGGCAAAGAACCTCTTATTCTTGACCGCACAACCTCATATATCGGCACTCTGATTGATGACCTTGTTACAAAGGGTTGCACTGACCCTTACAGAATGATGACCTCAAGGTCAGAATACAGATTGATTTTAAGGCAGGATAATGCCGACATAAGGCTGACGGAATTCGGCTATAAAGCAGGTCTTATTTCAGAAGAAAGACACCGCAGATTTCTTGATAAGCTTGAACTTATAGCCAAAGAACGGGAGAGGGTAGAGGGTCTTTCAATTCCGAAAACCGAAGCTCTTGATGCGGTTCTTGTTTCACGTGAAACATCGCCGATGGAAAAGGGCGTCAAGATGATTGAGCTTCTTCGCAGACCGCAGATAGACTATGCCGCACTCGCTCCCTTTGACAAGGCACGACCCGACTTGCCGAGAGAAATCTTTGAACAGGTTGAAATCGACATAAAATATGAAGGTTATATCAAGCGTCAGCAACAGCAGATTAATGAAATGCACCGCCTTGAGGTGAAGAGAATTCCCGAGAATATAAACTATTCGGAAATAACCGGTCTTCGCCTTGAAGCGATTGAAAAGCTTGAAAAAATCATGCCGGAAACAGTCGGTCAGGCATCAAGAATTTCGGGTGTTTCGCCGGCAGACATCTCTGTTCTGCTTATATTCCTTGAGAGGAGCGGTATATAATGATTATAAATAAAGAGCTACTCAAAGAAAATGCCGCAATCCTCGGCACGGAGCTTTCGGATGAAATGCTTGATAAATTTGATAAGCTTGCGGATTTGCTGATTGAAACCAATAAATCAATGAATTTGACAGCGATAAAAGAGCCGGATGAAATAGTTGTTAAGCATTTTGCAGACAGTATTTCGCTGTTTTCAGCAATTATTCCCGAAAACGGAGCAAAAATTCTTGACCTCGGAACTGGTGCTGGATTTCCCGGAATTCCGCTTCTCATAGCAAGACCCGACCTCAATCTGACGATGATTGACAGCACGGAAAAGAAGCTGAAATATGTTGCAAAAACGGTTGAAGCTCTCGGGCTTGATGCACAAGTGTTTCACACAAGGGCAGAGGAAGCCGGAAAAAACCCTATTTACCGAGAAAAATACGATATAGTCTGCTCAAGAGCGGTTGCGGCACTCAATGTTTTAAGCGAATACTGTCTTCCTTTTGTGAAGGTCGGTGGAACATTCGTTGCAATGAAAAGTGCAAAGGCGGATGAAGAAATTGCTCAGGCAAAGCAGGCAATACGACTTTTAGGCGGAGAAATAACGGAAAAAAAGACATTTTTCTTATCTGACGGCGGTGAAAGAACGCTGATTATCATTAAAAAAATTTCGCATACTTCGTCAAAATATCCGAGACCTTCGGCACAGATTTCCAAGAAACCTCTTTAATTTCAATCGGTTTTGCAGAAAACTGTTGAAATTGCTCAACCGAATAATATGGACAAACCCCCTCATCGGTGCTATTATTGCAATAGAAAACCGATGGGGGGTCTGCATTTGAAGCCCGGAAAATATAAAATCGGAGGTCAGATAATTCTTGTTCCGCAGGAAGAGATTTATCCGAACCCGAATCAGCCGAGACAACGCTTTGACTTTGATGAGCTTGAAGAGCTTGCACAGAGTATCAGGCAAAACGGAATTCTTCAACCCGTATCAGTCAGAATAAACGACAGCGGAAAATATGAGCTTGTTTCGGGAGAAAGAAGACTTCGTGCATCAAGACTTGTGGGAATGACATATGTACCGTGCGTGCTTGTTGAAGCAGATAACAAAAAATCAGCTGTTTTTGCGTTGGTTGAAAACCTGCAAAGAACCGACCTCGGATTTTTTGAGGAAGCTCTCGCAATTGAAAAGCTTCTGACGGAGCACGGGATGACCCGTGACGAAATATGCCGTATGCTCGGAAAATCTGCACCGACAGTTTCTAATAAACTGCGTCTGCTGAGAATTCCCGAAGAAATAAGGGAAACGATAGTTAAAAATAATCTCACGGAACGCCATGCAAGAGCGTTGTTGAAGCTGACAACCCAAAATCAGATGACAAGAGCAATATCTATAATTTCAGAAAAGCGGCTGAATGTTACGGAATCCGAAAGACTGATTGAACATATATTGAACGGAGACTGCAAACATAAACAACCGACAGTCAAGCTTTTCAAGGATGTCAGAATCTTTGTGAATACGCTGAATCACGCAGTTGACACAATGCGAAGGGCAGGAATAGAAGCAGATTCGGCAAAAAGCGAAACCGAAGAATATATCGAATATATTGTCCGCATACCAAAAAGCGGTGGATGCGTTATCAAAACAAAGAAAACCTCCGCATAAAACAGACAACTCCTCTATACCATATCTTTCTCTTTCACACCCAAACCAAAGCGGAAAGGACAGTCATTCGTGGCTGTCCTTTCTGCTGTTTCACGTGAAACATTAAAGAATTGCTGAATAAATCTCACCTGACGATTTATTCGGCGTTTTCTTAAAAATTCTGCTTTATTTTTATTACATATTATGATATAATGATTTCATCAATTAATCGGGAGAGTTAAATATGGGTAAAACCGTTGCAATAGTCAATCAGAAGGGCGGAGTCGGCAAAACGACCTCTGCCGTCAACCTGACCGCATCGCTCGGTGCAAAGGGATTCAGAATTCTTCTTGTTGATATTGACCCTCAGGGAAATTCAACAAGCGGTCTTGGAATAAATAAAAGAGCACTTAAAAAATCATCATATAATGTTCTTATAGGCGATGCTTCCGCAGAAGAAGCAATTGTTAAAACGGAGTTTGAGAATGTCTATGTTATGCCATCGAGCATGGACCTTGCAGGTGCGGAGCTTGAACTTGTCGAAATTTCAAAGAGAGAATCAAAGCTGAAGAACGCTCTTGCACTCGTAAAGGATAAATTTGATTTCATTTTTCTTGATTGTCCGCCGTCACTCGGTCTTATTACTCTCAACGGACTTTGTGCCGCTGACAGCCTGATGGTTCCTATTCAATGTGAATTCTATGCTCTTGAAGGTCTTTCGCAGTTGATTTCAACCGTCAGAACGGTCAAGAGACTTTATAATCCTTATATTGAAATTGAAGGAGTTCTGCTCACGATGTATGACGGCAGGCTCAATCTTACCCAGCAGGTTGTTGACGAGGTTAAAAAATGTTTTCCGAAAAAGGTATATTCAACCTTTATTCCGAGAAATGTCCGTCTTTCGGAAGCTCCGAGCTACGGTCAACCCGTTCTCTATTATGATAAAGCATCAAAGGGAAACACCGCATATAATGACCTCGCAGATGAATTTTTGAAGTTGAACGGAAAGAAGGCAAAATAATGGCACCTAAAAAAAGCGGTCTCGGCAGGGGAATAGATTCTCTGCTTCTCGATAATTCACTCGAAGAAGGCAATTCAGCACAGGCAGTAAAGCTCAATATCATGGATATTGAACCGAATAAAGAGCAGGCAAGAAAGCAGTTTGATGAACAGGCTCTTTCGGAGCTTGCGGATTCAATTGCCGAGCATGGTGTGCTTCAACCGCTTCTTGTTCGCCCGATTATCGGCGGAAGCTATCAGCTTATCGCAGGCGAAAGAAGATGGAGAGCAAGTCGACTTGCAGGTCTGACACAGGTTCCCGTAATCATAAAGGAATTAAGCGATACTGAAGCGGCTGTTATTTCTTTAATAGAAAATTTACAGCGTGAAGACCTCAACCCCGTTGAAGAATCTCTCGGCTTTGCTTCGCTGATGAAGGACTTCAATCTGACGCAGGAGGAAGCAGCACAGAAGGTCGGCAAATCAAGACCGGCAGTTGCGAATGCTCTTCGCTTGCTGAAGCTTCCCGAAAAGGTTCTCGATATGGTCAGAGAAAACAAGCTTTCGGCAGGTCATGCCCGTACTCTGGCGGCGATTGAGGATGAAAAGACTGTTATTGCAACAGCAAAGCTTATTGTTGAAAAAGGTCTTTCCGTCAGAGAAGCGGAAAAGCTTGTTAAAAATCTTACGGCGGAAAAAAAGTCCAAGCCTGCAAAGAAAACAAGAAACTCATTCTTTGACGAGGTGGAGCTTTCTCTTAATCAGTCACTCGGCAGAAAAGCAAAGGTAGTTACAAAAGGCAATAAGGAATCGGGCACTCTTGAGCTTGATTTTTATGATAAGGATGACCTTGCAAGAATTGCCGCAGTTTTAGCCGCTCTTGAATAATTTCTATTCAGTAAACCATTCACTTTTCCAAATTCTATTTTTGAGGTTTTCTGCAATATCATTGAGCATATCAAAATTCATAGCTTCAATATAAAGATTTTCAAGTTCATCATGGATTTTCTTTGCCTGCTTAAGAGCCGAAACTGCTTCATCCATCAATTCTTTTGAAGCATTTTTCAGAAAACGCAGTCTGACCTTATGATTTTTCAGCTTTTCGCTGTCATAAAATCTGCTCAAATAAATAATCCTTGACGGAATAATATCGGGTTTCATGAAAATATCTTCCGAAATGAAACCGATTGAAAGCTCTTTGATAATAATATGCCGGATTGATTTATCACCCTTAACAGACGGCGAAACGATAATATCATATCCGCTTGCAAGAGCATAATTTCTGATTTCTTCAAGAAATACCGATGAAGCGGCTCCGAAATCATCCTTGAGCAAAATTATTTCATTGCAGTTTTCAAGGATGGTATCCTTCATGAATAAAAAACCCTGCGGAGAAATTGCTTCAATCAGTCTTTTATCTTCTCTGCCGATTTTCGAAGAAAGTCGCTTTATCCTCTTTGTTGCAGCTCTTGAAGCATATCTGCGAATCTTTTCTTTATCAAGGCAGTATTGGCAGATTTTTTCGCCGTCATCATAAAGAGAAAAAGCCGAAGCGTTGAATCTTTTGCTTTTTTCATGGTATTCTCTGTTTCTGTCGGTTATTTCTATTATTTTTTCTTTATTCATATTAAGAAAATCAGTATTCCAGCATTCTCCCAGATTGATTATTTCATCTGCCGCTCCCGGATAAATCGGGTCAGCGATGTGTGGAGAAGTGCCGTCAAGAATTTTCACCCGAAGAGATGGAAAAACAACTGCGTCAAGCGAATCTGGGTCTGAAGAGCAGAAATATCTATCGCATGAAATGTCGTTTTCTTCCATGAATTCCGCAACACTTTTCATCAGCGAGGATTTGCCAGTTCCGGGTCCTCCCTTCAAAATATATGTATATCCGCCGTCATAATTTTTATTGAAATCAGTGCATGAAAAAAATCCGTTTGGCGAGCCGGAACCCCAAAAATATTTATTATTCATACCGAAACCTCCTTTTTAACAGCATATTCCCATGAAAAAAAAGTGTGATTATTCAAATAAGTTATTCAAAAGACTTGATATTATTAATCATTTAATATATAATATATAGGAATTGAATGAAGCAAACAGAGCTTTATCTTGATCATGTGGCGTGTGGGTCCTGTGCGACAGGGCACTGTGAACCATGTCAGGCGGGTGAACCGAGCAGCATTAAACGGGCAGCTTTGTGCGCCACAGTCTGCCTACCGCCATGTGATCAAGATAAAGCTTTTTTATCTGAAAGGATGTGAAACGATGTATCAGGCTTTATATAGAAAATGGAGACCCTCAACATTTGATGATGTTTACGGTCAGCCTCATGTTACCAAAACTCTGAAAAACGAGCTTGAAAACAACAGAATTTCACACGCCTATCTTTTTACGGGTTCAAGAGGAACGGGAAAAACCTCTTGTGCAAAAATTCTTTCTAAGGCGGTCAACTGCCTTAATCCGAAAAACGGAAATCCCTGCAATGAATGTGCAATCTGCAAGGGCATTGATAACGGCTCTGTGCTTGATGTTATTGAAATAGATGCCGCAAGCAACAACGGCGTTGACAATATCAGAGACCTGCGTGAGGAAGCAAACTTCACTCCAGCAAATGCCAAATACAGGGTTTATATTATTGACGAGGTTCATATGCTCTCAATCGGAGCCTTCAATGCACTTCTCAAAACTCTTGAAGAACCTCCTGCCCATGTTATTTTCATTCTTGCAACAACGGAAATTCATAAGCTCCCTGCAACCATTCTCTCAAGATGCCAGAGATTTGATTTCAAGAGAATTTCTCCCGAAGACATTACTGCAAGGCTTCAATATGTTGCCGAAAAAGAAAATGTTTCTCTTTCGGAGCCTGCCGCCGCATTGATTGCGAGAATTGCAGACGGCGGAATGAGGGATGCTCTTTCGCTTCTTGACAGATGCTTTGCAATGGGCAGCAGCATTGATGAAAATGTTGTCAGCTCAGCCGCAGGTATTGCAGGAACGGTTCATCTTTTTTCGTTTTCGGAATATGTTGCAAACAATGATTTTACTTCCGCACTTAAGCTTGTTTCAATGCTTCATAATGAATCCTGCGATATAGACAGTCTCTGCACGGAGCTGACTCTTCATTTCAGAAATCTTATGGTTGCCAAAACGGTTAAAGAAATAGGCAGTCTGATTGTCTGCTCAAAGGAAGAGCTTGATAATCTCATAAAAAGAGCTGAAAGCCTTAAGCTTTCAAAAATACTCGAATGTATCAGTATTCTTGAACAGACCTCTAAAAATATCAAGAATGCTTCAAATAAAAAAATTCAGCTTGAAGCCGCAGTTATAAAGATGTGCGGTCCGACTTTATCATCGGGTTCTTCTCAGGAGCTTGAAGACAGAATCAACGCAATTGAAGAAAAGGTCAATGAGCTTCTTAAAAACGGCGTAAAGATTTCCGCTTCGAAGGAAGAAACAAAACCCGTTTCAGAAGAAAAACCGAAAGAAAATCCCAAATCAGAAAAAACAGAACCTGTTTCTGCTCCGAATGATGAACCTGTTCCTGACGGAGAATTCAGAAACTGGAGCGAGGTTCTTGAAAAGCTTAAAACCTATGATATTCCCCTTTTCGGAATAATGTCGGGTTCAACTGCTTCATTTAAAAACGGCAAGGTTATGATTTCTTCTTCGAATCCTACCTTGTTCGATTTTATCTGCAATGACAGCTCTCATTCAAAATTCCTTTCTAAATCAATTTATGAGGTTCTCGGCAGAAAAATGAAAATAGCTGTTTCAACAAATGAAAGCAAACCGGCGGAAAAAAGTCCACTTGAAAAATTGAAAATAAAAATAGATAATTTTAACAATAATTGACGGAGGTTTTTTTATGAAAGCAAGAATTCCCGGTGCACCCCAGGGTGGCGGCAATATGATGAAGAAAATTCAGGAAATGCAGGAAAACATGGAAAGAATTCAGCATGAGGTTGAAGAAACCGAATTCACTTCCAGTGTAGGCGGCGGAGCAGTTGAAGTAACCGTCAACGGTGCTCATGAGGTTACATCAATCAATCTCAAGCCTGAAATTGTTGACCCCGAGGATATTGAGATGCTTGAAGACCTCATTCTTTCAGCCTGCAACGAGAGCATCCGCAAGGCCAACGAAGCAATGGAAAAGGGTATGGAATCCGCAAAGGGCGGTCTTTCAATCCCCGGTCTTTTCTGATGAACGGATTTACACCTTCTCTTGAAAAACTAATAGATCAGTTTGCCCGTCTTCCCTCTGTCGGCAGAAAGAGTGCACAGAGGCTTGCATTTCATATGCTTGATATGAGCGACAAGCAGGCGGCTGAATTTACCGAAACCATCTTGAATGCAAGAGCATCAATCCACAGATGCGAAATCTGTTGCAATCTGACTGACGGAGAAATATGCAATATTTGCAATTCTCCGGAAAGGGATAAATCGGTTATCTGCGTTGTCGGAGACCCGAGAGATGTTATTGCAATTGAAAAAACTCATGAATATAACGGGCTTTATCATGTTCTTCACGGGTTGATTTCTCCTATGAATGACATAAATCCCGAAGACATCTGCATTAAAGAGCTTGTTATACGCCTTGGTGACGATACCGTTAAAGAGGTTATTATGGCAACTGACCCGACTGTTGAGGGCGAAGCAACATCAATGTATATTTCAAAGCTCATAAAGCCTCTCGGAGTTAGTGTAAGCAGACTTGCATACGGAGTTCCGGTCGGAGCTGACCTTGAATACGCAGATGAATTTACACTTATCAGAGCCATTGAAGGCAGAAAAGAAATGTAAAAGTTATCCACATATTTATACTTTTTCACATTCGTCTTTTCCACTTTTAAACATTGCCTTAAATTGGGAGTTAATAACCTTTTGTTATCAACTTTTTTATACCTGTTAAACTGATGAAAAACTTCTATATTTTTCAAGCTTTTCAGAGGTTATACCATATTTTCACTCCCCCTACTGATACTACTTAAATATATACAGATATATATACCGAAAGAAAACGGATTATTGAAATTCTTATTAATTGTTCCTTTTTTTCAGAAAAAAATGTGAATGATTTTCAGGAGGCTATTATATGAAGATTATTTGTAATTCTGCAGAATTATCAGAAGCCTGTCAGAATGTTCAGAGAGCTGCATCTGCAAAGACTGCAATTCCCGCAATCGAAGGAATTCTTCTTTCTGCAAAGGATAATATTCTTACTCTCACGGGATATGACCTTGAAATGGGAATAACAACTTCCATTCCTGCAAAAATTGAGGAAGAGGGAGACCTTGTTCTTAATGCTCATATGTTCAGCGAAACCCTGCGTAAGCTTCCGGAAAACGAAGTCAGCATAGACAGCGATTCAAGGCAGATAGCTTCAATAAGCTGCGGTGAATTTGAATCAACTCTTATCGGTATTTCAGCTGAAGAATATCCTGAGCTTCCGTCTGTTTCGGGCGGTTATTCTATTTCCGTTACTCAGGATATGCTTAAGGATATGATAAGAAAAACAATATTCTCCGTTGCAATTAAAGATAATAGTAAGGTTGTTCACACAGGTGTAAAATTTGAAATTGAAGAAAATCATATCAGGCTTATTGCCGTTGACGGTGTTCGCCTTGCAATAAGAAATGAAAATATTGATTATTCCGGCGAAAATCTTTCATTTGTTGTTCCTGCAAAAACTCTTTCCGAGGTTATGAAGCTTATGGTTGATGATGAAGACACTTTAACACTCGGAGTCGGAAAAAGACATATAATTTTTGAAGTAGGAAAATATAATATTATTTCCCGTCTTCTTGACGGCGAATTTCTTAATTATAAATCCGCAATTCCGTCATCTACCAAAACAGTTGTAACAGTTGACACAAGAAGACTGATTGACAGTATCGACAGAACTTCTCTCATTATAACGGATAAAATAAAAAGTCCCGTTAAATGTGTTTTTGAAGAAAATATGATTAAGATTTCGAGCATAACCTCTCTCGGAACCGCTAATGACAGAATATATGCAAATATTGAGGGAGAAGACTGTACTATCGGCTTCAATAATAAATATGTTCTTGATGCTCTTAAGGTCTGCGACACGGACGAAGTAAGAATCATGCTCAGCGGACCTATCAAGCCGATTCTCATTGTTCCGCCGCAGGGTGATGAATTCATATTCCTTATTCTTCCCGTGAGGTTGAAAAATGAAGATTAAAGTTAAGGTTGCAGAAAAAAAACAGGTATCAAAAAAAATAGATACCGATTTTATAAGACTTGATTCTTTTCTGAAAATGTGTGATGCCGTTCAGACGGGCGGTCATGCAAAGATTGTTATTCAGGACGGAGAAGTTAAGGTAAACGGTGAGGTATGTACCTCAAGAGGAAAAAAGCTTCGTAGTGGTGATAATGCCGAATTCGAAAGAACGGTTTATACGGTAGAATAAATGAAAGGAATGGCTTGATAAAATGAAAATATTGAACCATTCCGTAAAAAATTTCAGAAATATAAGTGAAATTTTCTTTGAACCTCATCCCGAAATGAATATTATTTTCGGAGAAAACGGTCAGGGAAAAACAAATTTAATAGAGAGCATCTGGATGCTTACGGGTTTTTACAGCTTCAGAGCAAGAAAAAATATTCAGCTCATTAAGCAGGGAACAACCGAAGCGGAGATAGAAGCCTGTTTTTTTTCTCAACAAAGAGAACAGACTGCACAAATGAAAATTAACAAGCATAAGGAGCTCATTTTAAACGGAGTAAAAGAAGAATCCCCGAGAGCAATCATGGGTAAATTTTATTCCGTTGTTTTTTCTCCGAGTACATTGAGTATCGTTCAGGATGGTCCGTCAGAAAGAAGAAAAATGCTCGATGTTGCGTTAAGTCTTATAAAGCCGAATTATGCGGTAATTATGTCGAGATACCTCCGTGCCGTTGAGCAGAGAAATGCCCTTCTTAAAAAGTATTCCGAGAAAAAATTTGACATGATGTATTTTGAGCCTTGGAATAATGAAATTATTGAGCTTGGTTCAAAAATAGTAAAATACCGTCTTGATTATATAAAGGCTCTTTCCGGCATATCCGAGGACATATATAAAGGTATAAGCTCCGGCAGAGAAAAGTTTACCTTTTACTATGACTTTGCAAGAGAAGAGCTTAACGATAACGATATAAAAATAAAACTGACTGAGGAGCTTGAAAAAACAAAGGAGTCCGATTTCAGGCGTCTTTATACCAATTCAGGTCCGCATACCCATGATTTAATTTTAAATCTTGATGATAAGGATGTGCGTCTCTTCGGTTCTCAGGGTCAGCAAAGGTCATGTGCTCTTTCGCTCAAGCTCGGAGAAGCTTCGGTTATTGAAAAGATAACGGGCGAGTGTCCTGCGGTTCTTCTTGACGATGTTATGAGTGAGCTTGATGAAGGCAGACAGAGCTTTATTCTGAATTATCTTGATAATTGGCAGGTTTTCATTACCTGCTGTGACCCTTCTCAGCTTATGCGTTCAAATAAAGGAAAAGCATTTGAAATAAAAAACGGAACAATAAAGGAAATGAATTGAAATGTATCTTCATCTCGGAATGGATAAGGTAATAACCTTTGATGAAATAATCGGAATTTTTGACCTTGACACTTCAACGGTTTCAAAAAATACGAGAACTTATCTAGCAAAAGCAGAAAAAGCAGGTAAGGTTGAAAATGTCTGCTATGACCTGCCGAAATCCTTTATTGTCTGCAAAAATAAAAACGGCGAAGAAAAGGTTTATATTTCGCAGATTTCTTCAACAACTTTGTTAAAAAGAACAGGTTATGTGGATAGTCTGAATAATCTTAAAGGAAACGCTGAATAAATGTGTCGTCGCATCTTTTTGGTCTGTTTTGGTGTGTAATCCTTGAAATACACAAAGTATATCTGTTATTTTGTGCCTTTTTCACGCCGAAAACATACTTAAAAATCTTGCTTGCCGATTTAATCAGCGTTTTTTTAAAAAAATATTAAAAAATTTTAAAAAAACTATTGACAAATGTCGATATTCGATATATAATATTCGAGCATTCAAGAAACGCCGTTGCGTTTTCTTAGTCGGTGTTGATGACGTTGAGGGTCCACCCGTTCCCATCCCGAACACGGTAGTTAAGCTCAACAGTGCCGAAAATACTTGGCTGGAAGCGGCCCGGGAAGATAGGTCGACGCCGACACTTATAAAAGTAACCACCCAATAGGGTGGTTATTTTTTTACAAAAAAATATTAGCTCCAACTATTCGTGAAGAACCATTTAAAAGCAAAAAAAGAACCGGAAAAAACTTCCGGCTCTGAAAATCATTTTTTATCTTTTTCAATTAATATTTTTATAGCTTCAATTGCGGTGTCAATTGCATCGCCTGAATCATGGCATTCGGGATTTGAAAGACCGAGCTTGACTCTTTCTTGATTCCATACGCAGGTAAAAACCGCTCCTGCTCTTGCACGCAAAACAGAAGAGACAACAAAGAGTGCCGCACCCTCCATCTCGGAGGCAAGGCAACCAGCCTTTATCCATGCCTGCCATTTGTTATTCAGCTCATAGCTGACGGGCATTCTGTCCGGATCATGCTGACCGTAGAAAGAATCCTTGCTCTGAACAACTCCTGCGTGATAGGTTTTGCCGAGCTTTTCCGCCGCTTCAACAAGTGAATTTGTAACTCTTAAATCAGGAACGGCAGGAAACTCAATCGGCACATATTCTCTCGTTGTTCCCTCCATGCGGATTGAACCCGTTGCAACAACAAGGTCTCCGCCGATAACCTCGGTCTGCATTCCGCCACAGGTTCCGATTCTTATGAAGGTATCAACCCCTGTGCGATAAAGCTCCTCAATACCGATGGCGGTTGAAGGGCCGCCCATTCCCGTTGACATAACGAGCACATTTTCGCCGTTCAGCTTGCCTATCCATGTTGTGTATTCACGGTTCTGTGCATAAAATCTCGGTTCATCAAGCTTCTGTGCTATTTTCTCAACTCTTCCGGGGTCTCCGGGGAGAAGTGCATATCTTGCTCCGTGACCTGCATTGAAACCGATATGGTATGATTCTTCAACTATCATTATTATTCTATTGTGAGAATATCGGTAAATCCGGTGATTTCAAAAACCTCAAGCACATCGGAGCTGACATTTTTAATAACCATAGAGCCCTGCTTATTCATCTGCTTCTGGGCAGAGAGAATAACACGAAGACCTGCGGATGAAATGTATTCGAGATTTGCAAAATCGAGCACGAGTGCTTCAACGCCGTCAATGCTTGCTTTAATCTCTGATTCAAGCTCGGGAGCCGTTGTTGTGTCAAGTCTTCCCTCAATAGCAAGAACAAGCTCATTTCCGTTAGTTGTCTTTTCAATATTCATAACAATAAACATTCCTTTCAAAAATAGTTCGTCCAATATCTTAATTATATATTACATATTTTAATAAATATGTTTATTGTTGTCAATATTTTTTATGACTGATTTTTAAAATATGGTTGAAATTTTTCTTTAATTTGATATAATCAAATATGAAATTATACTTTTGGAGGTTAAACCATGGCAATTGTTAAACTCGTTTTTGCATTTTTATTTTCTCTTTCGACCATCTTAACTCCGTATTTTCATTTTTTGTTCAAGGGAGTTGATTCAATCTATGATGATTGGTCAGAGACCGATGTTTTCACCGCAGATTATGCCTTCACTCTTAAGAAGGACCCCGATAAGGATTTTGTAATCGTCAACTTTGCGGATATTCAGCTTACTGACGGCGAAATTTTCGGAGAAGACGGAGAATTCGCAAAAGAACTTATCAAGAAGGCTGTTGATGAATCAAAGCCGGACCTCATCACTCTTACGGGCGATAATGCAAGCGGAGATGTGACATATATCGAAATGGTCAAATTCATTGATTCTCTCGGCATTCCCTGGGCTGCGACTATGGGTAACCATGACGGAAGCAACGGAAAAACTCTTAACGAAGCATGGGATTCCTACATTATTTCTCAGGCAAAGAACTGCCTTTATAAACCCGGTCCGAAGGGCATGGGCAACGGAAACTATGTTATCAATATCACGGAAAACGGCAAAATCATTCATTCTGTATTCATGATGGATACTCATTCAAGTGCCGGCGATACAGAGAGCAGCAAAATCAATCTCGGTCCCAACGGCGAAGTAGGTTACGACCATCTCTGGGCAAACCAGATAAAGTGGTATGAATGGGCAGTCAAGGGCATTGAAAAGCTTGCGGGTCAACCCGTTCAGAGCTCCGCATTCATGCACATTCCCGTAATTGAATTCAGAACTGCAAGAGACACAATGTGCAATTTTGTAATTGACAACGAAGGAAACAAAACAGCCGTTCCCAAAGAAGAATATACCGATGCTTTCGGTTCAATCGAAGAGGGCGGAGCAACAATCTGCTCACCCGAAGGAAACAACGGATTTTTTGCAAAGGCAAAGGAGCTTGGTTCAACAAAGGATATGATTTTCGGCCATGACCATATGAACAACATGAGCATTGTTTATGAAGGCGTAAGATTGAGCTTCGGTCTTAAGACCGGAAGAGGTTCATATTCATTCGATAAAATGAACGGTTGGTCAACTCTTTCTGTTGCTTCAGACGGTTCAACAACCTTTGCCCATCATTCGGTATTCGGCGAAGATACATAAAAACATTTCAGGGTCAGTTTAAAAATGGCTGACCCTGTATTTTATTTCCATAATGCTTTTAACCTTTCAATGTCCCTGATAAGCTCTTCAGGGCTGTCATTTCTGACGAATTCAATGATAAGAGCGTTTCCGAAATCAAGCTCTTTCAGCCAACCGAGAATTTTTTCGATGAACCTTTTATCCTCGGCATATCCCTGCTGAAACTTTTCAAGCTCCGAAAACGAAATATGAACATCCTGAACATGGCGGATGGTTCTGAATAATTTTTCTTTATCGGAAGCTTCTGTTCTGTACCATGACTGATAATATGTTTTTATATTGTCACGGTTAACATCATTCAGAAAACTCAGAGCCGATTCGGTTGTGTCGTTGAAGGTGTTCGGATGGCATTCGTTGCAGACCGTGATGCCGTATTCCCTTGCAATGTCGGCGGCTCGCCTTGCATCCTCAAGCAGAAGCTGATATTCCTCTTCGCTTGTTTCATCGCTTCCTTTTGTTCCGAGCCATGTGCGTATATACTTTGCACCCATAATCGAAGCGTTTTCGCAGAGATTTCTCCATTCCTTGCCGAAGCTTCCGATTCGGTAATATGTGCCGTAGGAATTGATTATTATTCCGTTTTCATCGCAAAGCTTTTTTGCTTTTTCTGCATCCTCGGAGGTCTTGATATGAACATCAGAACCCCATTCAATAATTTCAGCCTTTGCCTTTACTGCGGCATCAACAACCTCTTCAATTGAATAAGGTCGCAGGGATACGCTTGTGAAACCAATCATATTTTTTCCTCTTATCTTTAATTTATAAAATAATCATACATTATGATTCAATGTTTATCAAGCTTTTGAGAGATAATTATTTTCGATGAGCGTGAATTGCTTGAAATACTGTATTGTAGGTGATAAAATTATGCAGAAGGAGGTAATAATTTATGTGGATGATTCTTGCATTATTGTCTGCCGTTTTTGCGGCTCTGACCTCGATTCTTGCAAAGGTCGGAATTCAGAATGTTGATTCAACTCTCGCAACGGCGGTCAGAACTCTTGTTGTTGTTGCCATGTCGTGGATGATGGTTTTTATTACCGACACTCAGGGAGAAATAACCGAAATCAGCCGAAAAAGCTGGATTTTTCTCGTTCTTTCAGGTCTGGCAACAGGTGCATCATGGCTCTGCTATTATAAAGCAATTCAGATAGGCGATGTTTCAAAAGTTGTGCCGATTGATAAATTAAGCGTTATCTTCACCCTTGTTCTTTCATTCGTTTTTCTTCATGAGAAATTCAACGCAAGGTCAATCATCGGATGTATTCTTATCGGAGCGGGAACTCTTCTGATGGTTCTTTGACAGAAAATAAATAACCGATATAGAATAATAAGTTGAGAGAGCCTTCAATAACAGATGGTTTTCTTAAATTATTATGAATTGACTTTCCGGAGGGCTATTATTGAAATATATTTTTCTTATTCTTCTCGTTTTTGTTTCGGCAATTCATCTTTATCATAGCTGGATTGATGATTCCGCAAAAAGAAAATTTACAAAGCCGTTTTTGCTTCCGCTCATAATTGCATATTATGCGTTATGCACGGAGAATTTTTCGTGGCTGTTGGTTATCGCTCTTGCGGCGAGCTGGTTGGGCGATGTGCTTCTTATCCCCAAGGGAAACGGATGGTTCACCGCAGGCGGAATAAGCTTTATGATAACGCATTTTCTGTTTATCGCCGTTTACGCAATGAGGGTTGATTTTTCAAAGGTAAAATGGATTCTCGTTATTCCTGCGGTTATACTTTATTACGGAATATCCGCAATAATCATCAAATCTCTCAAGCCGTCAACTCCGAAAATGATGCTCATTCCGATGTATGTCTATCTTCTTGCCAACAGCACTATGAATGTTTTTTCGCTTATGCAGCTCATTTCTCTGCGTTCGGCAGGAGCAATTGTTGCGTTCATCGGAGCTATATTGTTCTTCATTTCGGACTGCACTCTGTTTCTTGTCCGTTATCATAAAAACAAAGACCTTATTTTCAAAAAGCATTTCACCGTTATGATTACTTATATTATCGGCGAATTCCTCATTGCACAGGGAATGCTGATGTCAGGAGTTTAACCATGTTTGATATTAAAAACACACCTCTTCCCAATTATTCGAGAAAAGAAGATATTATCAACAGCATCACCCATGCCGCAGGAGTACCGCTCTGCATAGTCGGAACGGTTATGCTGTTTAAGGTGCTGATAAGAAACGGTGCATCAAAAACTCAGCTTTTTGCCTGTGGACTTTATCTTGCTTCAACCCTGCTTGTTTTTCTCGGATCGGCAATCTATCACGGAATGAAACCGGGCTACGCAAAGAGAGTTGCAAGAATTCTTGACCATTGCAACATCTATGTTATGATTTCGGGCAACATAACCGCCTTTTATCTCAACCATCTCTATGAAAAAAATCCCGATTTTTCAATCGGGGTTATCGCCGCAGTCTGGGGACTTTCAATAATCGGAATGGTCCTCACCTTTATGGATTTGAAAAAATTCAATATTCCGCAGATATTCATGTATAATGTGCTCGGCTGGGCGGGACTTTTCGCAATGAAATCAATTGCTTCGTCCTCGGCGGCAGGCAAGCGGTATATCGAAACCGTTCTCATCGGCGGAGCGTTCATAACTCTCGGAGCAATCCTTTATCTTGTCGGAAAGAAATTCAGATATTTCCACGCCGTATTTCATGTTTTCGTGCTTGTTGGTTCTTCGTTTTTCTTTATTGCGACCCATAATTTTGCACTTGCAGGTTAACTATGGAAAAATCGTATATTGCAATTGATTTAAAATCATTTTATGCTTCGGTTGAATGCGTTCAGCGAGGTCTTAATCCGCTTGTCAATAACCTTGTTGTTGCGGATGAAAGCAGAACCGAAAAAACAATCTGTCTTGCT
The DNA here is from genome assembly GCA_002315935.1 of Ruminococcaceae bacterium UBA1730. GTDB lineage: Bacteria > Bacillota > Clostridia > Oscillospirales > Acutalibacteraceae > CAG-177. The sequence goes on from DCII01000026.1 coordinate 26,647, forward strand.
GTTTCGCCTTCTCTCAAGGCTTACGGAATTTCCGGCAGGGCAAGACTTTTTGAGGTTATTCAGAGAGTCAGAGAGGTCAACAGCGAAAGAAAATATAAAGCTCCGAACCGCAAATTCAGGGGAAAATCCTATTATGACCCGTATCTGAAGGAAGACCCTTCGCTTGAGCTGGATTTCATCATTGCACCTCCGCAGATGGCGAAATATATGGAAATCAGCACGAAGATTTATGAAATTTATCTTAAATATATTGCTCCCGAGGACATCCATGTTTATTCGATAGACGAGGTTTTCATTGATGCAACAAAATATCTTAAGCTCTATGGACTTTCTCCGAGAGAGCTTGCAATGAAGATGATAAAGGATGTTCATTCGCATACGGGAATAACCGCAACCGCAGGAATCGGAACAAATCTTTTTCTCTGCAAGGTTGCGATGGATATTGTTGCGAAGCATATCCCAGCCGATGAAGACGGCGTAAGAATTGCGGAGCTTGACGAAATGAGCTTTCGTGAAAAATTATGGGACCATACTCCGCTGACGGATTTCTGGAGAATAGGCAGAGGCATTTCAAAAAAGCTTGAAGCTCACGGACTTTGCACTATGGGTGACATTGCTCTGTGTTCTGTCGGAAAGCCTGATGATTATTATAACGAGGACCTTTTATACAGGCTTTTCGGAATTAATGCGGAGCTTCTTATAGACCACGCATGGGGATGGGAGCCGACTGAAATTTCCGCAATCAAGGCATACCGCCCCGAAAACAACAGCCTCAGCTCGGGTCAGGTGTTGCAATGCCCGTATTCAGCCGAAAAGGGAAAGCTTGTTGTGCGTGAAATGACGGATGCACTTGCACTTGACCTTGTTGAAAAGGGACTTGTCTGCGACCAGATGGTGCTGACGGTCTGCTATGACATTGAAAATGCGGCTCATTATCAGGGCGAAATGAAAGAGGATTTTTACGGCAGAGTTGCACCCAAGAATGCACACGGCTCGACAAATCTCGGCAGATTTACTTCGTCATCAAAGCTCATCATTGATGCGGTTATGAAGCTTTATGACCGAATAGTCAACAGAGAGCTGACGGTCAGAAGATTCTATGTTGTTGCAAATCATGTTATCCGTGAAGGTGATGTGAAGGAGGAAGAATTCGAGCAGCTGAATTTTTTCACCGATTACGAAGCGGAGAAAAAGAAAAAGGAGGAAGCAGAAGCTTCTCTCGAAAAGGAAAAGAAGATGCAGAAGGCAATTCTTTCCGTCAAAAAAAGATACGGCAAAAATGCAATTCTCAAGGGAATGAATTATGAAGAGGGGGCAACAGCCAGAGAACGCAACGGACAGGTAGGCGGTCATAAAAAATGAATGAAAAATATAAAAAAATAGCGGATATGCAGCATCATCAGTCGCTCAACCATCCGCATATGTCAATGCACGACAGAGCGGCACAGTTTGCTCCGTTTGCGGCGTTGACGGGTTACGGCGATGCGGTTGACGAAACGGCAAGGCTTGTTGATTGCGTGCCGATTTTAAGTGACGATGAAAATGATATTCTTGATGAAAAAATGAAAAAAATCAGAGAAAATATCAAAGGTCAGCCCGAAATAACCGTTTTTCGCTTTATTCCGGATGAAATTAAATTCGGCGGTGCTTTTGAATATTTCACGGGTAATGTCCGCAGACTTGACGAAATCAGCAGGAAAATGATTTTTGTTGACGGAACGGAAATTTATTATGACGATATTTTTAAAATCGAGGTAAAATAACATGGAAGAAAAATTCGAAATTTTCTATATCCGCCATGCGGACACATCAGGTGCACCCATTGAGGGAGCATCAAAGTGCGATATAGGTCTTTCGGCTCTCGGCGAAGAGCAGATAAAGCTTCTTGCACAGCGGTTTGCAGGTGCAAGCTTCGATGCCGTGCTTTCAAGTCCGCTCATAAGGGCGGTCAAAACCGCCGCCGCAGTTGTTGAAAAGCTTGAATATCCCAAGGAAATTGAGATAGTTCCGGAGCTTAAGGAAAACGGAAGCACAAAGGATTATCTCGGCGTTGACATGGATTTTCTCGGAAAATATTTTGATAAGCTTACGCTCTGCAAGGATGAAATTTGCGAAAATTTTAAAGACGAAACCGATGAAGATAACGATAAAAGAGCAAAAGAAATCATTGCTTATCTCAAAGAAAGATTCGGCTTCGGCAAAAGAATTCTCGTTTTTGCTCACGGCTCATTCGGTAATCATTTCATTCCTGCCGCCGTTGAAATGGGCAAGGGTAACTATATATTGAGCATCAACAACACCTCTGTCACGAAGATAAAATACACAACCGACGGCAAGCAGAGGGTATCTTTTCAGAACGATTTTTCGCATTTAAGACCGCTTATGCCGGATTACGAATTCACGGTCTGAAGAAGAAAAAACTCTGAAAACTCTGAAAAATTTCCGAAAAGCACTTGACAAGCGGAGAGGAATATATTAAAATAACTTGCACAATAAAGCAGAGCAGGAAATGGCTCTCACCTTCCGGGATGCTCCCGTGCTGGTCAATAACCTTATGAATGCAGGCAAGGTGTCTGCGTTGGTTTTGATTTTATGCGAGACAGGAGCACCTGCCTCGTTTTTTTATTGCAAGGTGAAATGTTTCGGCTCTCAAAAGATTTTCAGGAGGTGCTTTAATATCAGCACGAAAGAACAGCAAATCAATGAGGATATCCGTGACAGAGAGATAAGAGTTATCTCCGATGAAGGCGAACAGCTCGGAATCATGTCTGCGGATGAGGCACTTAAAATTGCCGAAAGCAAAAACCTTGACCTTGTCAAGATTGCTCCCGATGCAAAGCCTCCCGTATGCAAGATTATGAATTACGGAAAATACCGATTTGAGAAGGCAAAGAAAGAGAAGGAAGCCAGAAAGAATCAGAAGATTGTTGAAATCAAAGAAATCAGACTTTCTCTCAATATCGACACTCACGATTTCGATACAAAAATCAACCATGCCCGCAAGTTCCTTGCATCGGGCGATAAGGTTAAGGTTTCCATCCGCTTCAGAGGAAGAGAAATGGCTCACCCCGAGTTGGGTCTCACAATTATGCAAAAATGTGCAGAAGCTATCGGAGACGCAGCCGTTATCGAAAAGCCTGCAAAGCTGGAAGGCAGACAGATGCTGATGTTTTTAGCCCCAAAAGGCAACAAATAATTAATGTGTAAAATATTAAGGAGGATATAACAATGCCTAAAATCAAGACACACAGCGGCGCAAAGAAGCGCTTCAAAATCTCCAAGGGCGGCAAGCCCATGCGTGCACATGCTTATAAGTCACACATTCTCAACAAGAAGAGCACAAAGCGTAAGAGAAATCTTCGCAAGGTCAGCGTTGCTGATGTTACCAACTGCAAGCAGATCAAAAGACTTGTTCCTTACAAATAATAAAGTAAGGCTTACCTAATTAAATTAACGGAGGATAATAAATCATGGCACGTATTAAAGGCGCTATAATGACTCGCAAGAGAAGAAATAAAGTACTCAAGCTCGCTAAGGGCTACTATGGCTCAAAGAGCACCCTCTTCAAGACTGCAAAGCAGGCTGTTATGAAGAGCGGCAACTATGCTTATATCGGCAGAAAGCACAAGAAGAGAGATTTCCGCCGTCTCTGGATAACCAGAATTTCGGCAGCTTGCAAGATGAACGGCATGAACTATTCAACATTCATGAACGGTCTCAAGAAGGCTGACATCACTCTTAACAGAAAGATGCTTTCTGAAATTGCTATTGCTGACCCCGCTGCATTCACCGCTCTTACCGAGAAGGCAAAGGCAGCCCTCAACTAATCGAAATCAACTCAGGAGATGCGGCATAATAAACTATGTTGCATCTCTGTTTTCTTGAAATATCAAGGGTGGAGTGTATCCTTTTTTGAAGGATGGATATTCCGCCCGCATTCTGCACCATAAAAATTCTTTTGCGGAATTGCAGAAAATTCTGTCGAAAAAACACATATAAAAGGTATCAAATAAAAATGGAATTAATAACTGCACGCAGTAACGAGAAAATTAAATATGCGTCAAAGCTAATTTCGAGTGCGGCATTCAGAAAAGAAACAGGCGAATTCTTTCTTGAGGGTGCAAGGCTCTGCTCCGATGCCGCAATCAGCGGCGTTGAGATAAAAAAAGTTTTCTTCACTGCGAAGGCAGAGGAAAAATACCGGAGCTTTCTCGATGTCGTTCTCAATGCAGGCGGCATATGCTGTGAAATAAGCGAGGATGTTGCGAAAAAGCTTTCGGATACAGAAAATCCGCAGGGTATATTCTGCATATGCAGGGCAAAGGATAATCAGGCGGAGCTTGATAAAAACGGAAAATACCTTGCAATTGAAAATTTGCAAGATCCCTCAAATCTCGGAGCGGTCAGCAGAAGCGTTGAAGCTCTCGGACTGAGCGGACTTATCGTAAGCGGCGGATGTGATGTTTATAATCCGAAGGCGTTGAGAGCGGCAATGGGTTCGCTTTTCAGGCTCAACATAATCAAAGCCGATTCGCTCACGGAGCTTATTGAAAAAGCAAACGGCATTGGAATGCTCACTCTTGCTTCAGTGCCGAAAAATGATGCTCTCGACATACGCAAGGTTAAAAAAAGCGGCGGAGTTATCTGCTGCATAGGCAACGAGGGCAATGGTTTAACAGAAGAAACAATTTCAGCCTGCCGTGAAAGAATAACTATTCCGATGCAGGGCAGAGCAGAATCCTTCAATGCGTCTGCGGCGGCGGCAATACTTGCATGGGAGTTGGTGAGATGACAGAAAAGAAATATTGGATATGGCTTTCCTCCGCTCTCGGAGCGGCTACAAGGGTTGAAGAAATTTTATCGGCGTTTCCTAATCCGCAGACCCTTTTTGAGGCGGACAGAAAAACGAGAATTCTTTCGGGAGCCTTCACAAAAGCTCAGCTTGATAGGCTTGAAAAAGCAAGCATAATAAATGCAGAGGTTGCGGTCAATACCTGTTTTAAAAATCATTGGAGCATAGTAACTCCGGATGATGCGGCTTATCCGTCGCTTCTTCGCCACCTTCCCGATATGCCGCTTGTGCTTTATGTTGACGGCGACATTTCGGTGCTCAACGGCAAGGTTGCAATCGGAGTGGTCGGCACGAGAGAGCCATGCAGAGACAGCCGAATGATAGCTCATAAGCTCAGTGCAGATATGGCAAGAGCAGGAGCGGTCATAATCAGCGGCGGTGCACTCGGAATTGATTCATGCTCGCATGAGGGTGCAATTTCGGCAGGCGGCAAAACAATCTGTGTTCTCGGTTGCGGTCTCGGTGCAAATTATCTCATGAGTAATGAGCCTCTTCGCAGAGAGGTCAGCAGAAACGGAGCTGTCATAACCGAATATCCTCCGCTTTCTTCTCCCACAAGAGGAAGCTTCCCAGAAAGAAACAGACTCATTTCGGGCTTGAGCCACGGAGTTCTTGTTGTTGAAGCCGGTGAGAAAAGCGGTTCGCTCATCACTGCAAGATGTGCAAACAATCAGGGAAGGGATGTTTTCGCCATCCCCGGAAGCATTTTAAGCACCGCTTATATGGGTGCAAACAAGCTTATCAAAGACGGTGCAAAGGCGGTCACAAACGCAACGGATATTCTTGAATGCTATGAGATGCTTTTTCCGGGAAAGCTTAATATTTCCGAAGCGGAAAAATCCGAAGAAATCATTCCCGAAAAACCACAAAGAAGAAAATCATCTGCTTCGCTTTCGGGCGACAAGCAGAAAATATATGGTCTTTTCACCGATGAACCCATTCATCCCGATGAACTCTGTGCCATGAGCGGACTGCCCGTTTCGGCGGTTATAACTGCACTCATGGAGCTTGAGATGGACGGCTTCATTGAACAGATCGAAGGAAAAAACTATATTCTCAGATAACAGGAGATTGAATATGTCGAAACTCGTTATAGTTGAGTCGCCTGCAAAAGCGACAACAATAAAAAAATATCTCGGCAAGGAATTTGATGTTGTTGCATCAAAGGGTCATATCAGAGACCTTCCTGCGGCAAAGCTGAGCGTTGATGTCAAGAACGGTTTCGTTCCGAAATACGCTCTCATCAAGGGAAAGGAAAAGCTTGTCAAGGAGCTTCAGGCAAAGGTTGACGCCAGCGAAGCAGTTTATCTTGCGGCCGACCCTGACCGTGAGGGAGAAGCAATTTCATGGCATCTTGCAACGGTTCTCGGCCTTGACCTCAATTCCGCAAACCGTGTTACCTTCAATGAAATCACAAAGGGCGGCATTGCAACGGGAATGGCGAATCCAAAGAAGGTTGACATTGACCTTGTTAATGCTCAGCAGGCGAGAAGAATTCTCGACCGTCTTGTAGGCTACAGATTGAGTCCCTTTGTTTCGCAGAAAATAAGAAGAGGTCTTTCGGCAGGCAGAGTTCAGAGCGTTGCGGTCAGACTTATTGTTGACCGTGAGGAGGAAATCAACGCCTTTGTTCCCGAAGAATACTGGATGATTGAAGCGAAGCTTGCAACGGCACAGAGAAGAACCTTCACCGCAGTTCTCAATTCAGATGAAAAAGGCAAAATCAAAATCGGCAACGAGGCAGAAGCCAAGAGCTATCTTGACCGCCTTGACGGAGCAGATTACAGCGTTAAGTCGCTCAAGAAGGGAACAAGAAAAAGAAATCCTGCTCCCCCGTTCATAACCTCAACCCTTCAGCAGGAGGCTTCGAGAAAGCTCGGCTTCCAGGCGGAACGCACAATGCGTATTGCACAGGAGCTTTATGAAGGTGTTAATGTCAGCGGAATAGGCACTATCGGTCTTATCACTTACATGAGAACCGACTCGCTCCGAATTTCAGAGGAAGCAAGAGCCGCCGCAACAAATTATATCGAAAGCGAATTCGGCAGTGAATATCTGCCCGAAAAACCTGCATATTATAAGTCAAGAGCAAATGCACAGGATGGTCATGAAGCTATCAGACCTTCAACTCCGTCAATCACTCCGGAGCAGGTCAAGAGCAGTCTTTCAAGCGACCAGTATAAGCTTTATACCCTTATCTGGAAGCGATTCATGGCTTGCCTTATGGCAGGCTGCGTTCAGAATACGGTCAAGGCTGAAATTCTTGCACAGAAGGCAGGAGATGAAAAATTCTGCATCTTCACGGCGGCAGGATATTCCGTTAAATTTGACGGCTTCACAAAGCTTTATGAGCTTCCCGAGGAGGATGCAGATAAAAGCTCTCTTCCCGAAATCAAGAGCGATGAAGCCATCAAGCTCCGTGAGCTGAATTCAAATCAGCATTTCACTCAGCCGCCAGCCCGTTTCACCGAGGCTTCTCTTATCAAGGAGCTTGAAGAAAACGGAGTCGGCAGACCGAGCACCTATGCGGCAATTCTTTCAACAATCATCAAGAGAGGCTATGTTCAGAGAAAGGCAAAGCAGCTTGCTCCAACAGAGTTAGGCGTTGCAACAACAGGTCTTCTCAAGGATAAATTTACAAAAATAGTCAACACAAAGTTCACCGCTCAGATGGAAACCAACCTCGATAAGGTCGGTTGCGGCGAAATGAATTATGTCAAGATGCTTGATGAATTCTATGCCGACTTCGAAAAGAACCTTGAAAAGGCAAGGGTCGAAATGAAGAATGTCAAGATTCAGCTTGAGGAAGACACAACCGACATTCCCTGCGACAAATGCGGCAGAATGATGGTTATCAAGACCGGCAGATACGGCAGATTTCTTGCCTGCCCCGGTTATCCGGAATGCAAGAACGCAAAGCCGCTTATTGTCAACACAGGTTCAAAATGCCCGAATTGCGGCGGCGAAATCATCGAAAAGAAATCCAAGAAGGGTCACACCTTCTATGGCTGCGGCAACTGGCCGAAATGCAATTTCATGAGCTGGGACGCACCGGCAGGTGAAGACTGCCCGAATTGCGGCAAACCTCTTTTCCTCAAGAAGAGCGGCAAAACCGTATGTATAACAGAGGGCTGCGGATATGAAAAATCAGCAGCCGGAAAGAAAAAGAACAATGGATAAAATCAAGATAATCGGCGGCGGCTTTGCAGGAGCGGAAGCGGCGTGGCAGATAGCAAACAGAGGAATTGAGGTTGAGCTTTATGAAATGAAGCCGGTCAGGTTCTCCCCTGCACATTCAAATGAAGGCTTTGCGGAGCTTGTTTGCTCAAATTCATTCAAGGCGATGCGTTTAGGCTGTGCGGCAGGAATGCTCAAGGCAGAAATGAAAATGCTCGGTTCACTATGCGTTGAATGTGCCGAGGCAACGGCTGTGCCTGCTGGCGGAGCTCTTGCAGTTGACAGAGATAAATTTTCCGCTCTTGTTACCGAAAAAATTCTTTCAAGAAAAGAGATAACCGTTATCAGAGAAGAGGTTACCGAAATTCCGGCAGGGATGACGGTTGTTGCGGCAGGTCCTCTTGCCTCGGAGGCTCTTTCCGAAAAAATCAAGGAGCTTTGCGGCGGAAATCTGAGCTTTTTTGATGCGGCGGCTCCGATAGTTTCAGCCGAAAGCATAGACCTTGACCGTGCCTTTATGCAGTCAAGATATGACAGAGGCGAACCCGATGATTACATAAACTGCCCGATGAATAAGGAAGAATATGAAGCATTCTATGAAGCTCTCATAAATGCCGAGGTTGCTCCCGTTCATGAGTTCGATAAGCGGAAGGGCGTTTATGAAGGCTGTATGCCCATCGAGGTTATGGCATCAAGAGGTCACGATACCATCCGTTTCGGACCCATGAAGCCGGCAGGTCTCGTTGACCCGAAAACAGGTCACAGACCATGGGCAAATCTTCAGCTCCGAAAGGAGAATAAAGAAGGCTCAATGTATAATCTCGTCGGGTTCCAGACAAATCTGAAATTTTCGGAGCAGAAAAGAGTATTCTCAATGATACCTGCATTGAGGAATGCGGAATTCCTGAGATACGGTGTTATGCACAGAAACACCTTCATTGATTCGCCGAGACTTCTGAATGATGATTTTTCGTTCAGAGCCAGACCCGACCTCTTCTTTGCAGGTCAGATAACGGGCGTTGAAGGCTATATGGAGTCTGCCTGTGCAGGAATTCTTGCAGGCATAAACGCCGCAAACAGAATGCTCGGAAAAGAAAAATTTCTGCCGTCTGAGCTTACAATGACGGGTTCGCTTGCAAGATATGTGAGCGATGAAAGCATAACGAATTTTCAGCCTATGGGTGCAAGCTTCGGTCTGCTCCCCCCTCTTGAAAATAAGATAAGGGACAAACAGCAGAGATATGAAGCTCTTGCGGCAAGAGGTCTGGAAAGTCTTGAAAATCAATTGAAACAAATTACGGAGGCATTTTAATGATTCTCAAAAAACTGATTTCCATTATCTGCGATGAATTCGGAGCAGACGAAGAAGAAATCAATGAAGATACTCTGATTGAAGACCTCGTTGAGGATGAGCTTGACACGGAGGATCTTGTTATTACTCTCGAAAGAGAATTCGGGGTTGAATTCGGCAGCGAAATAAGCGGAGATATTTCAATTGCGGAGCTTGCCGAAATGATTGAGGAAACGGTTTAATAACTATAAGGAAGTTATCTTGAAATGAATGAAAAATTTGAAGCATTGCAAAATAATATCGGGTATCACTTCAAGGATATAAGTCTGCTTGAAACCGCTCTTTCGCATTCATCATATGCAAATGAAAAGGGCGGCAATGCGGTCTGCAACGAAAGGCTTGAATTTTTAGGCGATGCGGTGCTTGGTTTTATCTCGGCAAAATATCTCTATGAGAGCATGAATGTGCCAGAGGGAGACCTCACGAAGCACAGGTCCGCAAGGGTCTGCGAAAGTGCACTCTGCTCATATGCCAGAGAGCTTGACATCGGCTCTGCTCTGCTTCTCGGCAAGGGAGAAACAAGAATGGGCGGCAGGAATAAGCCTTCAATGCTCGCAGACGCATTTGAAGCGGTGCTTGCCGCAATATTCCTTGACGGCGGTCTTGAAGAAGCAAGAAAATTCGCTCTCAGATTTGTTTCGAGAAACGATGAGCTTGACGAAACCAAGGATTATAAAACAATGCTGCAGGAGGTTATTCAGCGTAATCCCGAGGAGCATATCGAATATGTTCAGATTGCCGAAAGCGGACCTGCACACGCAAAGAGCTTCACCTTTGAGGTGCACCTTAACAGCAATGTTATCGGCACGGGCACGGGCAAGAGCAAGAAGCTCGCCGAACAGCTTGCCGCAAAGGAAGCTCTTGAGCTTATGGGAATAAGATGAAGCACATAAACATTGCTCTTTTCGTGGTGCATAAGGGCTGTCCGCATATGTGTTCATTCTGCAATCAAAAAAGCATTTCGGGCAGTCAGAAGGATGTTGCTCCCGAGGATGTTCATTCTGCGGCGGAAACGGCGATAAAAAGCCTTTCCGAATCGGAAGCCTCGGGCGGTGAAATTGCGTTTTTCGGCGGAAGCTTCACGATGGTTGAGAGAAGCTACATGATTTCTCTGCTCGAAGCGGCATATTCATATGTCGAAAAAGGAATTTTCAAGGGCATCAGGATTTCAACAAGACCTGACGGAATAGATGAAGAAATCTGCTTGATTTTGAAGAAATACGGTGTTACCGCAGTTGAACTCGGTGCACAGAGCCTTGATAACAGAGTGCTTGAAATGAACGAGAGAGGTCACACCGCAGAGCAGGTTGAGAATGCCGTTGGTCTGCTGAAAAAATACGGCTTTGAAACGGGACTTCAGATGATGACGGGTCTTTACGGCTCTGAAGACGAAGACAGCATTGAAACGGCTGAAAAAATAATCGCAATGAAGCCCGATACGGTCAGAATTTATCCGACTGTGGTTATAAAGAATACAAAGCTCTGCGAGCTTATGAAAGAGGGAAGGTTCATTCCCAAAGGCGTTGACGAAACGGTGAAGCTCTGTGCAAGGCTTATTCCGATGTTTGAAAACGCAGGCATAAAGGTTATCAGAGTCGGTCTTCATTCTGGCGGCGGAGTTGAAGAAGGCTTCGCCGGCGGAGCTTATCATCCTGCTCTTCGTGAGCTTTGCGAGGGCGAAATATATTTCAGCAATGCAAAGGAAAAGCTTGAAAAGCTTCCGAAGGGCAGTTACATTCTCAATGTTGCCGAGGGCGAAAATTCCAAGATGACAGGGCAGAAGAAGAAAAATATTATCAGGCTTCATGAAATGGGTTATGATTGCACGGTTAAGGTGCGTGAAGATATAGAAAAATACGGAATTATGATTACATAAAGAGGTATTCACATGATTTTAAAAGCACTCGAAATGCAGGGCTTCAAGTCCTTCCCCGACAAAACGGTGCTGAATTTCGGCAGAGGAATAACTGCCGTTGTCGGTCCGAACGGTTCGGGCAAAAGTAATATTTCCGATGCGGTGCGATGGGTTCTCGGAGAGCAGTCAACGAAAACTCTGCGTGGAGCAAAGATGGAGGATGTTATTTTCGGCGGCACAAGTCTGCGAAAGGCTCTCGGCTACGCCGAGGTTACGCTCTATCTTGACAATACCGACGGTAGCTTGAAGAATGACAGGGCAGAGGTGTCCGTTACTCGCCGATATTATCGTTCGGGCGAAAGTGAATACAGAATAAACAGCGAGGAATGCCGTCTGCGTGATATTCATGAGCTGTTTATGGATACGGGTCTCGGCAGAGACGGCTATTCAATGGTCGGTCAGGGCAGAATTGCGGACCTTGTTTCAGCCCGTTCAACGCAGAGAAGAGATATGCTTGAAGAAGCTTCTGGAATTTCTCATTTCCGTTACAGAAGAGCGGATGCAAACCGCAGGCTTGACCAGGCGGAAGAAAATCTTGTCAGATTGAGAGACATTCTTTCGGAGCTTGAAGCACGCATAGGACCGCTTAAAACGCAGAGCGAAAAGGCAATAAAATTCCTTGCTCTTGCCGATGAAAAAAAGGTGCTTGAAATCGGTTTATGGCTTCATACGATTGAAAAATCGAAAGAGGGTCTGCGTGAGCAGGAGCATAAGCTTTCCGTTGCATCGGCACAGTATGAGAATACCGAATCGGGTCTTGAGGAGCTTTCCGAAAAGATTGAAGAAGCCATTTCAAAGGGTCAGGAAATTACTCTCGAAATCGAGCGTCTACGCCAGAGTATAGCCGAAGCCGAGGAACAGGCGGCGGTCACGGAGGGTCAGATTGCGGTTGAAAGAAACACTATTGAGCACAGCCGTCAGACCATCGAAAGAATAGTCGGCGACATGGGCGAAAGCGAAAAATCCGTTGCCGAAATTGACGCCGAAATCGAGAATGCGAAGAATGAGTCCGAGGAAAAGGAAAAGCTTTATGCTTCCAAAAAGGAAGAGCTTTCCGCAGAGCTTGAAAAGCTGAATTCTCTTCTCGGTCAGAACAGCGAAAACGGTGAAAAATCAAAGGAAATCAACGAAAAGCTTACAAAAGCGGCTCTTGCCCTTGCGGATGTCAGAGTTGAAAAATCAACCGCCGAATCAACGGTCAGAGAGCTTGAAACGAGAATTGCGAATATAGATGAAGTTATTACAACAAGAGGCGGAATTGTTGACTCGCTTGAAAATGAAAAAACAGCCGCAGAAAAGGAATTGCACCGCCTTAAGGATATTGCCGAAGAGCACGAAAACTCTCTTGAGGGTTATCGCCTTATAATCAATTCAAGAAGCGGCAAGGCAGATTCTCTTCGCAAGGAGGTTGACGAGCTGAATCTTGCTCTCTATCAGAAGAATGCAAGAATTAAAATGCTTGATGACCTTGAAAAAAATCTTGACGGCTATGCAGGAAGCGTTCAGAAGGTTATCAAGGAATCCAAAAGAGGCTTTCTGCGAGGAATTCACGGAACTCTTTCTCAGCTGATTTCAACTCCACCCGAATATGCGGTTGCAGTTGAAACCGCTCTCGGAGCCGCAATTCAGAACATAGTTGTTGACGATGAAAACGCCGCCAAGAGAGCGATAAATTATCTGAAGGAAAACAGAGCGGGCAGAGCAACCTTCCTGCCGCTAACATCAATAAAATCAAGACTCTTCACGGAAAAAGGACTTGAAAACTGTGAAGGCTTCGTTGACATGGCGGATAAACTGCTTGATTTTGACGGAAAATATTCAGAAATTATCGGTTCGCTTCTTGCGAGGACTGCGGTTGTTGATAATATCGACAACGGCATTGCGATGGCGAAGAAATATTCTTACCGATTTAAGATAGTCACCCTTGACGGTCAGGTACTCAACGCAGGCGGCTCAATGACGGGCGGTTCAAGAGGTTCGGGTTCGAATTTCCTAAGCCGTGTTACCGAGATTGAAGCTCTCAGGGAGACCGCCGCAGAAATCGAAAGGAAACTGCGTGAAAAGGAATCAAGCTTCAAGAGCATTTCGGAGGAGCTTTCGAATGTTCAGGCAGAGCTTGATGCTTCCGAAGCGGAGCTTATCAAAACGCAGGAGGATATTATCCGGGCAGAAAGTGACCTCAAGCTCATTGAAGACAGATTCAACGCCGCAAAGGGTCATATAAATGAGCTGAATTCCGAAAAAGAAAATTCAGAGGCAAGAATCAGAGAATATTCCGAAGCAAATAAGGATTTTGACAGAAAAATCGAAGAAATCACCGCAGAGAGTAAAAAACTCAATGCAGAGCTTGAAGGACTTAACGAGCAGAGAGAATTCCTTGACGGACTTCGTGAAAAATCATCGGAAATCCAGAATGGTCTTAATCTCGAAATGGTTGCCCTTCGCAAGGAAATCGAAGCGAACGAAGAAACAATAGCTTCCTGCATTCAGAGAAAAGAGAATTTCAGCATGAGAGCGGATAAGCTCAACGAAGAAATTGATGCTCTGAACGCTTCAATTGACGAAACGGAAGAAAAAATTAAGTCACTTGAAGAACGGGCATCCACTCTGCGTGAAAAGTCCGTTCAGACAAAAGAAAAGATAGAAAATCTCATTTCAACCCGAACCGACTCCGAGGGCGAAAGCACACGCCTGCGTGCAAAAGAGCGAGAAATGAGTGCGGAAAAAGAAAAACTCGGCGGAGAGCTTGCAAGGCTTGAAGAACGCAAGGATTCAATGCAGAGAGACCTTGAAACTGCACAGAATAAGCTTTATGATGAATATCAGCTTACCCTTCGTGAGGCAACCGAGGTTGGCGTTATTCCCGAAAATATTCCGCAGGCTCAGCGTAATCTTCAGGAAATCAAGAATAAAATCCGAGGTCTCGGCTCCGTCAATGTCGGTGCAGTTGAGGAATATAAAGAGGTTTCCGAAAGATACGAATACATGAGCGGTCAGATAAACGATATTGAAAAGTCGAAGGCGGAGCTTCTCAAGCTTATTGAGGAGCTGACGGGCAAAATGGCTGAGCGTTTCAGAGAGCAGTTCAGACTTATCAACAACAATTTCGGCGAAACCTTCAAGGACCTGTTTGACGGCGGAAAGGCGGAGCTTGTGCTTGATGACCCACAGGATGTGCTTGAATGCAACATCAGCATCAGGGTTCAGCCGCCGGGAAAGAATGTTCAGAATATCGACCTTCTTTCGGGCGGAGAAAAGGGACTTGCCGCAATTGCACTTCTGTTTGCAATTCTTAAGGTTACACCTGCACCATTCTGCATTTTTGATGAGGTTGAAGCGGCACTTGATGATGTCAATGTTTCACGCTATGCAGGATATGTCCGCAACATGACCCGCAACACGCAGTTTATTCTCATTACCCACAGACGAGGCACAATGGACGAGGCTGATATGCTCTACGGCGTAACAATGCAGGAGGAGGGCGTTTCGAAGCTTCTTGAGCTGAAAACTGCGGAAATGGCTAAAAAACTGGGTCTTGATTAAAATTATACAATATGTTATAATGGAAAAAGCTGAAAATATAATAATATCAGGAGGATATTAGAAATGACTAACCACGGCATTATTACTTATCCCGATGCTGCTTCTGTTTGCAAACAGCTCGATGCACTTATTAAAAAGCCCGTATATTCAATCAAACCCGAAGCTCTTAAGGCTTATGAGGAAAATTACTTCGAGAAGAAGTGCTCAACCTCAAAGAAAATGATTGAAGAGGCAAAGACTGTTATCCCCGGCGGCGTTCAGCATAATCTTGCGTTCAACTATCCGTTCCCCCTTGTTTTCACAAAGGCAGAGGGTGCATATCTTTATGATATTGACGGCAACAGATATTTCGACTTCCTCCAGGCAGGTGGCCCGACCGTTCTCGGAAGCAACCCTCCCGCCGTTCGTGAAGCAGTTGTTGAGCTTCTTAATGATTGCGGCCCCTCAACAGGTCTTTTCCATGAATATGAGTATAAGCTCGGCAAGAAGATTGCTGACCTTATTCCCAATGTAGATATGTTCCGTATGCTCGGTTCGGGCACTGAAGCATGTATGTGTGCTATCCGTGTTGCCCGCCTTGCAACAGGCAAAAAGAAAATTCTCAAAATGGGCGGTGCTTATCACGGCTGGAGCGATCAGCTCGGCTACGGCATCCGTATCCCCGGCACAAAGTGGACTCAGGCTCACGGCGTTCCTCATTTCTGCTTCAAGGATACCCAGGAATTCTTCCCCGGTGATCTCAATGACCTTGAAAGAAAGCTCCGTGCAAACAAGTTCCAGGGTGGCACAGCGGCTGTTATGCTTGAACCAATCGGACCCGAAAGCGGAACAAAGCCCGTTGACAAGAATTTCTGCAAGGGCGTTGAAGCTCTCTGCCGCAAATACGGTGCACTTCTTATCTTTGATGAAGTTGTTACGGCCTTCCGTGTCAGCATGAACGGTGCACAGGGCTATTTCGGCGTTTCGCCTGACCTCACCGTATTCGGCAAGGTTATCGCAGGCGGTTATCCCGGAGCAGGCGGACTCGGCGGCAAGAAGGAATACATGAAGTATCTCGGTGCAGGTCTTGACGGCAACCAGAAGATTCACAAGGCATTCTGCGGCGGAACTATGTCAGCTAACCCCCTCAGCTGTGTTGCAGGTTACACAATGCTCACAGAGATGGAAAAGGCAGATGCCTGCTACAAGGCAGCTCTTGCCGGCGACAGACTCACCACAGGTCTTCAGGAGCTTATCAAGAAGCGTAATCTTCCCTTCGTTGCATTCAACCAGGGTTCAATCTGCCATCTTGAAACAGTCGGCACTCTGAACTTCTCAATTGACTGGAAGAGACTCTGGACTGTTCCCAAGGTTCTTGACGAGACAAATATCCGCAAGAAGGAAATGACTCACATGGGTGCTGCATATATGGCAGAGGGTCTTGTAACTCTTGCAGGAAGCCGTCTCTACACAAGTGCCGCTTACACAGACGAGATGATTGACGAAGCTCTTGCGGCATTCGACAGAGTATTCGAGAATATCGGTGTTATCGACACCTCCAAAAAATAATTGAACTCAAACGGGCAGGAGTAGCTCTCCTGCCTGAAAGGATATATTATGGATGTTTTAACTGCAAAAAAGTTAGTTATCGAAGCAGGCGAAAAGCTTGTTGAAACAGGTCTTATTGCAAGAACCTGGGGCAATGTCAGCTGTCGTGTTGATGATAAAACTTTCGTTATTACTCCGAGCGGAAAGCCTTATATCGGCCTTACTCCCGATGATATTGTTGAGGTTGCTATTGAAACTCTTGAATGGAGCGGAGACATAAAGCCTTCATCGGAAAAGGGCGTTCATGCAGAGGTTTATAAGGAATATCCCGAAGCAGGCTTCGTTATCCACACCCATCAGAAGGCGGCATCAATTGTCAGTGCACTCAAAGAGGGAATTGATAATGTTGCAGGTGAAGCAAAAAATATAATCGGCGATAAAATCTTTATCGGTTCTTATGGTCTTCCCGGCACGAAGAAGCTCAAGAAGGGCGTTTCTGCCGCTCTGAAGATGAGCCCGTCAAAGGCAGTTGTTATGGCTCACCACGGTGCAGTATGCTTCGGAAAAGACCTTGACGAAGCTTTTGAAGTTGCAAGCTCACTTGAAAAGGTTTGTGCAGAATACATTCTTGAGTCTGCAAAATCAAAGCTTGGCATAAACTCGGATAATCTTGGCGATTTCTGTTTAAAAATGGCAAACAAGATAATAAAATCTGAAAAAACAGTTGAAATTGATAAGTCAATGTTGTATAATAGCTCCATTGACAGAGAAAGCGGAAAAATCACCCTCAAAAATGAGTCTGACGGCTCCGAAATTTCAATGAATTTATCAGACGGAACGACTGACGGTGCGGTTGAAGCAACAGCGAATGCACACCGTGAGGTTTATATCGCCCGTCCAGATTTCAACTATATTATCCACAACGGCGAAAAAGAAACGGTTGCCGCTTCTTCTCTCGGCAAAACCATGAAGCCCTTGCTTGATGACTTTGCACAGATTTGCGGAACCAGAATCAAAACCGTTAGTGACTACGATAAGATCGGCAAAGCAATCAAGGGAAAGAATGCCGTTCTTCTCAAGGACCAGGGTGCTCTTTGCTGCGGAGCCGTTGAAGGCGATGCGGAAGCAGTTGATATGATTATGAGCAAAGCGTCCGTCACCCTGCTGGGCAGTAAGGTTTTCGGCGAACCGAAGGCCATCAATCCCGTTGAAGCTCTTCTTATGAGAGTTATTTATCTCAAGAAGTATTCAAAGCAGGCTGAAAAATAATTTTGAACACTACCATCTTTTGTCCCCCCGTTTTATACGAGAAAAATCCGAGACTTTTGTCTCGGCTTTTTCTTTTGTGTGCTCGGCACGC
>DCII01000006.1 GCA_002315935.1 Ruminococcaceae bacterium UBA1730
TCATTTGTTGAGAGACCTTTGCCGGAAGCCTTGTCAACCTTGCCCGTTTCAAGGTCCGAAATATCACCCTCCGCATCCGTAAGCCTTGCAAGAACTCCGGTATCATCGTAATTTTCAAGAGAAGCAAGCTTCTGCTTTTCAGCATTGGTGTAATCATTCGTTGACAATCCTTTACCGGCAACCTTGTCGACCTTACCCGAAAGTAGCTGGTTTTCCTTGCCATTGGCACGGACCGTTTCGGCAGAAAGCAAAGAATCAAGCGTCAGAACCATATCCTTAACATTCGCAATTTCAAATGCAATGTCATCGTTTTCGCCGTTGATTTCAACCTCCGTTCCCCCGATTGAAGGCTCAAATCTAAATCCGTCAATCCTTTTGCTTTTGCCTATATATTCTCCGTCATCATCATAGGCAATTATCTGAATGCTCAGGCTCGGGTTCCTCGTAATCTCACTTGGCAAGGTAACAACAAAGGTTGCACCCGTTTTCATTGAGCTGAGATATGCTTTTCCGCCCGAATAAAACGCCACTCTGTAATGGTCTGTTCTGTTTTCCCCGCTCAGCTCTGACGGAGGTGTTATCGTCAGTTGAGTTGCATTGTGCTCACCTGTTTTTCCGAGAACGAAATTATCCGTCACTGTCGAAGCGGTAAAATTCAAAGGAATATTTCTCGTATTAATCTCTCCTCATCTTCATAATAATCAACATTTCTCCGAAGCCGTTCGGAATGTTAACCCTCTCACTAATAGCCATAAAAGCGTTTTTATTAAACTCAAAAAGGTTTATCCAATCAAAAAAGAGGACCCGGTGATAAACTCACCGAGCCCTCAATCTGCCTTATAGGGAAACGCATTTCAAGTGAAAATTCTGACCAAAGTATCAAACACATCTGCCGCCATTTCTCCCCATCCCTTCAAGCCTTCCAAACCATCCGTAATAGGCATTAAAAGAATCGAAGGAATTGCACTGATTAACGCCATTATCATAAACAAGCTCATTTCATAACCTCCTGCAAACGCATAAAAAAATAATGTTGAAGTGAAAATCCAATCACTTTTCTTGACTTAAGTTTATCATATAAAACATTAAGATTAAATCATGTAAACAATTAAGAATTACTTAAAGAAACTCTGATTAAATCATCAAGAAAGATTTATAAGTGTGTTTTCGGCATTCTCATCAAAAACATCCGTTTTCTTGCCATCAGTATCTGTTGCCGTAACATTTTTCAGCGTCACAGTCAGCGGTTCATCCTCGGAAGCAGAAACCCGGGATGCACCTTTAAGATTGGTAAATGTTACATTCTCCAATGTCATTTCAACAAGATGCGTTCCTGACATCAGAGCACCCTCATCTGCCTGATAGGAAAGAAATCTGTCAACATTATCAATCCGGCAGTTCCTGAAAACTATATCGTGATATGGCTCTTTATTTGGAAATTTTCTGCTTGCAAAATGAATATAAACGCATTCAAGATTATGGCGTCCCATATTGCGAGGCAGAGTATTGTTCCTGTTTCTGACAAGCTCCGTTCCCCTGTTCTGCACAACGGTCATGCGGTGCGGATAAATCCCCGGACCCCATATTTTACAATCTTCAACCAGAATATTTGTGCCGCCTGCACGGAAAGCATCGCATGAAGTGTTCATATCACACCGGCGAACAGTCAGGTCTTCCATATTGATACCGGCAATATTGTCGTCACCCGTATGAAAAACGCAGTCCTCAATCAATATGTGTCGGCAATGATGAAGGTGAACGCCGTCACTGCCGCCTTTGCAGGTCACATTCTGCATTACGATATTTCTGCAATTATCAATCTGATGCATGAAGTTGCCGCAGTCGGAAATCCCGTAACCCCGAAGGGTAATATTTTCAACATTTGTGATAAAAATACCGTGCGGACCCCGATAGCCTTCTTCTCCATGAGGGTCACAGCAATCGTTTCCGTTAATGCAAGAGCCTTCTTCGCCGATAACGGAAATATTTCTGCCGCCGTAAACGGAAATAATTGCTCTGCGGTATGCACTCCACGGCTTGTTATCATATTGCTCTGCAATAAGCTCCATATCGGTTCTCAGCTCAACGCCGTCGGGAACTGAAAAAACGGCATAATCCTCACAAGTATCGGAGCCACTAAGCCTTGCACCGCTTTCAAGATATAATTCTGTGTCGGACCACATCCGCAGTCCGCCGACAAGATACTCCCCTTTCGGAATAACAACTCTGCCGCCCTTTTCTTTACACAGGTCAAATACTTTTTGAATTTGCTCTGTCTGAAGCTCACCAAGTCCCGGAATCACGCCGTAATCAGTCAAACAATATTCCATAGAAATTCCCTTTCTTTTTTGCTGTTTTCAGCATAACACCGAAAAAGCATTCTGTCAATCAAGGAGAGCTACCAAAGGTTTCGCCTTTGGAAACTATAAGCCCATAAAAAACTTAACCGAAAACTTCGGAATAAAAAATCCACCGGATTAACCGATGGATTTTTTCATCAGACCTTATCAGTCTTCTCTTCTGTTTCTGCCGCCTCTTTCGCCTCTGAAATCTCTTCTCGGAGCGGGCTTTCTGGGAGCATCTGAAATTGTGTTTTCGGGAACAAGACCCTTAACCTCGATAAGAGCTTCTCTGCGTGAGAAGTTGAGTCTGCCCTGGTCGTCCTTGGGAAGAACCTTAACGATTACTTCATCGCCTACATTTACAACATCTTCAACCTTTTCGGTTCTCTTAACATCGAGGTGGCTGATATGAACCATACCCTCAACGCCGGGAGCAATTTCAACGAATGCACCGAAGCTCATAAGGCGGGTAACAACGCCTGTATATACAGAACCGACTTCGGGACCGTTTGCAATTGTGTTAACGATGAAGAGTGCTCTGTTTGCATCATCAATGCTTGTCGATGAAACGAAGATATTTCCATCCTCCTGAACATCAATCTTGCAGTTGCATTCTGCACAAATCTTCTGAATAACCTTGCCCTGCTTGCCGATAACATCGCCGATCTTTTCGGGGTCAATCTTTGTTGTAACCATCTTGGGAGCCCACTTTGAAAGCTCCTTACGGGGTTCGGCAATAACGGGAGTCATGATTTCGTCAATGATATAGCATCTTGCTTTATAAGTCTTTTCAAGAGCTTCCTTGATGATTGCAGGAGTAAGTCCGTGAACCTTGAGGTCCATCTGAATTGATGTGATACCCTTCTTTGTTCCGGCAACCTTGAAGTCCATATCGCCGAAGAAATCCTCAAGACCCTGAATATCAACCATGGTCATGAAGCGTTCGCCCTCGGTGATAAGTCCGCAGGAGATACCTGCAACGGGAGCCTTGATGGGAACTCCTGCTGCCATAAGAGAAAGAGTTGAGCCGCAGACTGAGCCCTGTGAGGTTGAGCCGTTTGATGAAAGAACCTCCGAAACAACACGGATTGTGTAGGGGAACTCTTCAATTGAAGGAAGAACGGGAACAAGTGAACGCTCTGCAAGAGCACCGTGGCCGATTTCTCTTCTGCCGGGGCCTCTGCTGGGCTTTGTTTCGCCGACTGAGTATGAGGGGAAGTTATAGTGATGCATATAACGCTTGCTTTCTTCCTCGTCAAGACCGTCAAGAAGCTGTGCATCGCTCATGGGTCCGAGTGTTGTAACCGAAAGAACCTGAGTCTGTCCTCTGGTGAACATACCTGAACCGTGAACTCTGTCGAGAAGGTCAACCTCAGCATTAAGAGGTCTGATTTCGTTTATTCCTCTGCCGTCAACACGCTTGCCGTCATCAAGAAGCCAGCGGCGGACAACATACTTCTGAACCTTATAAAGGCATTCGTCAATCTTGACTTCCATTTCGGGATAGATTTCATCGAACTTCTCGTGAACCTTCTCGTAAACGGGCTTAAGGCGATCATCACGAATTCTCTTATCGTCTGTATCAAGAGCAAATCTGATGTCCTCAATTGAGAAATCCTTGATTGCCTCATACATTTCGGGGTCGGGATCATTTGAGGGGAAATCAACCTTTGCCTTGCCGCATTCAGCCTTAATCTGATTGATGAATTCAACAATTCTCTGGTTTTCTTTATGTGCGAACATGATGCCTTCATACATATCCTCGTTGGATATTTCGTTTGCACCTGCTTCAATCATGGCAACAAGGTCGCTTGTTGAAGCAACCGTGACATACATATCGCTCTTTTCTCTCTGCTCGAGAGTGGGGTTGATAACATACTGACCGTCAACAAGGCCGACAACTACGCCTGAAACGGGACCGTCCCAAGGAATTTCCGAAATAGAAATTGCAATTGAAACGCCGAGCATAGCGGTGATACCGGGTTCGCAGTCGGGGTCAACAGACATAACCGTTGCAACAACGCCGACATCGTTTCTCATATCCTTGGGGAAAAGAGGACGGATGGGTCTGTCGATAACTCTTGAAGCAAGAGTTGCCTTTTCGGAAGCCTTGCCTTCACGACGCTGGAACGAACCGGGAATTCTGCCTACTGAATAGAGCTTCTCCTCATAGTCAACTGAAAGAGGGAAGAAGTCTACGCCTTCACGGGGCTTGGGAGCCATGGTAGCTGTGCAGAGAACATTGGTTTCGCCGTAACGGACAAGGCAGGAACCGCCTGCAAGCTGAGCCATTTTGCCGACTTCAACAACCAAAGGTCTGCCGGCGATTTCGGTTTCATACTTTTTGAAAGCTTCAAAAAACATAATTTTACCTCTCTTGAATTTTATTTCCGCAGGCGTTCCGGTTTAGCAATAAATCCAACCTCGGAGCTTTTTCGGAGGCTCGATTCATTGCTATGACCGATTTTTACGCCTGAAGGATTGTAATTTAAAAAACGCAATAAAGCAGGCAGGAATAAATCCGTGCCTGCTCGCTCTGGCGTAAATTATTTACGAAGACCAAGTCTTGCAACGATTGAACGGTAACGCTCGATGTCGTTCTTCTGAAGGTAAGCAAGAAGGTTTCTTCTGCGACCAACCATCATGAGAAGACCTCTTCTTGAGTGATGGTCTTTCTTATGAATCTTAAGATGATCGTTAAGGTCGTTGATTCTCTTCGTAAGAACAGCGATCTGAACCTCGGGTGAACCTGTGTCGCCCTCGTGAGTTGCATATTCTGCCATGATTGCGGTTTTTTCTGCCTGTGTCATAATGTTTCACCTCATTAAAATATTTGCCTCGTGCCCAGAAAACGGCAGGTGAATTCCTCTTTGAGGATTGCTCCGGAATCCGAGTCAACGGGCATATGCAAGAAGGATTATATCACAAAGATTTTTCTTTGTAAAGAGTTTTTGCTAATTTTTATTTTATCCTTATATATAGTCCCTGCATAAACTGACTATTGAGCCATGTTCAAAAATAAGGAAAAGTCTTCTGCGGTGGCTTTCGCCCGTGAATTGCCGCAGAAAAACGGCTTCTCCATCATATACCCGGCACGGATTTCCGTGTCGGGATTGAGATTAAAAAGTTGAGAGTTCAAGGTTGAAATGCGAATTCGCTCCATCACAAAAATTTCACTTTCAACTTTCCGCTTTAAACTTTATTTTACGCCTTTACTGTTTCTTTTTCTTCAGCTTTCTTTTCGGCAAAGACATTTGTGAAATTGATGAGGAAGAGCACAGCATATGCCGCCCACATCGGAAGATTTTCGATCATTGCACTCTTGCCGACTGTCACGAGAAGCACGAGCATTGCACCGAGAATGGCGGCAAAAACGAAGAATGCAATTGCATATTTCTTATTCTTTTCTCTTGTTTTCTTGAAAAGGAAAAGAACGAGCGGAGCCGCACAGAGAACTGCAAACAGGAGTGCACCGCCCCAGTGGCCGAGGCATCTTGCACTGTTGAGATAAAGACCCTCGCCCATTGAAGGAAGATTGATAGTCATAAAGATTGCGGCACTTCCGAGTGAGCCGAGCACGATGCAGAGAGGGCTGTAATAATTATTCTTTCGGAAAACATAAAGAGTATTCACAAAAACCGATTCCGAAGCGAAAATTCCCCACATCTTGAAATGCCACGGATACTGAAGACCTATCATGCTTGCGGTTATGTATTTAACCTTATCCATAAATGTTGCAGGGATGAATTCGCCGTCAACATTCTTATTGACGTCGAAAATGCCGTACCATGTGATGAAAACGCATCCGAGAATAAGGCTGACAAGGCAGAAGATTTTCATTCCCTTATTCGGTTCTTTGCCGAAAAGCATCTTTTTGATATAAACACCGAAAAGAGCAAGAAAAATAATCGAAACAACCACCCACACGGGATAGAGCCATTCCCTGCCTGCCATGCCTGTTATATCCGAGGGATAGGTGTAAGCCTGATCGCCGAGACCGATATAAGGATTCTTAAGATAAACTCCGAGGGTAATATCCTT
Organism: Ruminococcaceae bacterium UBA1730; assembly: GCA_002315935.1. Lineage (GTDB taxonomy): Bacteria > Bacillota > Clostridia > Oscillospirales > Acutalibacteraceae > CAG-177. The sequence continues at coordinate 6,384 of DCII01000006.1, forward strand.
CATGAAAAATGTCATCCATATTGCATATACCGCCGTGATAACCGTCCATAATGCAACGAAGCCTTTGGGCATTTTTCCGCCGAGCTGAGTTTTCATATCTTTCTGCCTCCTGTTTATTATTTTAAACCTGTTCTTATTCTGTGAGGAATTCTTTCATGAGACCGGGTCCGTAATCAACATAATCGCCCGTTGTTTTTGCACTGTTTTCGTTGATTGATTCAACGCCGCTGTCAATCTCCGCATTCTTATGATAAATCATAAACGGAACAGGGTCGCTCGCATGGGTCTTCGTCTGAATAGGAGTGGGATGGTCGGGAAGAATCATAACCTTATAGTCGTCTCCGCAATTATCAAGATAATCAAGAATAATCGGAAGAACCTTTTCATCAATCAGCTCAATTGCTCTGACCTTGTTTTCGGGTTCGTTTCTGTGACCGCATTCGTCAGGAGCTTCAAAATGAAGATAAACCATGTCAACTCCGTTTTTCCATTCCTCAACGGCGGCTCTTGCCTTGCCTTCGAAATTGGTGTCGAGATAGCCTGTTGCTCCCTCAACCTCGGGAGTGTTCATTCCTGCACATATACCAATGCCCTTGAGCAGGTCAACCGCTGAAATAATGCTTCCCGAAACGCCGTAAACCTCTTTGAAATCATCGAGAGCAGGCTTGCTTCCCTCGCCCCAGAGCCAGATTGAATTGGCAGGTCTCTTCCCCTCTGCAATTCTCTTCCTGTTGACCGGATGGTCTTTAAGAAGCTCATAGCTTTCCTTCATCATTGCGATAAGCTTCTTTGCGTTGGGAGAATCGGAAAGATATCCTCCGACTACTCTGCCCGAAATATCGTGTGGTGGAGTCATTTTGCCGAGGTCTGTTGTTCCTTTATGGCAGATAAGGCAATGGCGGTAGCTTACTCCGCTGTAAAAAGCGAATTCATCGTTGCCGAAATGCTCCTGAACAGTTTTGATTATTTCAGCGGCTTCTTCTGATGAAATATCACCTGCGGAATAATCAACCATTGTTTTATCTTCGTAATTTGCTTCGTCGCTGAGAGTAACAACATTGCATCTCAAAGCAACATCATCATCAGCCATTTTAACGCCTATGCTGACCGCTTCAAGCGGAGAACGACCCGTGTAGCATTTCTTGGGGTCATAGCCGAGAACGCTTAAATTTGCAACATCGCTGCCGGGCTTCAGGCCCTCGGCAACGGTTCTGACTATGCCGACCCTGCCCTTCCTTGCCATGCCGTCAAAAAGCGGCTTTTTTGCAAGCTCCATCGGAGTTTTTCCGCCGAGAGCCGGAACGGGATAATCCGCCATTCCGTCATAAAGAACTACTGCATATTTCATATATATTCCTTCTTTCGAATCAATAACCGTTTATTTCTTTTCTCTGCATTGCACCGAGAATTTTGCTTCTTACATCGCCGTATTTCTTTTCCATTGAAGAAAGAAATTCCTTGACCTCCTGCCTTTCGGTTGCTCCGTCAGCAGGGCATTTGCTCTTTGCAACAGGCAGGTTTTCTTTCTTTGCAACCCTTGCACAGTCGCTTTCTCTTGCAAATATCATAGGTCTTATCATATATAAATCTTTTCTTGAAAGATATGTGACCGGCATAAAGCAATCAAGCGTTCCGCCGTTGAAAAGATTCATAATAAATGTTTCCGCCACATCGTCAAGATGATGCCCAAGGGCAATTTTATTGCATCCGGCTTCCTTCGCCGCATCGTGAAGAGCACCTCTTCGCATTCTTGCACAGAGACTGCACGGATTACTTTCCTTTCGAATATCAAAGATAAGCTCCGCAAGCTGAGTGCGTTTGACAATATATTCAATTTCATATTTTCCGCAAAGCTCTTCAATTGCCGAATAATCGCCGTCAGCATTGCCGAATCTCGGATCAATGGTGATCGCAACAAGCTCAAACCTTGCAGGATAAAATCTTTTTAAATTTGCCATTGCAACGAGCAGACTCAGCGAATCCTTTCCGCCGGATACGCCGACGGCAATTCTGTCGCCGTCCTGAATCATATCATATTGCTGACACGCCGCTCTCATATGGCTGAGAAGTTTCTGCATATAATTAATACCTTATTCTATGTTAACGGTTTCTATACTTATGACCTTTCCCGTTTTGTTGTCGATTTCAAAAATACAGCCGTTCATCATGCAACTGCCCTCTGCGGCATCAAACCTTGCCGGCATTCCCGTTTTGAGCCATTCGATTGAAATCTCGGGCTTTACTCCGAGCGAGGAATGCTTGACGCCCGTCATTCCGATGTCGGTAATGTATGCAGTTCCCTTAGGAAGAAGACCTGCATCTGCGGTCAGCACATGGGTGTGAGTGCCGAAAACTGCCGATACTCTGCCGTCAAGATAAAATCCCATTGCTCTTTTTTCTGCTGTTGCCTCTGCATGAAAATCAACAAGAATGATTCTGCAATCCGAAAGCTTCGGCAGAATTTCATCAACGGTTGTGAACGGATTTTCGCATCTGTCCATATAAACCGCTCCCGAAAGATTGATTATTCCGACCTTGAGGAAGCCGAGGTCGATAACCGAATATCCGCTGCCCGGATTTCCTTTATAGAAATTTGCAGGGCGGATAATATCCTCTCTTTCGTCAAGCATTTCATAAAATTCTCTGCGGCGGTAAACATGGTTTCCGGTGGTGATAAAATCAACGCCGCTGTCAAAAAGATAATTCGCCGAGGCAGGAGTTATTCCGTTTCCGACTGCCGAATTTTCGCCGTTTGCGACGCATAAATCAATGCCCTTGACCTTTTTATAAGTCGGGAGCACACTGCGTAGAAATTCGCACCCTGCCGCCGAAACAACATCGCCTATAACGAGTATGTTCATAATATTTCCTCAAATCCAAAAATACGGGCTGTCACACATCAGTGCAACAGCCCTAATCATCACTTTGCGTAATCCACAGCTCTGCTCTCTCTGATGAGATTAACCTTTATCTGACCGGGATACTCCATACTTTCTTCAATCTTCTTTGCAATATCTCTTGCAAGAAGAATCATCTTGTCATCGTTGACCGCCTCAGGCTTAACCATGATTCTGACCTCACGACCTGCCTGAATTGCAAATGAACGCTCAACGCCTTCAAAGCTTGTTGCAACCTCTTCAAGCTTTTCAAGACGCTTGATATAATTCTGAACATCTTCTCTTCTCGCTCCCGGCCTTGCGGCTGAAATTGCATCCGCAGCCTGAACGAGAATAGCGGTGATAGTCTTTGCTTCAATCTCGCCGTGGTGAGCCTTGATTGCATGAAGAACATTATCATTTTCCTTGTATCTCTTGGCGAAGTCAACGCCGAGGTCAACATGAGAGCCTTCCATTTCATGGTCAAGAGCCTTGCCTATATCGTGAAGAAGACCTGCTCTCTTTGCAAGCTTTGCATCAACTCCCAGCTCGGAAGCCATAAGACCTGCGATATAGGAAACCTCAAGAGAATGCTTGAGAACATTCTGACCGTAGCTTGTGCGATAACGAAGCTTGCCGAGAAGCTTAACAATTTCGGGATGAACACCGTTGACACCTGCATCAATCATAGCTCTTTCACCGGTCTGCTTGATTGTCTGCTCAACCTCTCGTTTTGCCTTTTCGTATGTTTCTTCAATCTTTGCCGGATGAATTCTGCCGTCTGCAATGAGCTTTTCGAGAGTAAGTCTTGCAATTTCTCTGCGAACAGGGTCAAAGCTTGAAACGGTAATTGCTTCGGGCGTATCGTCAATAATAAGGTCAACGCCTGTTGTCATTTCGATTGCACGGACATTTCTGCCCTCTCTGCCGATAATTCTTCCCTTCATTTCATCGTTGGGAAGTGCAACAACCGATACCGTTGATTCTGCGGCATGGTCAGCAGCACAGCGTTGAATGGCAGTTGTGATAATCTGCCTTGCAAGCTGGTCTGCTTCATCCTTGGTTCTTTGCTCAATTTCCTGAATCTTGACCGCCTTTTCGTGGTTAAGATCTTCATCAAGAAGACTGATGATATAATCCTTTGCCTGTTCCTTTGTTAAGCCTGAAATTCTTTCAAGCATTTCGAACTGGCTTCTTTTGATGCTCTCAACCTCTTCAAGTCTTTCATCGGCAGCCTTGATTTTTCCGTTGAGAACCTCTTCCTTTTTCTCAAGATTTTCGCCCTTCTTATCGAGGTTTTCCTCCTTCTGATTGAGGCGTTTCTCAAGCTTCTGAACCTCGCTTCTTCTTTCACGAAGCTCTTTTTCGGTTTCCGTTCTCTGTTTGTGGATTTCGTCCTTTCCTTCAAGAACGATTTCCTTCTTTTTGGCTTCTGCTCCGGCAATAGCATCGTTCATGATTCTGTTTGCTTCCTGCTCTGCCGAACCGATAGTCTTTTCTGCAATTTTCTTTCTATTCAAACCGCCGAGGATGAATGCCGCAACAGCAACACCAACCGCAACAACAATTATAGAAATAAATGCCCAGATGGGTAACTCCATGGATTTTTGTTTTCCTCCTTCTTCTGAAAACTTTCCGCAGACTTCGCTTTTATCGTCTGCAATGAATAATGTAATTAAAAAATCAATATATAGTATCAGACAAATCGGCTTAACTGACACTATTATAGATATAGTATACTTTTATAGCTTCAATGTCAAGTTTTTTATTTACAATTTATAATATTTTCTATTGACAATACGAATTCAAGGTGCTAATATTAACAGGAATCAGAATAGAGAAATAATCGTTGATGCAGAAAATATTTTGCAGAAGGCTTTTCAGAGAGCCACTCCGAGTGCTGAAAGAGATGGCATTGCCGGCAGAATATTACCACTGCTGAGAGCTTCCGAAACAAGGAAAGCCGTATCAACTGCGTTAAGGTTGCCGAGTGCCGCATCATGCGGAATAACGGGTGGAACCGTGGAGCTATGCTTCATCCTGTTTTTTACGGGATGAGGCTTTTTTATTTACAAATGATTCAGAAAGGATTTGATTATATGATTAATGTTACTCTCAAGGGCGGCGTTGTCAAGGAATTTGAAACCGGCACAACCGCTATGGAAATCACCAAGAGTCTCGGCATGGGACTTTACAAGGCAGCGTGCGTATGCAAAATCAACGGCGAGGTTAAAGACCTCAGAACCGCTCTCGATTCGGACTGCGAGCTTGAAATTCTCACCTTTGACGATGAAGACGGCAAGCGAACATACCGCCACACCGCTTCCCATGTTCTTGCTCAGGCAGTCAAGAGACTTTTCCCCGAAGCAAAGCTTGCTATCGGTCCCTCAATCGAAAACGGATTCTATTATGACTTTGATGTTCCCTCTCCATTCACTCCCGAGGACCTCGAAAAAATCGAAGCGGAAATGAAGAAAATCATCAAGGAAGACCTTTACCTTGAACGCTTCGAAATGACTCCTGCCGAAGCCATCAAGTATTTTGAAGACCTCGGAGAAATCTACAAGGTTGAGCTTGTCAAGGAACACGCTGACAACGGCGAAAACATCAGCTTCTATAAGCAGGGAGATTTCACGGAGCTTTGTGCAGGTCCTCACATTGCATCAACCGGCAGAATCAAAGCCTTCAAGCTCACCTCCTGCACGGGTGCATACTGGAGAGGAAGCGAAAAGAACAAGATGCTTCAGAGAATTTATGCAACCGCTTTCTCAAAGAAGGAGGACCTTGACGCATATCTCGAAGCCATCGAAGAAGCAAAGAAGAGAGACCACAGAAAGCTCGGCAGAGAGCTTGGACTTTTTGCACTCCGTGATGAAGCTCCCGGAATGCCCTTCTTCCTCCCCAAGGGAATGGTTCTTCGCAACACTCTCATTGATTACTGGCATCAGGTTCACAAAAAATGGGATTATCTTGAAATCTCAACTCCGCAAATTATGAGAAGAACCCTTTGGGAAACCTCGGGTCACTGGGAGCATTATCATGACGATATGTTCACAACGGTTATCGAGGACGAGGATTTCGCAATCAAGCCGATGAACTGCCCCGGCAGTATTCTTGTTTATGACCTTGAACCCCATTCATATAAAGAGCTTCCTCTCCGTTACGGCGAGCTTGGCAGAGTTCACAGAAACGAGCTTTCCGGTGCACTCCACGGTCTTTTCCGTGTCAGATGCTTCACTCAGGACGATGCTCATATCCTTCTTGCTCCGGAGCAGATTACAGATGAGGTTGTCAGAATTGCACAGCTCTTTGACGAGGTTTATAATCTCTTCGGCCTTCCCTATGAAATCGAGCTTTCAACAATGCCCGAGGACCACATCGGTTCGGAGGAAGACTGGGCAATCGCAACAAATGCTCTTGCAGATGCAATCACAGGTGTCGGCAAAACATATATAATCAACGAGGGTGACGGTGCATTCTACGGTCCGAAGCTTGACTTCCACATCAAGGACAGCCTCGGCAGAACATGGCAGTGCGGAACAATTCAGCTGGATTATCAGCTTCCCGGCAGATTTAATCTCGAATACACGGGTGCAGACGGCGAGAAGCATACTCCCGTTATGATTCACAGAGTTGTATTCGGTTCTGTTGAGCGTTTCCTCGGAGTTATCACGGAGCATTTTGCAGGTGCGTTCCCACTCTGGCTCTCTCCTGAGCAGGTTCGTATTCTTCCTATTGCAGACCGCCATCAGGAATACGCAAGAAAGGTTGCGGACAAGCTCGATTCTCTCGGAATCCGTGTTTCGGTTGACGAAAGAAGCGAAAAAATCGGCTATAAAATCAGAGAAGCTCAGCTTCAGAAAACGCCTTATATGCTCCTTGTCGGAGATAAGGAAATCGAAGAAGGCACTGTTTCGGTCCGCAAAAGAGGCGAAGGAGACATCGGTGCACAGAATGTTGACGATTTCGCAGCGGCGGCACTTGCAGACATTGAATCAAAGAAAATCTGGTAACAGCATATTTTCACCGGGGGTAAAACCCCGGTTTTTTTATATTTTCACTGTTATTTTGTTGCTTTATGTGATATAATTGCTTCCGTCAAAATAAAATATGTTGAGGTGACACGCATGAAAGAAATCAACATCAGAGATATTAAAATCAGTGCTCCCGAGCTTGTAAGTGACGGTTGGGCACTCGTTACCGCAGGCAACGAAAAAGACTGCAACACCATGACCGTCAGTTGGGGAACTCTCGGCGAGCTGTGGGGAAAGGATGTTGCGATGATTTTTATCCGCCCGCAAAGATACACCCGTGAATTCATTGACAGAGAAGAATACTTCACCGTTTCCTTCTACGATGAAAAATACAGAAACGCTCTTAAAATCTGCGGAGCAAAGAGCGGAAGAGACTGCGATAAAATCGGCGAAGCAGGTCTGAATCCTGTTGACATTGATTCTTCCGTAACATTCAAGGAAGCAAAATACACCCTCGTTTGCCGTAAAATTGCTGTTCAGAGCCTCGACCCGAATGGCTTCCTTGACCCCGAAATCGAAAGCAATTATTCCAAAAAGGATTATCATATTGTTTACACAGGAGAAATAATAAAGGCTTATGAAAACTGAACTTGAACCGAAAATTCTCCGTTTCGCAGACGGAACAGAAGTCAGTAATGCTGAGGATTTCAGAAAACGAAGAGCGGAAATGCTTGATATTCTTGCCAGTGAGGAATACGGATATATTCCCGAGGCTGTCGGCAAAACGGAAATCGCTTTCTCATCCGCACCGAAGTCCATTTCAGCAGGCTTCGGACTTTTCAGAACTGCAAATGTTTTCTTTGACACTCCGAAAGGCAAATTCACTTTCCCAATCAAGATTTATACACCCGATAACGGGAAGAAAAATCCGGGATTTGTCTTCATGAATTTCAACTTCAACACCTTTGATGCTTATCTGCCCGTTGAAGAAATCGTTTCAAACGGTTTTTCCGTTGCACTCATTCACTATAACGATGTCACGAGCGACAACGGCGATATGAATGACAAGCTCTGCGGAATGTTTGACCGCCCAAGCAATAACACGGGTTACGGAAAAATTTCAATCTGGGCATTCGCAATGAGCAGGGTTATGGATGTTATCGGCGAAATTGACGGCTTCGACAGCGAAAACATTGCCGCAATCGGTCATTCAAGGCTCGGCAAAACTGCTCTCTGGGCAGGTGCGAATGACGAAAGATTTAAGTATGTCATTTCAAATGATTCGGGTTGCGGCGGAGCGGCATCGGAAAGAATAAAGCACGATAACGCCGAAACAATCGCTCATATGAACAATGTTTTTCCTTATTGGTTCTGCGAAAACAGAAAACAGTATGCCGACAGAGCCGATGAAATGCCCTTTGACCAGCATTTTCTTGTTGCCTGCGTTGCTCCGAGATTTGTTTCCGTTGCAAGTGCGGAAAAAGATGCGTGGGCAGACCCGTATTCAGAGCAGCTGACCTGCGTTAACGCCTCCCCTGCATGGGAAGTTCAGGGTCTTAAGGGCTATTGCGGAAGCGTTGAGCCGCTTGCAATTGACACTTCGTCGGACGAAGGCAGAGTTACATATCACATCCGCAAAGGTGCTCACTATTTAAGCCGTGTGGACTGGAATTATTATATGAAGGTCATATCCAATGAACTCGGAAGATAAAATTCTTTTTGCAAAAATCGAAGATAAAGCACGCTCATGCACCGATTATTCGATGATAACCTCAAGCGATTTTCTTGATATGCATCAGCGTTCGGCTGTCAGCTCTCTGCACCTTCAATTTCCGGATGTGAAACAGCTCTTTTACGGCGGATTTGAAGGGGCTGAGCGAAGCATTGCCGTTTTTCTGCCCGAATATATCGAAGCAACCGGTGAAAGCTCTTTGAGAGAATATTTTATCAAAAATCCTGACGATGACCCGATAAGAATTATTGAGGTCACCAAGGATAAATTTTCCGCAAGGCTCTCCCACCGTGACTATCTGGGAGCATTGATGGCTCTCGGAATTCGAAGGGAAATGACAGGTGACATCATAGTCAGCGAAAGAGGTTGCAGAATTGCCGCTCTTGCCAAAACCGCACAGTTTATCGTTGATAATCTTGACAAAGCCGGCAGAGGTTCATTGAAGGCAAAAATCATTCCGCTTGAAGATGCGGTTATCAATTCCGCTGTTCAGGGCAAACCGGACAGCTTTACCGTTTCGTCATTGAGACTCGACAGCATAGTCAAAAACGGTTTCGGAATTTCACGCTCCGCCGCCTGCGAAGCAATCAACGCAGGAATTGTTTTCGTCAATGATGTTGAATGCACGAAGGCAGATAAGAGAATTTCCGAGAATGATAAAATCACCATGCGTCATAAGGGCAGAATGATTGTGACGGATTGCTCCTCCCTTTCAAAGAAAGGCAGAGTTATCGTCAATATCCTGCGGTTCGTCTGAAGGTTGAGAACCTTATGCTTTGATTGAATTCC
>DCII01000022.1 GCA_002315935.1 Ruminococcaceae bacterium UBA1730
CACAATGTGCCTTGTTAGTTTATATTAATTGGTTACAGTTAGTGCTTGCTTGCTTGCTTGCTTGCTTGCTTGCTTGCTTGCTTGCTTGCTTGCTCACAGATTATCGCAAATCCAAGCACCCTTGTCAACCCCTTTTTCTGAATTTATTTCATTATACCAATTCTTTTCCGAAAAGTCAAGATTTTAAATTGCTCCATAATCACGAAGCAAGAATATTGAATGCCGTTGCAAGCTGGTTATCGGTTTCCTCCGAAAGAAGATTGAAGCTCATTTCGTCTCCCGAATTGAGAGCAACCTCCGTTGTCGGCGTTATTCCGACTCCCTCATAAATTGCACTTTCGCCGTTTTTCGGTTCAATAAGGGCAACCGTCAGCAGAACCGCACCGCCGTCTTCGAGAGCAAAAAGCTCCTGCATCGTGCCGACTCCGGCAGTTTTCGTTCCGATAATCTGTGCCTGGCAGATGTCACGAAGGTCGCAGGCAAAAAGCTCTGCCGCTCCTGCGGTATAAGAATTTGTCAACACAACAAAAGGCATCATCATGCTGCTGTTTTCAGCGGTAAAGACTTTGTCCTTATATATATTGCCCGTTTTATCCTTTGCAACGGCGATATTTCCCGAAATTGCCGGAACGATAACATCTATGACCTTTGCGGCATATTCAATTGTTCCCTCGCTTGTTCCACGGACATCAAACACCATGCTCTCCGCTCCCTGCTCACGGAGCTTTGTCATGAGAGCCTTAAATTCGGTTGCGGTGTTTTTATAGAAGCCGTTAATTCTTATATAGCCGACATTTTCCTTAAGATAACCTCTGACTCCGGGAACGGAAAAGCCGAGCATAACCTCTGCCGATTTGCTTTCGCCGTTTCTTTCATACTGAATCTGAACGGAGGTCAGACGGTCACCCGTAAAATATTTGGCAAGAGTCTGATAATTATATCTTGTAACCATGCTTTCGTTGACGGCAGTAATTGTATCTCCGCTCTTAATACCCGTCTTTTCGGCAGGCGAATCGGGATAAACATAGGTTACAACAAAGGAAGCATTTCCGTAATCATATGCGGTTTCAATTCCTATTCCCGTCACGCCGCCTTCAAGCTTTGCCGTATATTCGGAATATTCATCTGAGCTGAGATAGGTGCTGTTCGGGTCTCCCAGACCATTGACATAGCCCTCCGTCAATGCACCGTTAAGACGGCTACCGTCATCAATTGTTCCGTAATAATAATTCGAAATGATTTTGCTGATTTCATCAACAGATTCATAGGTCTGCGAACGCTGTGAAATATTGCTTATTATTCCGTTATATATCTGCTTTGAAATTACCATCGTTGCCGCAAATGTGGCTGTGATTGAAATAATAACAAGAGAAAGGCATAACCCAAGAGATATTTTTTTATTCAAGTCTGCCGTCTCCTTTCAAAAAAGGCGGCACGAAGCCGCCTTGGAATGATTTATTCAGAGTTTCCTTTAATATCCGGGGCAGGAAACATAATTAAGAGGCTGAACTCTTGTAACATTTCCGTTTGCATCCTTTACTCTGACCTCAAAATGAAGGTGAGGACCGGTAACATTGCCTGTTGCACCGATTGCACCGAGCTGCTGACCCTTCTGAACAACATCGCCGACCGAAACATTAAGATATTTCGAATGAGCATAGAGAGTCATAGTACCGTCGCCGTGGTCAACAACGCAATAGTTGCCGAAGCCTGAATTCCATCCGCCGTCATTATGAGCGATGATAACCTTGCCACCCTGTGCCGCATAATAAGGCTTGCCGAGTGAAAGACTGTTGCCGTTTGAATCTCTTGTGCTTCCGCTTGAATCGCAGACACAGATATCAATTCCCCAGTGAGCACCGCCGCTCGGGTAACTCGGGAAGCCGGCAGTCACCGTCGTTTTGCCCTTAACAGGCCACATCATCTTGCCGTCATTGTTGAAGTTTTCATCCGGCGTATCGCCTTCGCTTGAGCCGTTCGCCTTGATGTAAGCATCAATCTGGGCTTCCAATTCTTCCATCTGTTTTTCCTGAGCCTTGATAGCGGCTTTATATTCCTCGCTGTCCTGGTCAAGCTCATTGATAACGCCCTGAACCTCTTTATATTTCTCGTCAACCTCGCTCTTCTTGCCTTCCTGAACGCTCTTACTGCTTTCAAGATCGGTCTGACGCTCATTAAGAGAAACAATCTGAGTTCCAAGCTCCGTCTTCTTTGCCTCAAGAGCAGTCTTGTTTTCCGCAAGCTGTTTCTGAAGCGAATCAAGCTCTTCTATTTTTGATTCAAGATTTTGAATGAGGGAAGCATCCTTCTCTGAAACTCTCGACATAAGCTCTTTTCTTGCAAAATAGCTTGAAATATCGTTCGATGAGAAAATTATTTCAAGGGTTGAAGCTTCTCCTGCCATATAGTTTTCTCTGATTCGACCGAGAAGCAAAGCCCTCGTTTCAGTCATAAGCTCATTTGTTTCGATTATCTGCTTGTTTATTTCCTCGGTCTGTTTGTTGATTTCGTCAATATCATTTGTAGTTGTGTCAATGGTATTCTGAATACTCTTGATATTTCCGTTGAGTGTTTCAATTCTGCTGTCGAGAATATCAATCTGCGATTCAATTGCGTTAATCTCGGAATTGAGCTTTCCGAGCTTTGTTTTGTTATCCTTGATTTCGCTGTTGACCTCGCCGAGCTTTTCTTCATTTTCCTGAATCTGTTTTTCAAGCTCATCATACTGTCTCTGCATATCCTCAAGAGACTGATCTGCCGAGGCCTGAGGAAAACCGAAGCTTATTGCCGAAACGACACAGGTCAATGCGAAAATAACGCAGAGAACCTTTTTTAATTTACCTGTCTTCAAGTTCAACAAACTTCCTTTCCTTGAGATATTTTCTGATTGATGAGGATGAACCGAATATGCCCGTGAACACGCCGATTCCGACAAATGCGGCAACAAGATAAAGAGCATAATCAAGGAATTCAACCGGCTTCATATTGCCGAATGACGAGAACATTGACATGAATGAACCGAGAGCAAATTCATAAAGACCCCATACCGCTCCCGTTGCAAGCAATCCTGCGATAATTCCGATTATGATTCCCTCAACAATAAACGGAAGGCGTATGAATGAATTCGTTGCACCGACACTCTTCATGATGCTGATTTCAAGGCGTCTTGAGAACATCGTTACCTTGATGGTATTTGAAATGATGAAAAGTGAAACTATAAGAAGCAGAGCAATTATTCCGAAGCTGACATATGTTAACGAATCTCTGATGCTCGCAAGCTGACCTGCAAGCTCGCTGTTTTCATGAACTCTCATGATACGCTCTGTGTTCTTTATATTTTCAACAACCTCGTTGAAGCGTGACATATCCGAAACGGTAACCTTGAACGCATTCGGAAGCGGATTCTCGTCAACCGATTCAAGGTAAGCACGAAGGCTGTCATCAAGCCCGGAAAGAATTTCCTGATAGGCTGAATCCTTTTCAACCTTTTCAACAGATGCAACATTGTCAATTTTGTTGAGGCTTGCTTCAACATAGCTCAATTCATAATCGTAGGTTCCGTCTTCAACATAAGCCATGATAACATTTTCAGCTTCAATGCCCGTGATGAAGGACTGGATATTCACAAGAGCCATGAACGCAACGCCGACAAGCATAAGACAGCTGAAGAGAACCGTTACCGAGGCAAAGCTCATAAGCCTGTTGACCTTGAGATTTCGGAAGCCTTCTTTTATAAGATAACTTAATTTACCCATTATTTATCGCCTCCGTCAGAAACAAGTTCTTTGATGTGTGCAAGTGCTTCTTCGGGAAGACCTAAATCATCAAACGAAAAATCATCAACCACGGGAGAATGAATCTCGGGAGCCTTCTTTTCTTCTGCGGAAGCATTTTCCTTCTTTTGGTTGAAATTCATTGTCGGCTGTTCAACCTTTTCATCGGATGAGAAAACCGAATAATCCTCTTCGGGAAGAACAACATTTTCGTTTGTAAGCTCGCTGACTGCGTTGATGTGCGAGGTTGCGGCTTCTCTGATAACGGCATCTCCGTCCGAAACAATAGTACCCTTGTCGAGAATAAGAACTCTCTTGTCGAAGCATCTGACAAGGCTGTGCTCATGGGTAACCATTATGACGGTTGTGCCGGCTTCGTTGAGACGCATGAGAAGCTCAACTATTTCATAACTCATCTGCGGGTCAACATTGCCCGTAGGCTCGTCCGCAATGATGATGTCCGCATCATTCGCAAGTGCTCTTGCAAGAGCAACTCTCTGCTGTTCACCGCCCGAAAGCTCTCTGGGATAGCATCTTGCTTTATCGTTAAGACCCATAAGGCTCAGAAGATAAGGCACTCTGCGGCGGATTTTCTTTTCTTTTGTTCCGATAACACGCATTGCAAATGCAACATTATCGAATACCGTCATTGTTGGAATAAGTCTGAAATCCTGAAAAACTATGCCGAGCTTTCTGCGAAGCTTCGGAATGTTCTTTTTTCTCATTTTATTGAGAAGCATTCCGTCTATGGTGAGAGTTCCTGCCGAGGGGACCTCTTCTCTCATCATGAGCTTAAGGAATGTACTCTTGCCGGCACCGGAGGAGCCGACAACGAAAACGAATTCGCCGTCTGCAATGGTAATGTCAATATCCCTCAGAGCAACTGTTCCGTTTTCATACTTTTTGGAAACATTTTTGAATTCTATCACAGTATCAAATCCTTAAAAATCAAAATGTAAAGGGTGTGGACAGCCTATCAATATTTAACAGGCTTTGCATCGAGATACTTCTTGACCATAAGGGCTACCTTGAATACAATTGCGTCGTCAAATTCTCTTAAATCAAGACCCGTGAGTTTTTTGATTTTCTCAAGTCGGTAAACGAGTGTGTTTCTGTGAACGAAAAGCTTTCTTGAGGTTTCGGAAACATTGAGATTGTTCTCGAAGAATTTCTGAATTGTGAAAAGCGTTTCGTGGTCAAGGCTGTCAATCGAACCCTTCTTGAATACTTCACGAAGGAACATATCGCAAAGAGTTGTGGGCAGCTGATAAATAAGACGGGCAATGCCGAGATTTTCGTAGCTGACAATGGTCTTTTCGGTGTCAAATACCTTGCCGACTTCAAGAGCAATCTGAGCCTCCTTGAATGAACGGGCGAGGTCCTTAACGCCTTCAACTGTTGTTCCGATGCCGACAAGCACATGAGTATAAAGCTCCGTGCTGAGAGAATCGGAGATTGAGCGTGCGAGCTTTTCGAGATCCTTTGTTTCGATATTGCTACGCACTTCCTTGACAATGGCGATGTCATGCTCATTTATGTTAATAACAAAATCCTTATTCTTATCGGGGAAGAGATTCTGAACCGTGTCGAAAACAGATGCATCATTATGGTCTGTTATCCTGATGAGAATAACAACTCTTGTTGCTTCGCCGTTGAAGCGGAGTTCACGGGATTTCAGATAAATGTCTCCGGGAAGAATATTATCGAGAATGACATTCTTGATAAAATTGCCTCTGTCAAATTTTTCTTCGTAATATTGCTTCAGATTTTCAAGTGACACACAGCAGATTGCCGCAAATCTGCCGGCAAGCTCATCAACGCCCTCAACAAAAACAGCATACTCGGACTGAATATGTGAGCCGAAATTGCAGAAGGTATAACCGCTGATATAATGAAGCTCATTATCAGTAAAAACCTCGGCAGCGGTGGAGATAACCTCCCCTATCTTGCTCAGCTCGCTGCAGGCGATGATGGTTCCTGTTTCGTCAATAACTCCGAGAGTTCTGCCAACGGAGTCTCTCATCTGATGAACAAGTCCTTGAAAAATTCTGTTTGACATAAAAATCAATACCCCTTCGTTTTTTGTTATCCGGCAAACCCATTTGCCGGCAGATCTGTCTGACCTGAAACTGTCAAGTTAGACAAATTGACCATCGGAACATATACATTTTACACAAATAAAAGCTATATTGCAATAGATATTGAAGGATTTTTTCAAATATTTTTTGAATTTTTTGTGAATTGGGGTCGGTTTTTATTAATTTTCAACAAATAATGCAGTAATAGCCAATGTAAAATAAATAACCGCCGAAAAGCACATAAACCTGTTTTTTCGTTATTATCAACAAAACAATGAATAATAATTGTGCAGAATATATTCGGATATATTATTTGCCTGTTTTGTTTGTATATAATGCACACCAAAAGCATTCCGTAAGCAATAATAGAAGCAGTGCGTGGAATACTATATAATGATTCAATATATGCCAAAGAAAAAATTTCGGAAATAATATCTTTTTTCCGCAAAAGACTTTTCAATTACGGAAAAGTGTGCTATAATGCACTGAAATTAGAATGAGTTTTTATGTGAATTTTCAGATATATCGAATTTAAAGCGAAAAGAGGGAAACACTCTTGGAAAAATTCGTCATCAACGGAGGTAAGCCTCTGCACGGTGAGGTCACCATAAGCGGTGCAAAAAATGCGGCTCTTGCAATCATTCCCGCCGCAATTCTTTCAGAAGATATTTGCATAATCGAAAACCTCCCGACCTCAATCAGCGATGTCAACTATATGATGAAAACGCTCAGGCAGATCGGAGCAGGTGTCAGACTTATAAACAACAGCACGGTTGAAATTGATGCACGCCACATCAATTCATATATTATTTCGCACGAGATAACAAAGCACCTGAGGGCATCTTATTATTTTATAGGTGCACTTCTCGGCAGATTCGGCAAGGCGAAGGTTGCCATGCCCGGCGGATGCTATCTCGGTCCGAGACCGATTGACCAGCACATCAAAGGCTTTGAGCTTCTCGGAGCAAACATTTCAATTGAAGATAACGCCATCGTTGAGGCAACCTCGGAAAAGCTTACCGGCAGTCCGATATATCTTGACATGGTTTCAGTCGGAGCAACCGTCAACATCATGCTTGCCGCAGTCAAAGCTTCGGGTCTGACGGTTATCGAAAACGCCGCAAAGGAACCGCATATTGTTGACCTTGCAAACTTCCTTAACTCAATGGGTGCGGATGTGCGTGGTGCAGGAACGGATGTTATCAAAATCAGAGGAGTTCCGCAGCTTCACGGCTGCACCTATTCCATCATCCCCGACCAGATTGAAGCAGGCACATACATGGTTGCCGCAGCTGCATCCTACGGCGATGTTCTTGTTAAAAATGTTATTCCCAAGCATCTTGAATCAATCTCAAATAAGCTCATTGAATGTGGTGCAATCGTCGAAGAATATGACGATGCAGTCCGTGTCATGCTCAGCAGAAAGCCTGCCAGATGCAACATAAAGACAATGCCGCATCCCGGCTTCCCGACCGATATGCAGCCTCAGATGGCGGTTCTTCTTGCCATTGCCGAGGGAACAAGCATAATCACCGAAAGCATCTGGTCAAACCGTTTTCGTTACACGGAACAGCTCAACAGAATGGGTGCTTCCATCAGCGTTGACGGTCAGCTCGCAGTTGTTCAGGGCGTTGAAACTCTCAAGGGTGCTCCCGTCAGAGCGGATGACCTTCGTGCAGGAGCCGCAATGATTATCGCAGGTATCGCCGCAAAGGGCACAACGGAGATTGAAGATATTGTTCATATCGACAGAGGATATGAATATGTTGTTGAGAAATTCAGTGCAATCGGAGCAGATATTAGGCGAGTTTATTATCCCGATTCCGATGCACTTGACACAGTTGGATAATAATACCGGGCTGCCGCATGGTAGCCCTTTTTTGAGGTAAGAAATGACAGAATTTTGCTCTCTTTTTTCTTCAAGCAGCGGAAACTGCACATACATCGGAAACGGTGAATCAGGAATTCTCGTTGACATAGGCGTCAGTGCAAAGCGGACAGAAAACGCTCTTCTTGACATTGGAGTTGACCCGAAAAAAATCCGTGGAATATTCGTAACTCATGAGCATACCGACCATATAAACGGCATCAGAGTTTTTGCCGGTAAATACGGAATAAATGTATATGCGACAAAAGGTACGCTCGAGGGAATGAACGAGTTGAAGGTGTTCAACGGAAAGTTTGATGCTTACATAATTCCCGACGGCGGATATGAAATCGGCGGAATGCTTGTCAAACCCTTCAGAACTCCGCATGACAGCCGTGAAAGCTGCGGTTATTCGGTTCTCATGCCTGACGGAAAACGGGTCTGCGTTGCAACCGATATGGGAACCATGACCGATTCGGTTATGGATTCAGTCTTCGGAAGTGACCTTATTCTTCTCGAATCAAATCACGATGTTAAAATGCTTCAGATGGGTCCTTATCCGTATTTTCTCAAGCAGAGAATTCTGTCAAATCACGGTCATCTTTCAAATGAATTATGTGCCGAAACCGCTGTTAAGCTTCTCCGGTCCGGTACAACTCATTTTGTTCTCGGTCACCTGAGCAAGGAAAACAATATTCCATCTCTTGCATATGAAACAACCCACGCCGCAATGACCATGGCAGGTGCTTCCGAAACGGATTACAGTCTCTCGGTTGCAGGTGACAACAATCCGAAGATTATTCTGTAAGGTGAAAAGATGATAAATGTAAATCTTATCTGCGTAGGCAAGCTCAAGGTGGATTATCTTCGCATGGCCTGTGCAGAATATGAAAAAAGACTCGGAGCATTCTGTAAATTGAAAATCACCGAGCTTCCTCCCGCCCGTCTGCCCGAGGAACCCAATCCCTCGCAGATTAAAGCGGCTCTCGATGATGAGGCGAACAGAATTCTCGCAAAAATCAACCCGAATGAAGCTGTTTTCCCGATGTGCATTGAAGGGAAAATGATGCCGTCCGAAAAATTTTCGCAGGAAATCGAAGGCTGTGCATTGTCGGGTCAGGGAAACCTCTGCTTCATAATCGGCGGCTCGCACGGACTTTCCGAAGCTGTCAAATCAAGAGCAAGGCTTCGCCTTTCTATGAGTCCCATGACCTTTCCACATCAGCTTGCAAGGGTTATGCTTCTCGAACAGCTTTACAGAGCATTCATGATTTCCAACGGCGGAAAGTATCACAAATAACCGCATTATTCTTTTACGGGAATATATTATCGGCAGAATTACACGGAAATAAATGTAATAGCCGATAATTTTGTTTAACTTACCGAATATTTCCGAAAGGCGAAAAAATGCTTGATTATTTGACCGGAAATGATTAGAATAGTTATGGTCAAATACAAATATAATACTATTTGGAGGTAACTCACTATGTCAGTTAAAGTTGCAATCAACGGATTCGGTCGTATCGGCCGTCTTGCATTCAGACAGATGTTCGGAGCAGAAGGTTATGAAATCGTTGCTATCAACGACCTTACCAAGCCCTCAATGCTTGCTCATCTTCTCAAGTTCGATACCGCTCAGGGCGGATATTGCGGCAAGATCGGCGAAAACACTCACACAGTAAGTGCTGACGACGAAGCTAACACAATCACAGTTGACGGCAAGACTCTTAAAATCTATGCTGAAAAAGACGCTGTAAACTGCCCCTGGGGCGAGCTTGGTGTTGACGTTGTTCTTGAGTGCACAGGCTTCTACTGCTCAAAGGACAAGAGCATGGCTCACATCAACGCAGGTGCAAAGAAGGTTGTTATTTCCGCTCCCGCAGGCAACGACCTCAAAACAATCGTTTTCTCAGTTAACAATGATACTCTTACTGCTGATGACCAGATTATCTCTGCTGCATCATGCACAACAAACTGCCTTGCTCCTATGGCAAAGGCTCTCAATGATTACGCTGCAATCCAGAGCGGTATCATGAGCACAATCCACGCTTACACAGGCGACCAGATGATTCTTGACGGTCCTCACAGAAAGGGTGACCTCAGAAGAGCACGTGCAGGTGCTGCAAACATCGTTCCCAACTCAACAGGTGCTGCAAAGGCTATCGGTCTTGTTATCCCCGAGCTTAACGGCAAGCTTATCGGTTCAGCTCAGAGAGTTCCCGTTCCCACAGGCTCAACCACAATCCTTACCGCTGTTGTTAAGGGTGAAAATGTTACCAAGGAAGGCATCAACGCTGCTATGAAGGCTGCTGCTTCAGAATCCTTCGGCTACAATGAGGAGCAGATCGTTTCATCCGACGTTATCGGCATGAAGTTCGGTTCGCTCTTCGATGCAACTCAGACAATGGTTTCAGAGCTTGGCGACGGTCTCTATCAGGTTCAGGTTGTTTCATGGTATGACAATGAAAACAGCTACACAAGCCAGATGGTTCGTACAATCAAGTACTTTGCAGAGCTTGCATAATTGAACTGTAATTAAATATGAAGTACGGGTATGAGCAATCTTATCCGTACTTTTTTTATAAAAAGGTTGGTGATTTTATGGCTCTTAAACGCCTTGACAAGCTCATTGCACTCAACTGCAATGTTTCAAGAAAAGAAGCAAGAAGCCTTATAAAAAACGGTTCGGTAACTGTCAACGGTCAGCGTATGCTCCGTGCAGAGGAACTGATTGACACGGAATCAGATGATGTTTCCGTTGAAGGTTATGATTTCACTCTGAAGGAACATATTTATATAATGCTCAACAAGCCACAGGGCGTTATCAGTGCAACCGAAGACCCGAACAAGAAAACGGTTATCGACATCATCCCCGATGACCTGAAACGCCGTTCTCTCTTCCCCTGCGGAAGGCTTGACCGTGACACAACGGGTCTGCTTGTTATCACCGATGACGGTGCACTCTGCCATAAAATCATGAGCCCTGCCCACCATGTTTATAAAACCTACGAAGCAACTCTTTCGTTTGCGATTGATGAAAACGACATTGCAAAGCTTGAATCGGGTATCACCCTCGGAGACGGCACGGAATGTCTGCCGGCAATTGTTGAATGCATTGATATAAATGGCTTTCCGGGTGCAAGAATAAAAATCAGAGAAGGAAAATATCATCAGGTCAAGAGAATGTTTGTCGCTCTCGGCAACAATGTTGAGCAGCTTCGCAGAATTTCAATCGGAGCGTTGAAGCTTGACGAAGGTCTTGAGGAAGGCGAATGCAGGGAGCTTTCCGATAAAGAGCTTGAGCTGATTTTCAAAGACGAATAGTTTTCAGAACACATTATCACCATGACTTTTGCATATAGTTTACTGAATGCGAAAGGATAGTGATAGTGTGTTTGTTATATTAAAACCCGTTGATGCACCCGATGGTTTTTTTGCATCAAAAAAATTAAAAAAGACAATCGACAACAAGCCCGCAAATTTTATCAGAACAGCAGACGGAATGCCGTTCGCCGTGCTTGAAATTTTCAACGGAAGGAATGGTATAGAATGGAAAAAAGTGATTGACAAATGCGGCAGATACACTTCAAGAGTTATCGCTCCGAGCGACATTTCCCTGCCCGAAAACCAGCATATTATGCCGTTTGTCCCCTCTTGGTTTCCGTCACGCATTTGCTTTAACACGGCTCTTGAAATCCTTGATACAGTTAAGCTTCAGCCCGATTCCTTTGTTCTTACGCTCTGCGACTGTGAAGCAAAATTTGTTGACGAATTGCCACGGCTTATTCCGCTCTGCTCATCGGTAAAGGTAATCACGGGAAAAATCGAAAAATATATTCCCGTCTGCACGGAAATCCTCGAAAAAACAGGTGCATCCGTCATGCTTCGCAGTACATTTGAAAAAAGCTCAAAAAGAGATGCAGTTATTTTCTGTGGAGGAAATAAAAATGAATTTTCCTGTGCCGATATAGTTTTCACAACCGACAGAAAAATGAGAGGAAAAACAACCGTTATCGGAAGTGACCTCGTGCTTCTTGAAGAGCACAAAGAGGTTATCGGAAACGGTATTGATTCAGTTGATTTTGCAGGAGCTGTGACAGAGCTTTGCGGCTCTCATTCCTATGAGAATTCAGTCTGCGAACGGATAGATATTATCAGAAAAGGCGGAGAATCCGCTTTTGCAGACCTTATCAGCACTCTTGCATATAAAGAGTAATAAATACTTGACTTTTATATATTATTTATTTATAATATAGGCAATAATGGTTACATATAATTATTTTGCCATACAAAGGAGATAATTCAAAAATGGAAAAGACAACTGTTCTTACCCGTGAAGACTTTGAAAAACTCAGTGCTCAACTCAACCTTTTAAAAACAGAAGGCAGAGATGACATAGCCGAAAAAATCAAAGAAGCACGCTCACATGGCGACCTTTCCGAAAACGCCGAATATGATGAAGCGATGAACGAACAGGCCAAGATGGAGGCTGAAATCGCAAGACTTGAGACAGAGCTTCGCAACGCAAAGATTCTTGACGAAGAAGAGCTTACAGGCGAAGTTGTCCGCATCGGTTCAAAGGTTAAGCTCCTTGACCTTACCTTTGATGAAGAGGTTGAATATAAAATCCTCGGCAACAGCGATATAGAGAAGGGCATTATTTCAGACCTTTCCCCCGTTGGTTCGGCTGTTATGGGCAAAAAGGTCGGCGACATAGTTAAGGTTGCCGCTCCCAACAACAAGTTCTTTGACATGAAGGTTCTCGAAATTTCGAAATAATAAAGAAGTGTTAGCGGCGGCAGTCTGAGACTGTCGCTTGTGACTGTTATGAAAGGAATGAAACAAATGGCAGACGAAAAAAAGGTCAATGCCGCTCCCGAGCAGGAGCAGGATATAAACGAGCTTCGTCAAATCAGAATTGAAAAGCTTGAAGCTCTTCAGAATGCCGGAAAAGACCCCTTTGTTATCACAAAGTTCAGTCAGACCCATCATTCGGAGGAAATCAAGGAAATATATAATGCTCACGAATCAGAGCTTCTCGGCGAAAGAAAGCCGGTTAACACCGAGGGAATGGACGAGCAGACCGCAAGAACGGCGGTCAACGAGGATTATAACGAGCGAAGAGCAATAATGGACGCAAGTCCCATCAATGTTGCAATTGCAGGAAGAATGATGTTTAAGCGTGTTATGGGCAAGGCTTCATTCTGCAATATCCGTGACCTCAAGGGAAACATTCAGGTTTATGTTTCAAAGGATGCAATCGGTGAAGAATCCTATGCCGAATTCAAGAAATCGGATATCGGCGACACTTACGGTGTCAAGGGTTACGCATTCAGAACGAAGACGGGTGAAATTTCTATTCATGCAAGCGAAATGACTCTTCTTTCAAAGTCGCTTCTTCCCCTGCCCGAAAAGTTCCACGGACTTACGGATACAGACACAAGATACAGAAGACGCTATCTTGACCTTATTATGAATCCCGAAGTCAAGGACACCTTCCGCAAGAGATCCGCTATCATCAGCGAAATCAGAAAGTATCTTGACGGTCATGGCTTTATTGAGGTTGAAACTCCGATGCTTGTTCCCAACGCAGGCGGTGCATCGGCAAGACCCTTTGAAACCCATTTCAATGCCCTTGATGAGGATGTCAAGCTCCGCATTTCTCTTGAGCTCTATCTCAAGAGACTTATCGTAGGCGGCATGGAAAGAGTTTATGAAATCGGCAGAGTATTCAGAAACGAGGGCGTTGACACAAGACACAACCCCGAATTCACTCTCATGGAGCTTTATCAGGCTTATACAGACTATAACGGCATGATGGACCTGACAGAGAATCTTTACAGGCACCTCGCTTCTGTTGTTCTCGGAACAACAAAGATTACCTATAACGGAATTGAAATGGATCTCGGCAAGCCGTTTGAAAGAATCACAATGGTTGACGCAGTCAAGAAATATGCAGGCGTTGACTGGAACGAAATCAAGGATGTTGAGCAGGCCCGCAAGGTTGCTAAGGAGCATCATGTTGAATATGAAGAACGCCACGGAAAGGGCGATATCCTCAACCTCTTCTTTGAGGAATATGTTGAAGAGCATCTTATTCAGCCAACCTTTGTTATGGACCATCCCATTGAAATTTCTCCTCTCACAAAGAAGAAGCCTTCAAATCCCGAATATGTTGAGCGTTTCGAGTTCTTCATGAACGGCTGGGAAATGGCAAACGCTTATTCGGAGCTTAACGACCCGATTGACCAGAGAGAGCGTTTCAAGGCTCAGGAAATTCAGCTTTCAATGGGTGACGAGGAAGCAAACACAACCGATGAAGACTTCCTCATGGCTCTTGAATACGGTATGCCCCCAACAGGCGGTATCGGCTTCGGCATAGACAGAATGTGTATGCTTCTGACCGATTCCTCCGCAATCAGAGATGTTCTTCTCTTCCCCACGATGAAGAGCCTCGACTGATGAAAATTTCAGTTGCAATTGCCGCATATAACGGCGAGAAGTATATAAATGAGCAGATAGAATCAATCCTCTGTCAGCTCGGAGAAAAAGACGAAATCATAGTTTCGGACGATAACCCGTTCAAGGCAACCAAAGCCGCCATTGAAGAAATTGCCGACAGCCGCATTAAATATTTTGCCGGCGAGGGCAAGGGCGTAGTCAGAAATTTCGAAAACGCAATAAAGCTCTGCTCGGGAGATATTATCTTTCTTGCAGACCAGGATGATGTGTGGCTGCCCGATAAGGTCAGCAGTATGCTCAATGAATTCGATAAAGGTGCAGATGTGGTTCTCCATGATGCTTCCGTTACCGATGCAAAGCTGAATATCACGGAGCCTTCCTATTTTTCGGTTCACGGCAAAAGCACATCACTTTCGAAAAATCTTCTGTGCAACACCTTTGTCGGCTGCTGCATGGCGTTCACAAAAGAAGTTGCATCCGAATGCGTTCCCTTCCCCGAGGGAATTGCGATGCATGACTGGTGGATTGCCCTTGCTTCAATCAAGCGTGGCAGAAAGGTTGTTATTCTTGATAAGCCGCTTGTTCTGTGGCGTAGACACGGTGAAAATGTGACAGGCTCTGCAACAACGATGAAGCAGAAAATCAGATGGCGTCTCGATATGATTTCAGCACTCAAGAAATTATAATTTCCGATTGTGCCTTTGAAAGGAAATAAAAAATAATGAATAAGCCCGTAACAGGCTGCATTGTGACTTATAACAACATCCGCACCATTGATAATGCAATTAAGTCACTTTATGAATGCACCAAAGCTCCGTTCCGTCTGTTCATTGTTGACAACGGTTCAACAGACGGCACTCCGGAGTTCATTGAAAAAAATTATCCGCAGGCAACGGTAATCAGAAGCGACGCAAATGTCGGCTTCGGAGCAGGTCATAATTCAATTATTGATAAGCTCGATTCCGAATACCATGCAATAATAAATCCCGATATAATCATCAAGGATGATATTATTTCACAGATGGCGGATTATCTTGATAATCACAACGATGTCGGAATGCTTTCTCCTCAAATAAAATTTCCCGACGGCAGACCGCAAATTCTCGGCAAAAGGAACCCGAAGCTTCGCTATCTTGTTGCAAGCCGCCTTCGTAAAGGTGACGAGCCGTCAAAGCTCCTGCGTGAATACGCAATGCTTGACGAGGACCTTTCAAAACCCGTTCAGGTTGAAAACGCAACAGGCTGCTTCATGTTCGTAAGAACGGAGCTTTTCAAAAAGCTCGGAGGCTTCGATAAGCGTTATTTCATGTATTTTGAGGATTGCGACCTCGTTCGTGAAATCAACAGAATCAGCAAGGTTCTTCTCTATCCCGATGTTACCGTTTATCACGAATGGGGCAGAGATTCAAAGAGAAACAGCAAGCTCAAGATTATCCACATCAAGTCAATGTTCAGCTATTTCATTAAATGGAATCTTCTCAGGAGATAATATGAAATATATAAAGAATTTTTATAAATACAGATTTCTGCTTTATGAAATCGTTCGTAAAAATATAAAGCTTCAATACCGTGATTCCGTTCTCGGAATGTTCTGGACCTTCCTCCAGCCGTTAATGACAACAATTATTCTTGTTATCATCTTCGGCAACGTTTTCGGAAGAAAGGGAACCGACATAGTCAATTATCCCATCTATCTTCTCTGCGGACGATTGATTTATGAATTCTATTCGCAGTCAACCAAAAGAGCAATGCGTTCAATCAGAAACAGTGCATCGGTCATTAAGAAGGTCTATGTTCCGAAATACATATACCCTCTTTCAAATGTTATCGCAAACTTCATAACCTTCGTTATTTCTCTTTCGGTTCTTGCCTGCTTTATCATCTATTTCTATTTCTTCTCGGCAGAGCCACCTCACCTGACGGGATATTTCTTCCTCTTCCCCATTCCGATTATCGTTCTGCTGATTCTCTCGCTCGGAGTAGGCATGATTCTTTCAACCCTTGAGGTTTTCTTCAAGGATATTGAATATCTCTATGAAGTATTCTGTATGCTTCTTTTCTACCTCACTCCCATCTTCTATCAGATTAAGCAGTTGAAAATCCAGACTCCGATATTCAACTATATCCTCAAAGCAAATCCGCTTTATTCGATAGCGGAAATGTTCCGCTGTTGCGTGCTTTACGGCAGAATGTTTGACATCTATCATCTGCTCTATTCGCTCGGCTTCAGCATTCTCATGCTTCTTATCGGCGTTTTCGTCTTCTATAAGAAGCAGGATAAATTCATTCTCCATATTTAACGAAGGGAGATATTATGAGCAAACCTGCAATAAAAGTTGAGCATATGAGTATGCTTTTCAACCTCAACAAAGAAAAGGTTGATAACTTAAAGGAATATTTCATCAAGCTTGTCACAAAAAAGCTTCATTTCACGGAATTCTGGGCACTCAAGGATATTTCCTTCACTGTTGAAAAGGGAGACAGAGTAGGCGTTCTCGGCTTCAACGGAGCGGGAAAATCCACTCTGCTCAAGGTTATTTCGGGCGTTCTCAAGCCAACGGAAGGAACAGTTGAGGTCAGCGGAGTTATCGCCCCGATGCTTGAGCTCGGAGCCGGCTTTGATATGAATTATTCCGGCAAGGAAAATATTTTTCTTTACGGTGCAACTATGGGATATTCAAGAAAATTCATTGAGCAGAAATATGATCAGATTGTTGAATTCTCTGAGCTTAAGGATTTCATTGATGTTCCCGTTAAGAATTATTCATCGGGAATGAGAGCAAGGCTCGGCTTTGCAATTGCAACGGCTGTTGAGCCTGAAATTCTTATTCTTGACGAAGTTCTATCTGTCGGCGATGCAAAATTCAGAAAGAAGAGCGAAAACAAAATCCGTTCAATGTTCGAAAAAGGAATAACGGTTCTTTTCGTTTCTCACAGCACGGAGCAGGTGCTCAGCATCTGCAACAAAGCGGTTATTCTTGACCACGGCAAGCTCATTGCCGAAGGCTCGGCAGAAGAAATCTGTGCTCAATACGAAGAAATGATAAAGAAAAAATAAGAAAGGAAGATAATTATGGTATTTGCCGCAGTGTTTGCAGGCGGAGTCGGCAGCCGTATGGGCAATTCCGACACTCCTAAGCAGTATCTTGAGCTTGGCTCAAGGCCCATCATTATTCACACCATCGAAAAATTCTTTATAAATGAAAAAATAGATGAAATCATCGTTCTCTGCCCGAAGCCCTGGGTTGCTCATACCCGTTCACTTATCGCAAAGTTCATTCCCGAGGGCAAGAAAATCAGCGTTGTTCAGGGCGGAGACAGCAGAAACGGCACTCTTGAAAACGCAATTAAATTCATCGAGGAAAACTACGAAACCGATGAAAACACAGTTATCGTTACCCACGATGCGGTCAGACCCTTCCTCACCCACAGGATGATTGAAGAAAATGTTGAAGCCGCTCTTGAATACGGTGCTTGCGACACCGTTGTGCCTGCAACGGACACAATTGTCGAAAGCGAAAACGGAAGCATAATCAGCTGTATCCCCGACAGAAGCAAGATGTATCAGGGTCAGACTCCGCAGTCCTTCCGTCTTAAAGAGCTTGAAAGAGTTCTTGCAAGCCTGACCGAAGAAGAAAAAGCAATTCTAACCGATGCCTGCAAGATTTTCTCAATCAAGAATAAAGATGTATTTTTAGTCAAAGGCGAGGTTTTTAACATCAAAATCACCTATCCCTATGACCTCAAGGTTGCCCAGACACTTCTGAAAGGCAAGGACGACAATGATTAATGCAGTTTACAGGCTTGTTGCTCCCGGCATGATTGATGTTGCCTGCACCGAGCCGAATTTGAAAACAAGCGTTATTCTTCGCCCGGAATATCTCTCAATCTGCAAGGCGGACCAGAGATATTATCTCGGCAACAGAAGCCGTGAAGCTCTCAAGGAAAAGCTTCCGATGGCTCTTATTCACGAATGCGTTGCAAGGGTCGTTTTTGACCCGACCGGGCATTTCAAAAAAGGTGAGCTTGTTGTTCCCGTTCCGAATACTCCGACGGAGGATGACGATATTATTGCCGAAAACTACCGCCGCTCAAGCCATTTCTGCTCAAGCGGATATGACGGTTTTCTCCGTGACTATATTGATATTTCATATGACCGCCTTGTGCGTGTGCCCGAGGGACTTGACCTTCGGATTGCTTCATTCACGGAGCTTATCAGCGTTGCGGTTCATGCGGTCAGTCGCTTTGAAAAGTTTTCGCACGGCCGCAAAAATTCAATCGGCGTCTGGGGAGACGGAAATGTCGGCTTCATAACCGCTCTTATTCTTCGTGCATTATATCCCGATTCGAAGCTCTATATTTTCGGAACGGTTTATGAAAA
This sequence comes from Ruminococcaceae bacterium UBA1730, assembly GCA_002315935.1. Lineage (GTDB taxonomy): Bacteria > Bacillota > Clostridia > Oscillospirales > Acutalibacteraceae > CAG-177. Next base: position 18,562 of record DCII01000022.1, read on the forward strand.
GCTCGGTTATTTCTCATTTGCAGACGGCACATTTCATGTTGACCACATTCCCGAAAACCTGACCATCGACCACGGCTTCGAATGTGTCGGCGGAGAAGCCTCAAGATTTGCAATTGCACAGATTATTGACATAATTAATCCCGAGGGTTCAATCGGGCTTATGGGTGTCAGCGAAAGCTTCATCGGTGTCAACACAAGAATGGTTCTCGAAAAGGGTCTTCGTCTTTTCGGCTCAAGCAGAAGCGGAGTTGCCGATTTCGAGCGAACAATGCAGATTTTGGAGGACAATCCGCAGATAGCGGAATACCTCGAAAACTTGATTGGAAATGTTGTTGAAATTCACTCAATCCCCGATATTCATTCAGCATTTTCACAGGACATCAGCCGCAACTTCGGCAAAACTGTTTTAAAATGGATGAAATGATATGAATTATAAATTTTCCATCATCATACCGGCATATAACTGCGAGGCATTCATCGGCGAAACCGTTGGATGCCTTCTTAGTCAGACCCTCAAGGATATTCAGATTATTATTGTTGAAGACGGTGCAACCGATTCAACTGCGGATATAATCCGTGATTATCCTTCAAAGCACAAAAACATCACCGTTATCAATCAGCCTAACGGCGGAGTTTCTTCGGCGAGAAATCACGGAATTGAATATGCCGAGGGAACATACACACTTTTTCTTGACAGTGATGACCTTATCACCTCTGATACTCTTGAAAAAATCTATAACCGCATGGAGGAAAAGAAAGCGGATATGGCGATTTTCAGAATGAGACGCTTCGGATTCGGAAGTGAGGATGATAATCCCGTTGCAAAGGAGCTTTCCGAAGAAGAATATATTGATTGCTTCGATAAACGCCTTATCTGGAATTTTCTTCTCGGCAACAAAGCGTTCCGTACTTCAATGCTGAAAAATTCTGATGTACGCTTCCCTGCAACAAGATACAGCGAAGACGGAGCCTTCAACATGAGCTTCATTTACAGGCTCTCTCCTGTTATTACAGGCGTACCCGGAGCAGTTGCGAAATACCGCCGTTGTGACCCCGAAAAGCATCCTTCCGTTACGCAGTCAATCAGCATGATTTATGTTGAGGACTTCATCAGGTCGCTTGATATTGTCAAGGCGGAAGCTGAAATTGCTCTTGAGAGAGATAATATCAAGGATAAAGATGAGTATAAGCAGGAGCTTACTGTTAAAACTTATTGCACTCTTATGAACGAATTCTATCGTCTCTTGTGGGGTGCAGATGATGAAACACTTGCCTTTATCAGCCAAAAATGCAGGGAACTCCATTCACAGATGACAGCTGAAAAACTAAAATTCTGTGATGATAAATATAAGGAGCTTGGGCTTGCACTTGCTTCCAAAAAAGAAATTGCAGATGTGCCGTTTCTTTCTGTTAAGGTCAGAAGCAACGCAAGCGAAGGCTTTCTTAAGTCGATGTATCATCAGTCGCTCCCGATGTTTGAGCTTCTCATGAAGAATATTCCCGAAGAAACGCATGAAAATATTCACCCTGTTTCAGATAAACCGAAGGGAAAAATCACAATTTCTCTTTCCGGCAGAAAGTCGGTTGACAGCCGTCTTTTCAGAGTCATATTCTTTCTCAAGGTCAACACAAAGCTCGGTATTCTGCCGCCATTCGCCATAAAACACTGTGCATTTCTTTTCCTTAAATTCAAGAAATGATCGAGGGATTAACTTGAAAAATCTTTTTTACGGCTTATATGCTCTGTTTTTCAATATTTGCAGAAAGCTTTTTCCGCTGAAAAACAACAGAATTTGTTTCGTTGCTCCGCATAACGGCGGAGAGCATGATTCGCTCGGCATCATGAAAAAATATGTTGAATTGCTCGGAAGCTACGAAACCGTTTCTGTTTCAACCCGTGACCTTAAATCCTCCGTTTTCAGTGCAATCGGATTCTTCACCTCGGGAGCAAAAAAGCTTGCAACAAGCAGATATGTTTTTCTCAACGATAATTTTATGCCTATGGCAAGGCTGAATTTTTCGCCCGATGCAACCGTCACTCAGCTCTGGCACGCAGAGGGTGCATTCAAGAAATTCGGTCTCTCAGCTCCCCTTTCCGCCGATATTGCCGAAAGAGAAAAAGCTTGTTCAAAAAGGCTGGATTATATAATCTGCTCCTCAAAGAATATTGCTTCAATCTATGCCGAAGCCTTCGGCACGGATATTGAAAAGGTTCTTCCGCTCGGCTCTCCGAGAGTTGACGAGCTTTTGGCGGAATGCGACAGCGATTCAATGAGAAAAGCCTTTGACGAAAAGCATCCCGAATGCAAAGGAAAAAAGCTCATTCTCTATGCTCCGACATTCAGAGAATCTCCCGAAAAGGATTCAGCTCTTCTTTCGCATATTGATGCAGAGAAATTCAACGCTGAATTCGGCAATGAATATCAGCTTCTTATCAAGCTTCATCCGCAGATAAATTCCGCTTCGCCTGTTGAGAAAACAACCGATGTGACCAAAGAAGACATCGGAATGCTGACCCACATCTGCAAAATGGTTATAACGGATTATTCATCCGTCTGCATGGATTTTGCACTTCTCTCAAAGCCCTGTATATTCTTCGCCTTTGACCTTGAGGAATACGAAAAGGAGCGTTCGTTCTATTTCGATTACGAAAGCTATGTTCCCGGGAGGGTTGCCAAAACCTTTGATGAAGTTCTCGAAGCAATAAGAAATCCCCAAAGCTGCGAGGATTCTCTCGAAAGCTTCAGGGAATTCAATTTTGATTATATCGACTGCAACAACGCAAAAAGAATTTTCGATGCGGTTACTGCATCCAACTCATAATAAGACCTGCGACCCGTTCAGTTGAATGTCCGTCGCAGGCTCCTACCTGCCCTATTCTGAATTTTTCCATTCGGTCAATGGGCGGGTCTTTTTCTGCTCTGCGGATGCTTTCAAGAAGCTCATTGCCGTCTGTTATAAGCTCTCCCGGCAAATCATCGGGGAATTTCAGATAAAAAGCTCTTTCATATTCTTTATAATCCGGGCAGTAGAAAACCAAAGGTTTTCCGAGAAGCACCGCATCATGCGAAACCGAAGAATAATCAGTTATCATCACATTGCAGGCGGCGGCAAGCTCAAGAGTTGATTCAGCTGACAAGTCAAAAATCCTTTTAAACCTTTCACCGAGCATATCATAATCCATAACCGGATGGCGTTTTATGATGAATATTTCATCATCATTCATTGAAGCATCCAGCTTCTTCCAGTCAATTCCGGCATTATAAACAACTCTTTCTCCGTTGATTTCACGGAAGGTCGGGCAATAGAGATATATCTTTTTTTCTTTGAATTCAGAATGAGTATCAAAAAAATGAGCTTTCATGGAGCTTTTTTCGGAAAGAAGCTTATCCGTTCTCGGCAGACCGAGCGGAAGGCAGATTTCCTCGCTGACTCCGAAAGCTCCTGCAAAGAATTTTCTGCAATCCTCGCCGGTAACAATCACCGCCGAATACTGCGAATGGGTTGCCCTTTCCTGTGCCTCGGTCAGCTTTGACGGTGCATCAAGCCCGAAGCTTTTGAACGCTCCGCCTGCGTGCCATATCTGAATGAGCCTCTGACCCTTGCGAAGCTTTAATGAACGCATATAGCGGCAGTAATCATCTGTAACAATAACCTTGCTCGTCAGCAATTGAAAACAGATTTTCGGTTGAATTTTCTGTGCATGAGGAAGCATATGAGCACAGACAGCCTTTTCGCAGTCAAGTGCATCATAGACCATCTGACTGTTTTCAAGAAGCCTCCCATTTGCACGGATTGAATAGAAAAGAACCCTGTTCTTTATCGGAAAAAGCTTGCAGAATGCAAAGAATATTCTGTTAATAAATCTGAAAACTTTAAATCTTGTTTCAATAGGAATAAGCTTTCGCAAAAACGCCTTCATAGTTTCACCCCGAAAAAGAATAACACAAAAACCTTCTAAAGTCAATTAATCAGTTTTTTCGCTCATCAAAGGGTCGAAGCCGCATCCTTGCGGACACGGCTTCAATAGAGGAGTTGTATATAAGAGGGTAAGTAGTGGTCTTATTCGTCAATTCCGAGGAGCTGATTAACTGTCATGCCGAGAACCTCGGAGAGAGCCTTAAGCTCAAAATCTGTTACATATCTGATCTGACCTTCAAGCTTTGAAAGTCCGGAAGCGTTAAGATCAATCCCTTTAATCTGGAGCTGTGTGAGAAGATCCTTCTGCTTCATGTTGATTTCTCTGCGTCTTGCTTCAACTTTTTCTCCAACGATGTTTCTGTCACCGAGTGACTGTTTTCTGACTCTCATTTAATTCGCCTCCGATTTATTATTATACGGTTTGTATAATTTCTTTGATGTTCCTGTTGACCTTTACTTTATTTCCGTCAACGCTATGTATCATATCATACTTTTTTCGAAAAATCAAGTGTTTTTTTAAAAAAATTTGAATTTAATCTTCTTTTTTAAAAATTAGATATATTTTTTTCTGCTTTTTAACATTTTCCGTTAATTTTTTCGCAGTTTTGACATTTTTCAAAAAATTAATTGTAGAAAAAACGCCGTAGAGCCTACTCTCTACAGCATTTTCCGAAAAATCAATATATTTTTGAGCGATTTAAACATATTACCGAAATCATTCTTTAAATCTCATAATTTCACGGCATCCGTTTTTACGCAACCCTGTGTCCGCATTCGATAAGAGTGAATTTTGACTCGTTGAAATCATCCTCAATCGTTTCCGGTGCTCTGCTCTGAATGCGTGATGCCGCCGATGCAGCCGCAGACTGCTTACGCAGACGGCGGTTGCGAAGATGAATATAGCATGCTCTTGCAAATTTTCTTTCAAAGGCGGCAATTTTAGGCTCATTTATTAAAGCTGCAATTGATAAGACAATAAGTCCGAATTCAAAAACCGATCTGATAATATCTATAACTGACATATTTTTATCCTCCATGTGTTCAAAACATTTGTTCTCTGTGATTATGATTATATCAGACGAACATTCGTTTGTCAATACAAATGTTCGATTTTTTTAACTTTTTTTGAAATTATTCTTATGTTGACAATATAGCTTTAAAACAATATAATATCATTTCGGGAGATGATAAAATGTACAGCAAAATTTGGACCTTTATCAGACAGAATTCAATCAGAGCATTTCTTACCGCAGAGGATGCAATCTATAAAATAAGCGGCGGCAAAAAGCCGGTTTCTCAATTCTGTCTTAAAGCAAATCCTCATAAGATTGAAACGAATGTCGGAATAATCGGCTCAACATCATATTCAACTGATATTGCAAAGCTCAATCCTGACGGCTCAATCAGCGATGATGATTTTGTTATAGTAACAACAACTGATTTTCATTTTGAGGATATACCCGAAGAAAACGAAAAGAGCTTCGGACTTTTCTTCCGTCAGCTTGAAGAAATCAAACCCGACCTTGTTATTCTGACGGGTGACATCATCGTTACAAAATTCCAGCAGATAGATGCTCTCCGTTTCGCAAGAGCTATGGAAAAAATCGGAATTTACTGGACTGCCGTTTTCGGCAACCACGAAGTCAGAGAAGAAAAAGGATTCTATAAATATCTTCTCTGCAAGAATTTTGCCGATTATCCTCATTGCCTCTGCAAAATCGGCCCCGATGAGCTTTACGGCTATGCAAACCATACAATTAATATTATGGGTAGCAACAACACTCTTCGACAGACTCTGTTTTTGTTTGATTCAGGCAGAGACATCCGTGACCGTCTTCGCAAGGAATATAACATACCCGATGATATGAAGGGATACGATTTCCTTAAAAAGGAACAGATTGATTTCTATAAAAACGAAATTGACCGTTTAAAGGCTAAATACGGCGATTTTAATTCAATGATGTATATGCACATCCCTCTCAAGGAATATGAGCTTGTATTCAAAGGAAACGATGAAGACGGCTATGTTCCGTCAGGCGAATGCGAAATTCTTTTCGGAGAGCAGTATGAGGGCATAGGCTCATCAAAATTCAACAGCGGTATGTTTGATGCTATTCTCGAAAAGGGAAGCACAAAGGCCGTTTTTGCAGGCCACGACCATATAAACGACTGGTGTGCAATTTATAAGGGAGTTTATCTTGTTTACAGTCTCCACGGCGGATACAGTCCTTATCACATGGGTCACAAAACCGATAAGCCAGAAAGTGAGTGGGTTCAGGGAGTTACCGTCACAACTCTTCACGGCGGAGAAATCGCATCCATCAAACCGAGCTATAACCGAAAGTATATAAGGAAACGCTGAAATCTTGCTTGCCGATTTAATCAGCGTTTCCCTAAAGTGCTGAATATAAAATGGTAATTAATTTATTACCTTGACAAAGATATACATATATTATAATATTAGGCTCTGTA
>DCII01000003.1:0-19335 GCA_002315935.1 Ruminococcaceae bacterium UBA1730
CAAGGTTTTGTAACGCATTTCACACGAAAACAGACCGAAAAGAGGCGATGACGCATTTATTCAGCGTTTCCCAAGGTTTTGTAACGCATTTCACACGAAAACAGACCAAAAAGATGCGACGACGCATTTATTCAGTGTTTCCATAAGTATATTTCAAAAGCAATATAAAGTCAATACGGTAACGAGTTTATTTTACTCAACTGCATGGAAGAATCGGAATTGATACGGAAATTCTGAAATTAAAGCCGTTATCCGTTGAAGCGGTTATCTTTCCGCCGCTCGATTCAACAATAACCCTTGCAACGGAAAGACCTATTCCGTGACCGCCCGTTTGTGAATTTCTTGAATCATCCATTCTGAAAAACCTGTCAAACACTCTTTCGATATTTTCTTTTTCGATTTTTTTCGAAACGGAATTTTCAACTGAAAGAGAAAGCATTTTTTTCTGTGCGGAAAGCTTCAGCTTAACATAACCGCTCTCATTTGAATATTTCATTGCGTTATCAAGCAGAATTGAAGTCAGCTTTCTGATTTCATCGGGAGAGCCGTTCATGGTTATTGATGGCTGAACATCAAGAAGAAATTCCTTGCTCTGCGAGGTTGCAATTGCTCTGAACTGCTGTGCGGTTTCGCTGACGAGGTCCGAGACAGGGAACTCTATTTTCGGAACCTCCTCTCCGTATTCTTCCATTTTAGAAAGATAGACAAGCTCCTTCGTAAGATTAGTGAGCCGTTTTGTTTGATTTGTTATTTCGGAAAGGCTTTCGTTTTCGCCGTAATCAAGCTCAAGAAGGTCTGCGTTTGCATTGATAATGGTGAGCGGAGTTTTGATTTCATGGCTTGCATCGGTAATGAAACGCTTCTGCTTTTCATAGCTCTCGGCAATCGGTCTGATAATTCTTTCCGCCGCAAGGAGGAACGCAAGCAAAACAATCAGGCATCCGAGAACGCCGCTTGCAATGCTTATCCACATAAATGTCAGCAGGGTATCAAATTTTCTGCCGCAGTCAAGAAAAACTATTTTGAGATTTTCGCCGTCATCAACCTTTAAAAATCTGAAGCGGTCAACAAATCCCCTTTCGGAATTTCTGCTGATAGCCTTTGAAATATACTGCTCAACCTCAGATTCGTCAACTGAAACTATTCTCTTTATGTCCGTTTCAATAATTTCTCCTTCGGAGTTTACGGTTGCACTGAAAAATCTTGATTCGTAAGGCACTTCGGGAGACATATCCCTCGGAATGAAATCCTTAATTACCGCATCGGGCTTATCCATAGGCTTTTTTTCGTTGAAAAACGGAATATCCGGCTGAGAAATAACATCAAGTATTCCGTCTGTTTCTTTTATCACAGACGAGAAATTGATAAGATTCATAAAAAGCACAAGAGCCGTCATCAGCACCGCCATGGAAACCGTTGCAAGAATGATTATTTTCTTTTTCAGCTTTTTAATCATTGATAACCTCCAATGAATATCCTGCGTTTCTTGATGCCTTTATCTGAACATTTGCCTTCAGTGCGGTCAGCTTTTTTCGAAGATATGAAATATACACCCACACAACATTGATTTCCGCTTCGCTGTCATAGCCCCATACTCTGTCCATAATGCGTTCCGTTGCGATTATGCGACCGGGATTCAGCATAAATAATTCCATGAGCTGAAATTCCTTGTTGGCAAGGCGATAGCTTCCCTGCGTTGAAGAAAGCTCAAACGAAGCTCTGTCAAGCGTTATATTTCCGATTGAAAGTCTTGTGTCCGATTCGTCTCTGCTTCTTGTTATGCATCTGATTCTTGCCATAAGCTCTCTTGAATCAAACGGCTTTGCAAGATAATCATTCGCTCCGCTGTCAAGCCCGAGAACCTTATCCTCAACCTCGGATTTGGCGGTCAGCATAAGAATTGGGATATTCATCCCCTGCTGACGCACCTTTTTAAGCACGGTTATGCCGTCCATCTTCGGCATCATAATGTCAAGCACTGCAACATCATAAATTCCCGTTGTGATATAGTCGAGTGCATCCTCGCCGTTATAAACAGCATCCGCAGAGAAATTATTCTTTTCAAAAATTTTGACGATAGCCCTTGCAAGAGGGATTTCATCCTCCGCAATTAAAATTCTCATTTTTCATCACTCAATTCCATTTTAATATGATGATTATAGCCACGATAAATTAAATGGAGTTTAAAATAGTGTTAATAAAAAGCAAAGAAAAAACCCGGCATCAATCGACACCGAGTCCGTTTTCTTCAAATGTAATTACTGCTCAACAGCGTAAACGCTGACCTTCTTGCGGTCCTTACCAAGGCGTTCGAACTTGACAGTACCATCAACAAGTGCAAAAAGAGTATCATCTGAACCGATACCAACATTGGTGCCGGGATGGATGTGAGTACCTCTCTGTCTTACGAGGATGTTACCTGCAAGAACAAACTGACCGTCAGCTCTCTTAGCACCGAGTCTCTTGGATTCGGAATCACGGCCGTTACGGGTTGAACCCATACCTTTTTTATGAGCGAAAAGCTGAACATTGATTTTAAGCATTCTTTACACCTCCATAGATAATTCTGATGTTTTTCGGATACTGCTTTGAAAGCTCTGTCAGATGAAGCTCAAGACCCCTGAGAATCTTTTCAGATGTTTCATCGGGTTTTATAAGCTCAAGGCTCATTGAATTGCCTTCAACGCTTGCTCTTGCATCCGCATTGATAATGTCTGTTACGGTGTTGGCAGCCATATAAGCCGCCGAGGAAACCGCCGCACACACTATATCGCTTCCGCTTTCTGCAAACATTGCGTGACCGCTTATTTCAAAGCCGGTTAGTCGGTTGTTACCGATGCTGAATTTTACCCTTATCATAGGGAGATTCAGTTAAGCGTTGATAGCTGTGATTTCAACCTTGGTGTAAGGCTGTCTGTGACCCATCTTACGCTTTTCGTTTTTCTTTGACTTGTAAGTCATAACAGTGATTTTCTTAGCCTTGCCGTTCTTCTCAACCTTTGCTGCAACGCTTGCACCTGCAACATAAGGAGCACCAACGGTAATGCCGTCATCGGTTCCAACAGCGATAACCTTATCAAAGGTGTATTCGCTTTCTGCTTCGACATCAAGCTTTTCAATGAAGATAACATTACCTGCTTCTACCTTGTACTGCTTTCCGCCGGTTTCAATAATTGCGTACATTCGAAAGATCTTCCTTTTCTATAGACTCGCTACTCTGGGGCTCATTGCTGATTTTGGGCACAACTCACCCGCCCCGAATATGCGGCATTGATGATTATATCACGAAGTTTAAGCGTTGTCAACAGTTTTATTTTATTCGGCATTTTCGTGTGTTTTCGTGTATTTTTCATCAGGAACTCAGGCGTGCAGGATTAATCTTGCAAATCCGAAATAAATAACAAGTGTTATTGCATCAACAATCGTGGTAATCATCGGTCCTGCCATGAGTGCAGGGTCAAGATGAAGAAGCTTTGCGAGGATGGGAAGCGAACAGCCTATCATCTTTGCAACTATAACGGCAAACACCATCGCAAGGCAGACAACGAGAATTATCTTCACATCACCTGAGCCGAGTCCGAATTTGCCGAGGACAAACATTCGGGCAAAGTTAGCAACTGCAAGGGCAACGCCGCAGAGAACTGCAACTCTGATTTCCTTCCAGAGAACTCTGAAATAATCCTTTATCTTTATCGTTCCGAGAGCAAGTCCACGGATGATAAGCGTTGAAACCTGATTACCCGAATTTCCTCCGGTGTCCATAAGCATGGGTATGCAGGCTGTCAGACCTGCGAATTTTGCAAGCTGACCTTCAAAGCCTGTAATAATCTGACCTGTGAAGGTTGCGGAAATCATGAGTATGAGAAGCCATACGATTCTGTTTTTCGTTAGAGTAAAAACGCCTGTTTTGAGGTAATCATCTTCAGAGGGAAGAAGCAAAGCCATCTTTTCAAAGTCTTCCGTGTTTTCCTCCTGGATAACATCAACAACATCGTCAATTGTGATGATACCGACAAGGCGTTTATCGTTATCAACAACGGGAACCGAAAGAAGGTCATACTTGCGAACGAGGTTTGCAACCGTTTCCTGGTCATCATGGGTTGTGACAAAAATCAATTGATCATCATCAAGCATGATGCTTCCGATTGTTGCATCGGCGGCGGAAACGATAAGTCTTCTGAGCGGAACGCTTCCGAGAAGAATTCTTTTCGAATCAATGCAGTAAACAGTGTCAATTGATTCCTTGTCAAGAGCCGTTCTCCGTAGCTCCTTAACCGCCTCTTCAACAGTGACATTTTCTTTGAATGCCGCCATCTCAACGGTCATGATGCTTCCTGCTGAATCCTCGGGATAATTGAGAATTTTATTAATCAGATTTCTTGTTTCGGGATTTGCCTGCGAAAGAACTCTTGTAACAACATTTGCGGGCACATCCTCAAGAAAGTCAACCGCATCGTCAATGAACATTCCCTCAACGAGGTTATGAAGCTCTTTATTTGTGATGGATTCAACTATTGTTTCCTGAATATCCTTATCGAGATAAGCGAAAACATCTGCGGAGGTGTCCGTCGGCAAAAGTCTGAAAAGCTTCGCCTGAACCTCATCCTCTGCATTTGAAATAACCTGTGCAATATCAACAACATTCATTTCAACAAGAATATCCTTGATTGCAGAAAACTTGCCGTCAACAAGCATCTTGTTTATGATGCCGAACAAAACTTCATTTTCCATAAAAAAATAACGCCCTTTCTGCAAAAGCACAAGGGCGTAAAACCGTTCAATTAAAGCCTAAAACTTCTGAACAGCCCTGTCACTTCTGCTATTGAATTTTAAATAACTTGGTCGACCGTGACTACCGTCGCTGTTCAAAGAATTTCACTCCTTCAAAATTTTTTTGCAGATATATTTTACACCTGCGTTTTTCATATGTCAATTATAATATTTTACAAAATAGTATGCTGTTCCGAAGCAATTTTTATACTCCGGTGAAGTTATATTCCGCTCCCGTTTTATTTGCAAGGCTTTCCATATATTCACGGCTCGGCGGAGTAATATCAGCCAGCTTATATTCTCTTCCGAGAGATTTGTATTTTCCGCATCCTGTTTCGTGATAAGCAAGAATTTCATATCTGAACGGCTTACAGAATACGGCGATTTTTTCAATTTCATCGTCATTCAAGGTCGGAATAACAGGCGTTCTGAAAAGAATATCCATGCCGCTTTTCTTGAGTTTTTCCGCATTTTCAAGAATTGTTTTATTTGAAACGCCCGTAAATTTCTTGTGCTTTTCCTCGTCAATACATTTGATGTCGCAAAGCACCATATCAAGATAAGGAAGCACCTTTTCGAAGCTGCCCCACGGAACATTTGCCGCAGTTTCGATTGCCGTATGAATTCCGTTTTCCTTGCAGATTTTCAGAATTTCCGCCGCAAAATCCGCCTGAAGCAGAGGCTCACCGCCCGAAAGAGTAACTCCCCCGCCCGAGGTTTCATAGAACGCCTTGTCACGGATTGCTGTTTTTGCCGCATCCTCTGCGGAAATGATTTCTCCCGAAATTCTTCTTGCATCGTGAAAGCAGACTTCAACGCATTTTCCGCAGGCAATGCAGTTATCGGTAAAGGTTTTGTTACAGATTTCATTGCATTTTCCACAGCCAACGCATTTTTCTTTATTGAAAAGAAGCTCATTTTCCATTCCTTGCGATTCGGGATTATGGCACCACAAACAACGCAGATTACAGCCCTTGAAAAATATGTTTGTTCTTATTCCGGGACCGTCATAAATACTGAAACGCTGAATATCAAAAATATGTCCGTTCATCAAAGTCCCTGCTCCGTGCGTTTGATGATATTCTCCTGAAGTCCTCTTTCAATCTGGCAGAAATAATCGCTGTAACCGCCGACACGGACTATCAAATTCTTATGATTTTCGGGATGCTCATAGGCATCAATAAGCTCCTCCTTCGAAAGAACATTGACCTGCAAGGTCTGACCGCCGAGGCGGAAATATGTTTTTGCAAGAGAAATAAACGAATTAATTCCTGCTTCGGTATTGAACTGGCTCTTTGAAAATTTCATCTGGAGAACATTTCCGCTGACGGCAAGAAGCTGATTGCACTTGAGAACGGAAGAAAGCAACGCAGTCGGACCCTTTGCGTCACAGCCGGGAACCGCACCTATGCTGTCTGCAAGAGTGGTATCAACCTTCCGCTTTCCGTTGGGAAGAGCACCTGTATGCTCGCCGAAGTCTGCGGCTCTTGAGAAGGTACTGCATCCTACGCCGAATTTTCCGCCGCGGAAGGTTTCCTTTGTTTGAAGGTATCTGTAAAGGTGGTCGGTTATCTCAACATAAATATCATCAACATCATCAATGTCATTACCGAATTTATGACAGGTTGAGAAATCTCTGTGAAGCTGTTCATAGCCTTCAAAATCGGAATCAAGAGCATCAACAAGCTCGTTCATTGTATATTTCTTTTCGTCAAAAACATAATGCTTGACCGCCGCCAGCGAATCGGCAGTGTCGGGCAGTCCCTCGGTCAACACCTGACCGTGGCCGTAATAAGGACCGTGATTTTTATAATCAAGACCCTTTTCTATACAGCCCTGAATAACAAGCGAATGCCACGGATTCGGAGCATTCTCCGCAAAAACCCTCTGCGACATATTTGACACTTCAACAACGGTATCGGCAAGGTATTCAACCTGCTTATAATATGCTTTCATAAGCTCGTCAAAGCTTCTGAATTCTCTTGCATTGCCCGTTTCGAGACCGAGCTTTTTTCCCGAATACTGACAGATACCGTTATGCAAAGCAAATTCAAGTGCCTTTGCAACATTGACCTCGCCGTCTTCAAGACCCATATGAGATTTGCCGAAAATATCAATCTGATTGCATCCGTTCATGCAGTAAAGGTGAGCATCCGATGACGGAATTCCGAGGGCTTCAAGAGCAGGAATAACGCAGTCATCATTATAAATTGCCGGCATACCGATACCTGTTGCAATTGTTTCCGTTGCCGCTCTCCATGCTTCATCGGGAGTATTCTTATCGAAACGCATTGTGATATTCGGAGTTGTGTATCTGAATTCACGGGCAACCTTAAGCAGGTCATAAGTTAGGTCACAGTGGAAATATCTGCCGAATTCGTCGCTTCCGCCTATGCAGAGATTCCACGCACGGACTTTATAAAAGAGTTGCCAGAGCTTCTTCAGGCATTCGTATCTGTCTTCTTTATCGTCATTCTGATAATATACGCCGAGAGAATAATCGAAAAGCCCCGGCGAATCATTATCAATGAAGCTGTAAGCAAGCCAGAAGAACTGGCAGGCTTCAAAGAAATTTCTCGGCTGATTATACGGAACATTTTCAAATGCAGAAATAATTCTTCTGAGGATAACGGCATCCTCTTCATCTGCTGTTTCAAGCATTTCCTCAGCAAGCTTCTTATATCTTTCCGCAAGAATTTCAATGCAGGTAAGGGCAACCTCAAACGAATCGTAAAGACCTGACTTATCAATATGTATCCTTCTGAAAAGCCTGATTTTTTCTCTTATTCCGTTTGTGCCGATACGCAGAAGCATTTCATAATCGGGATTTGCATGACCGCCGCCTGAGCCCCAACAGCCCTTGAATTCTTCGAGTTCACTCTGAACCTCTGTTTTCAAATCATGAATTATTCTGTGAGTTCTTATTTTTTCAAATCTTTCCGCAATTGCATCATATTCCTCTGCAAGCTCGGGATATTTCTTTTTATTCTTTTCAAGATTATCAAAATATGTGATTATTCCGCAGCTACGGTTATAAGCAAATGTGATTCCCTCATATTCACAGCAGGGACCTGCAAACCATTCCTTGGGATTGATTTCTATTTCGACATCCGAAACAAGCTGTCTGAATCCGCAGGCAACACGATAATTTCTTTCATATTCAGGCGATACTACGCTGACATCAGCTTCTTCAAAGCCGAATGCAAAGGGTTCAAGCTTTCTTATATCCATAATAATCAAACCTCCGAAATAAATCTGACTCAATTATATAATATTGATTCTTTTTTTTCAATCTATAAAACAAAAAAACAGGGCAACAACTGCTGCCCTGAAGGAATTATGCGTTTCTGACATCGCCGGAATAGAAGAATTCGGTTTTTTCTTTGTCATCCGACTTGGCAATTCGGCTGACGATAACGCAGACTGCGAGTGAAATAAGCATTGCCGAAACTGCAAAAACCGCTCCGAGATTGGCAAGCTTTGCGACTGTTGCATTATCCGTGAAATAGGTCATGATTCTTGCGGCGGCAGGGATAATCGCCGTGAAGAAGCCGCAGAGAATACCTGCCCATGCACCCTTTGTGTTCATTTTTTTGCTGAAAAGTGCAAGTACATACGGGGCAAGAAATGAGCCGGAAATAATTCCCCATGAATAACTCATCATATCAAGAATCGGAGTGTCGGTATTTGCGATAACATATGAACCGATAACAAATACAATGCAGAGTAGCTTGATGATTAGAGAAGTCTTTTTGACCGGCATATTCTTTTTGAAATGTCCGATAAAATCAATCGTAAAGGTTGAGCTTGCCGTCAGAGTTATTGAGCAGAGCGTTGAAACGGAGGCCGCAATAAGAAGCATAAGAACAACGCCTAAAAGGATTGACGGAAGCTGTGCATCCTTCAGCATATTCGGAACGATATAATCCTGTGCAGGAAGAGCTTCAGGGGTGAAGAATCTGTAACAGAGCGAGCCGATAAAGTATCCGCCGCCTGCAACGAGGAAGGCGAAGAATGTTGAAATAATAACGCCCTTTTTTGCCTGCTTATCGTCCTTGATTCCGAAATATTTCTGAACCATCTGCGGAAGTCCCCAAGTGCCGAAGCTTGTCATCAGAACGGTTGCCCAGAGCGAAACCCATTGAGAAGCATTGAGCTTCGGCAGTCCCTCGGCTGTTTTGGCATATTCGATAACACCGTTTATTCCGCCGACCTTCTGACATCTTACAACACAGATTATCAGAAGCATAACGCCGAACATCATAACGATTCCCTGAAAGAAATCCGCTCTTGCCTGAACAAGATAACCGCCGAAAATGAGAAGAAAAATTGCAACCACCGCAATAAGAATCATGCAGATTTTAACATCTATTCCAAGCAATACATCTGCGATTGAAGCAAGTCCCTTATAAACGGATGCCGAATAAGGAATCATAAATATAAAGATAACTATGCAGGCGAAAAGCTTCATGTTTTCCGAAAAATAACGCTTTTCAAGATACTGCGGCATGGTTTTGATTTTAAGCCTGAACGCAACATCTCTTGTTCGCCTTGCAAGAAGCTTCCATGCAAGCCACGAGCCGAAAACTGCATTTCCGATGCCTGCGAGAACTCCCCACAAGCCATAGGCTTTTCCTGTTCCACCTGCATATCCGACAAACATAACGGCTGAAAAATAAGCAGTTCCGTATGACAGAGCCGAGAGCCATGCACCTGCGTTTCTGCCGCCAACGGTCAGGTCCGCAACGCTCTTGACCTTTTTACCCTGCGTAATTCCTATAATAACCATAACAACTGCATATATGCCAATCGTTGCCCATATTGCAATTTTATCCATTCAATATCGCCTCTCTGCTTTAGCGGTTTAAAGCTTTTATGTAATAAAGTGTTTTTATTCTATACTATTTATCGCTATTTGTCAACCGCTTTTTAAAATTATTTTTTTGAAGAAGCGAAAAATATTTACGGCAAAACTTCCGCTGATTATTATTCCGAGGATTGCACAAATTATTATTGCTTCGGAATGAAGCAATAATCGCACGGAGGTGAAAAGTGAAACACTTTTTCAGAGCAACAAGTATTATTTCTTTTTTCGTTGCATTTTCATTATTATTCGCATCGGTTTCGGGCTACGATATTCTTTCCGAAACATCTGCTTTTTCGGATATGCAGAGCAACATCCGTGAAATGATACCTGCTGGCAAGGGCGATTTTTCAAAAAGAAGATATGTCGGTCTCGGCGGAGATGTTTTCGGAATAAAAATGTATGCCGACGGCATCATAGTTATCGGTATTGACAGCGTAACAACCGAAAACGGCAACGCTTCCCCTGCCGAAAAAGCAGGAATCAGAACCGGCGATGTTATTACTCATATCAACTCAGAAAGGGTAACATCCGCAACCGAAATGACGGATATGCTTGAAAAATCAGGCGGTAACGAAATGATACTCACGGTTGAAAGAAATGATGAAATTCTCAATCTCAGGCTTTTGCCCGTTCTGTCAACAGTCGGTAAATACAAGGCAGGAATCTGGGTCAGAGACAGCTCGGCAGGAATCGGAACTATCACCTTTTATGATGATGAAAGAGCATCCTTTGCAGGTCTCGGCCACGGAGTATGCGACATTGACACGGGAAAAATCATGCCTCTTTCTGACGGACAGGCGGTCAAAGCAAGGGTTAACGGTTATTATAAAAGCTCCGAGGGAAATCCCGGCGAGCTTTGCGGAATCTTTTCTAATGAATCGCTCGGAAGCCTTCGTGCAAATCTTGAAAGCGGAATTTTCGGAAGCCTTGATTATCCGTCGGGTGCAAAACAAATTGCAATTGCACTCGAAAGCGAGGTTCACGAGGGAAAGGCAAAAATGGTTGCAACAATTGATTCATCGGGTCCTCGGTATTACGACATTGAGATAATCAAGGTTTATCCCTCGTCGGACCGTTCAACAAGAAATATGATTATCAAGGTTACGGATTCTGAGCTGATTGAAAAAACAGGCGGAATCGTTCAGGGAATGAGCGGCAGTCCGATAATTCAGAATTCAATGCTCGTGGGTGCAGTTACCCATGTTTTTGTGAACGAGCCTTCGCAGGGCTACGGAATTTTCGCTTCAAGAATGGCGGAATCGCTTGATGCCGTTATTTCAACCCAAAACGAATCAGCGGCATAAAAGGAGCGGTCGGAGAATTTCTCTGACTGCTTTTTTGCAAATTTTGTCGAAAAATTTCGATGAATTTGTAATTGGTAATAATTGACAAATTTGCCAATTAATGGTAATATCTATGTGAACTTAATCAAGCGGAGGTAAAACCATGAGAAAAATGTTGAAAGTTTTGTTAACCGAAGACGGAAGCGAAGCCTGCCACGAGCTTGCCGGAATTCTTCGGGGAAACGGATGTCAGATTATTACCGTGGCAAAGGACGGAACGCAGGCTCTTGAAGCTTTGAAAGCGGAAGAAGCTCCGGATGTTATGCTGATTGACGGCTTCATGCCGAAGCTCGATGCAATCGGAGTTCTTCACGGAATGGAAACGCTCAGACTCAATCCCCGGCCACTTGTTATGGTCATTTCCGGCACGGATAATCAGAGATTCGAAAGCGAGGTTCTTTCGGCGGGTGCTGATTATTATTTTCTAAAGCCGTATAATCCGGAAATGCTTGCAGAGAGAATAATCCAGTTTTCGAGCATACGCTCTGTTTCTTCAAGCAAAAGCGGAGTTAAAGACCTTGAGGTTGTTGTGTCGCAGATTATGCATCAGATTGGTGTTCCTGCTCACATAAGAGGTTATCAGTATCTGCGTGAAGTAATCATTCTTTCGGTCAACGATGATGAAATGATAAGCTCGGTAACAAAAATTCTTTATCCGACAGTTGCGAAAAGGTTCAAAACAACCCCGTCAAGAGTTGAAAGAGCTATACGCCATGCGATTGAGGTTGCATGGGACAGGGGCGATGTTGATGTTTTAAGCTCCTATTTCGGATACACGATTCAGAATGAGAGGGGCAAGCCGACAAACAGCGAATTCATTGCCATGATAAGCGATAATCTTAAGCTCCGCATGAAAACCGTATAAAACCGAAAAATCCTCCGTTGCGAGCAACGGAGGAGATTTTTTAGAATCAGAGATCAAGCTTACCAAAAATTGTCTTGATGCTTAAAACAATGCTTTTAATGATTGAAAGATAATCGAGCTTCAGAGACCATTCCTTGAAAGAATTTATCAACGATGAAAAATCGAGATTCTTAAGCATTTCCCAGAAAGACTGAGAAGATTTGGAATTTGGGCTGTCTTCAGTTGTTATCTTATAACGGACAGCACTGTGGTATGACTCTGTTGTACTGACAACAATATAATAATTACCTACATCAAGGTCATTGAGCTTGATTTCGGCAGGAACTCCGGAGTATACTTCAGTAGTAGAAACAACCGCATCATCGGAATTGCGAAGAGTAACAGTCCATCTTGCACTCGTTGATACAGTATCAATCAGAGAAACAACAAACTTATACTCCTTCTTGCCCTTTTCAACGGTGAACTTGAAATAGTCAACATCCTTGTAGTCAATAAGAGAAGCAGTGATTGATTTTTCTTTATCAACATAAATTTTTTCGGAATATTTTGTTTCGTTGTTATATTCCTTTTCCATCGTTACGGTTGCTTCGGCATAAAAAACTCTTGTTTCATATCCGCCGACAGTACCGGTAATCTTGATATAGTATTTACCTGCACCTACGCCAATAGGCTCACTGCGGCTGTCTCTGTCCTGGCTGAGAATATCAAGCGAAGCGATTGTCTTAAGACTTGAAACGCCACCTGAGCCTTCAATGAATTTTGAAACCTCTGCAGTGTATTCACCTGCTTTGCCGTTTGTGTTATAAAGGTAAAGGTAAATCATACCCTCCTTGGGAACTTCAACAACGAAATAGTCAACATCGTTCTGAGAAAGGTTGCCGATATATCTCTTTGGATTACCACTCGTTGAAAGATCCATCTGAGTTGCTGTTGCGGGGGTGTTGTTTGATTCCTTTTCTGCTCTTGCTTCGGTGTCGATCGAAAGAGAGAATTTGTAATCAAGAGTTGTGCTGACAACCTGACCGCCGGAAACAACGATGTAATGAACGCCCTTTTCAATGCCGAATTTGGTCGAAAGAGTTGTTTCATCTGTTCCCGCAACGGTGAAATCTGTTTCAACCGTAAGATCCTCATTAAGAACCTTAACGCTGAAATAGCTTGCCGATGATGCAACTACATCATGGCTGAATGTGATAAGTGCAATACCTGCCTTTTCAACATCAATCGTGAAATAGTCAACATCGCTGACCTCCTCGATTCTGCCTTTAACAGTATCATCAAGGTCAAAATCTGTTGCGGTTGCCGCAGTGT
Source organism: Ruminococcaceae bacterium UBA1730 (assembly GCA_002315935.1). Taxonomy (GTDB): domain Bacteria; phylum Bacillota; class Clostridia; order Oscillospirales; family Acutalibacteraceae; genus CAG-177. Next base: position 13,157 of record DCII01000003.1, read on the forward strand.
TGTTGCTGTCTGACTCAGGAAGATCGGTTGCAAAAACGGCATAGCCGCACGAAACGACCATGATAAGAGCCAGAAGAAGTGCAATTGCTGATTTGAATTTCTTCATTCTTTTGTCCTCCTTTATTGTTTTAAAAAACAATTAATTTATTCGAATGATAACATAAAAATTATTAAAATTCAAGTAAAAAACGCATAACAAATGTTAATAATCATTTAATTTTTTAAAAAAATAGGGGCCTTCCGAAGAAGACCCCATACATATTGTGGTTAGGTATATGGAATTAATACATTCCGCCGCCCTGAGCCGCCGCCATTGCCGCTGCCTGAGCCGCATCAGCCGCAGGGTCGGGTTTATCGGTAACAAGACTTTCGGTTGTGAGCACCATTGCCGCAACGGAAGCCGCATTCTGAAGAGCTGAACGGGTAACCTTTGTCGGGTCAAGAATACCCTCTTCAAGCATATCGCAATATTCATCCTTTGCGAAGTTGAAGCCGTAACCAACCTTACCCGAAGCAAGGATTTCGTTGACGATAACCGAACCTTCAAGACCTGCGTTTGCCGCAATCTGGCGAACGGGCTCTTCAAGAGCCTTAAGAACAATCTTGATACCTGTCTTTTCGTCTGCATCTTCTGTTGTTTCAAGAAGAGCCTTAACTGCATCAACCGTGTTGAGAAGAGCAACGCCGCCACCTGCAACACAGCCTTCTTCAACAGCCGCCTTGGTTGCCGCAAGAGCATCCTCAATGCGGAGCTTCTTTTCTTTCATTTCAGTTTCGGTTGCCGCACCGACCTTGATAACAGCTACGCCGCCCGAAAGCTTTGCAAGTCTTTCCTGAAGCTTTTCTCTGTCAAAATCAGAAGTTGTGCTTTCAAGCTGAAGCTTAATCTGACCGACTCTTGAGGCAATGTCTGCCGCTTCGCCTGCACCGTCAACAATGATTGTGTTTTCCTTTGAAATCTTGACCTGGCGTGCTCTGCCGAGCTGACCGAGCTGAGTTTCCTTGAGTTCAAGACCGAGGTCTGTTGCGATAACCTCGCCGCCTGTAAGAATTGCAATATCCTGAAGCATTTCCTTTCTTCTGTCGCCGAAGCCGGGAGCCTTAACGCAGACGCAGGTGAATACGCCACGGAGCTTATTGACGAGAATTGTTGAAAGAGCTTCACCCTCAACATCCTCCGCAATGATAACAAGCTTTCCGCCTGCGTGCATAACCTGCTCAAGAACAGGAAGAATATCCTGAACACTTGAAATCTTTTTATCCGTAAGGAGGATAAGAGCATCATCAATGACTGCTTCCATCTTATCGGTATCAGTTACCATATAGGGTGAAATATATCCTCTGTCAAACTGCATACCCTCAACAACTTCGCATTCGGTAACTGCAATCTTTGATTCCTCAACAGTGATAACTCCGTCTGCCGAAACCTTTTCCATTGCATCTGCAATGAAACCGCCTACTTCTTCATCTGCTGAAGAAATAGTGCCGACTCTTGCAATATCCTTTGAGCTTGTTACGGGCTTTGAATTCTTCTTAAGCTGTGCAACAACTGCATCAACTGCCTTTGCCATGCCCTTCTTGACTACCATCGGGTTTGCTCCTGCGGTAACATTCTTCATACCTTCTCTGATAAGAGCCTGAGCAAGAAGGGTTGCGGTTGTTGTGCCGTCACCTGCAACATCGTTGGTCTTGGTTGAAACTTCCTTAACGAGCTGAGCACCCATGTTTTCGAAAGCATCCTCAAGCTCAACCTCTTTAGCGATTGTTACACCGTCATTTGTGATGAGAGGTGCACCGTATTTCTTATCAAGAACAACATTTCTGCCCTTGGGTCCGAGAGTGATTTTAACTGTGTTTGCAAGCTTATCAACGCCTGCCTGGAGAGCCTTGCGAGCCTCTTCTCCGTAAATAATCTGCTTTGCCATTATGATGACCTCCTTATTCTACTATTGCAAGAACATCGCCCTGACGGACAATGATATATTCTTCCTTGTCGAGTTTAACCTCTGTGCCTGAATATTTGCTTGTGATTACCTTATCGCCGACCTTGAGATACATTTCAACTTCCTTGCCGTCAACGATTCCGCCAGGTCCGACTGCAACAACCTCGGCAATCTGCGGCTTTTCCTGAGCAGATGCCGAAAGAATGATTCCGCTGACTGTCTTTTCTTCAACCTCAACGAACTTAACAACTACTCTGTCTGAAAGCGGTTTAATAGTCATGATATATTACCTCCGAATTATTATTTTATGATTTTAGCACTCTATGCTCATGAGTGCTAATTTGTATTTTAACACTTTATCCGAGAAAATCAAGTCTTTTCCTCAAAATTCACAATATTGTAATAATTGGTTTTTATGATTGACTTTATTGCTTTCAGTTGATATTATATTTATAATATTAAAACATTATTAACAGAGGTTTACGAATGGAAAAAATCAGAAAATTTCTTGCCTCGGATCTATATACAGCCATCCTGTTTATCGGAGCGTGCGTTGTTGTTTTCGCCGGAAAAGAGATTGTCGGAACAATTATTTTTGCTTTTGCAGTTGCTCTGACAATGGCATTGACCGATGACCTTATTCCCGCTCTTCAGGGAACGCTTTTCGCTGTCTGCTTTGCAATCCGATGCAAGAATTCGTTTGATGAATTTTTAAAATACCGTTATTCCATTATTCCGTTGGCTATTATTTTCGTTTCGCATTTCATTATTTACCGCACAAAGCTTTCAAAAGGAAAATGCTTCGGAGCGATACTTGCAGTTTCGGTTGCAACAACTCTCGGCGGAGTCGGAATCATTTCTGCAAAGGAATATTTTTCGCCTACATCAATATTCTATATTATTATGCTCGGCTTCGGGATGCTTCTGATTTACTGCTATCTCTGTTCGGCTCTGAAGCAGAGAGAGGAATATGAGTTTTCCGAAAAATTCTCAAAGCTTATGGCAAGCATCATTCCGATGCTTTCGGTCTGTCTTTTTCAGGAATACTTTTCACGGCGTGAAGAATTCATTGAAGTTCTCGGCGTTATACCATTCCAATGGCGAAACAACGCTTCAACCCTGCTAATGCTTGCAATGCCATTTGCATTCTGCCTTTCGGCAAAATTTTACGGTTGGTTTTATATCGGAATTCTTTCATATATTGATATTCTTTTTTCAGGCTCAAGAGGCGGAATGATATTCGGACTTGCCGAAATGATTCTCTGCATTGCAATCATGTTATTCTTTGATAAAAAGCACAGAAAACACACCGTAATAACAATATGCGTCGGCATAGCAGGAGTATTCCTGCTGAGAAAAATGCTTCTTGATGTTATCGGTTACACAATCAAAAGACTTCTCGACCCTCATGAAAATTCAATCCGTCTCGGGCTTATACCGAGAGGAATTGAAGATTTTCTTTCTAATCCCCTCTTCGGCAGAGGAATCGGCTACATGGGCAACAACGATATTCATAACAATGCGGAATTCACTCTCTGCTGGTATCATTGCTCGCCGATTCAGGTTATCGGAAGCTTCGGGCTTGCCGGAGTTGCGTCATACGGATTTCTTATATTCACACGCATTAAGCTTCTCGTTAAGAATTTCACATTTTTTAACATAATGACATTTGTGTCATATATCGGAATAGAAATGATGTCGCTCGTAAATCCCGGTGTTTTCGCTCCGTTTCCGTATCTTTTCCTCGTCACCGCATTTTTCGTCATAATTGAAAAATGCAACAGCGAAAAGGATAAATCGACTCTTTCACTAATCAGAAAAGGACAATACAGATGATGAATATTCTTTCAATCGGCAACAGCTTTTCAAATAACGCCCACCGTTATCTTCCGCAGATGGCAAAGGCAGACGGCGAAGAAATTCTGCTCTGCAACCTTTCAATCGGCGGCTGTTCGCTTGAACAGCATTTCAACAACTGGCGTGAAGAAAAGGAAGATTATGACTACGAGGTTTATCTTCCTGGCGAAATAGAAAAAAGAGTTCCGAACGGACTTGCTCTGCACGATGTTGTTGAGGATGAGGACTGGGATGTTATAACTCTTCAGCAGTGCAGTCATTTAAGCGGAATCAGAGAAAGCTACACGCCCTACCTTGCCGAGCTTGCCGCATATTGCAAAATGGTAAAGCCCGATGCAAGAATTATGCTTCATCAGACATGGGCATATGCCGAAAGCTGTTTAAAGCCCGAATTTGCCGAATACTATCACAACAATCAGAGCGAGATGTATAATGCTCTGACCGAATGCTACGCAGAAGCGGCAAAGGAAGCCGAGATAGAAATAATCATTCCGAGCGGCAGAGCATTCCAGACTGCAAGGCAAACGATAATCGGCGACAGAATCACCATTGAAGACGGTTATCACGGAAACGAACTCGGATGCTTTCTCGCAGGAGCCTGCTTCTATGAAAAGATTTTCAACAGAAGCATTCTTGAAAGCAGATTCATGCTTCCCGATTTTGACGAAAACATAAACGGTCTTCTCAAAGCCTGTGCACACATTGCAGTTGAAGAAGGAATAATAAAATAAGAAAAACACAACAAATCAGCACCGCATCACATTTCGAATGATACGGTGCCTTGTTATACATATTATATCAGTTTTCTGCTGATGCTCTCTTGATATATTTCTTGAAGAATGCAACGCCGGGACCGATAGCGGCAACGGGAATTCTTTCGTTTGTGCCGTGAGTGCAACGAAGAAGAGCAACCGAAACCTTATAAGGCGAATAACGAAGAATGTTTTCGCAGATTGGCTCATAGAAGCAAGCATCCGTTCCACCCATAACAAGATAGGGAGCAACTACATTGCTCTTATCTTCCTGCATACAGATTTCCTTGATAATCCGGAAAGGTCTTGCATCTGTGGGAGAAAATTTTGAAGCTTCTTTTGTCTTCAGAACCTTGATTTCAACATCCTTATTTCTTACAACCTTTCTGATGTGCTCAACAACATCGGCGGTTGTTGTTCCCGGCATCTGACGGAAGTTGACAACAACGCTTGCCTTCTGAGGGAGAACATTGGCGGCAGGGCTTCCGTTTGCCATTGAGACTGCGGTTGTTGTTCTGACAAGGCAGGCGGCAGGAGGAATCTGCTTCATAACCTCCTTGATAACCGGCTTGAGATAAGGAATATTGCAGGTAACAAGTCTGACGGGATAAGTGCAGTTTCTGCCGAGACCGGAGAAAAGGTCTGTTATGAAGGGCATAAGCTCTGCCTTGAACTGATGATTTTCAAGGTCCTTGATAACATCGGCAAGCTCGCCGAGAGCGGAATGCTTTGGAGGCTGTGATGAATGGCCGCCCTTTGCGTTTACGCTGATTTCAACATCAAGATAACCTTTTTCGGCAATACCGATACCGACAAGATTTTTATTTTCAAGAACGCCTTTGATGTTGACGGGGAGAATTGCACCGCCCTCGTCAATAACGCTGTCAAGATGAATTCCTCTCTGCTGAAGAGTTTCCATCATAGCCTTTGCTCCGCTTTCGCCGGAAGCAACAACCTCTTCATCCTGGCCGAAAAGAAGATAAACATCTCTTTCAGGTTGAAAACCTTCTTCAAGAAGAGTTTCAACTGCTTCCATAACGCCGATAAGATGGTTTTTCATATCAAGAGCACCTCTGCCCCAGATGAATTCGCCGTCGTTATAGCCGCTGAATGCAGGATGCTCCCAGTCACCTTCCGTTCCTGCTGAAATGGGAACAACATCCTGATGAGAGAGAAGAGCAATCGGGTCAAGGTCACTTCTCGTGCCCTTCCAGCAATACATAAGGCTCGCTTCGCAGATAATTTCCTTTGAAAGAGTTTTATGAAGAAGAGGATAAGCTTCCTCAAGGAACTCATGGAATTCTTCGAATTTCGAAAAATCAACCTTTTCTTTTTCGGGATAGCTGACAGTCTGAATTGAAATTGCCTTTGAAAGATGCTCCGCAGCTCTTGCGGCATCAACCTTTTCTTCGGGAGCTGTTCCGTAATCAACCTTTTCGGGGGTAAACTTAAGTGCTCTGACCGCATTAACACCTGCGGCAACTCCGAGTGCACCGAGAGCGGCAATTTTGCTTGTCTTGCTCATTTTTATCATCCTTTCGGTGTGTGAAAATAAATAACTTAAGGAAATGCTGAATAAATGCGTCATCGTATCTTTTCGGCCTGTTTTGGCGTGAAATGCGTTACA
>DCII01000003.1:19360-80883 GCA_002315935.1 Ruminococcaceae bacterium UBA1730
AAAGTATATCTGCGGTTTTGTGCCTTTTTCACGCCGAAAACATACTCGAAAATCTTGCTTGCCGATTTAATCAGCGTTTTCCTAATTAATATATCGCAAAAAATTATGCAATTCAATATATTTTTGTAACATCAGAAGAAGCTTAACTGTGTTGTTTTTGGGAGATTTGCGAATGCTCCGCTTTCTTCGAGAGTTTCGATTATCGTTTTTGATGCTCCCGAACGAATCTGAAAATCCTCAATTGAAATAAATTCAACGGTTTTTCCGTTTTCATCGGTTCTTGCCTTTTCAAGGTCAATCGCCGCATTCGCTCCGCAACCCGACATAGCCGAAAACGGAAGCCTTATCTTGCCGTCTTCAACCATATATCTGCTTGCGGTTGATTTATAAATATCAATCGGAAGAACCTCAATTCCCCTTGCCATCATTTCATTGATAACCTGAAGCGAAGTATATGTACCCTCTTCCTTTGCCGTTGCCTGCTTCGTTTTGATTTTCTGGTCAAGCTCCGCCATCTTCTTCATAACCGCCGTTCTGCCGTTGAGAACGCTTACCGTGTCAATATCCTCACCACGGACAGTCATGAAGGTTGCATAATATTCAACGGGATAATAGAGCTTATACCATGCAAGGCGAAGAGCGGCAATGCAGTAAGCGGCGGCGTGTGCCTTCGGGAACATATATTTGATTTTCATGCAGGAATCAAGATACCACTGCGGAACATTATTATCAAGCATCGCCTTCTTATGGTCATCGGTAAGGAGCTTTGTTGCCTTGCCCTTACGCACGATTTCCATAATCTTGAACGCCATACCCTTTTCAACGCCCTTATGAATCAGATAAACCATGATACTGTCACGGGTTCCGATAACATCCGAAATTGTGCAGGTTCCGTTTTTGATAAGGTCCTGTGCATTGCCTATCCAAACATCGGTTCCGTGAGAAAGTCCCGAAATCTGAAGCATATCGGAAAAATTCTTCGGCTTTGAATCCATAAGCATCTGGCGAACGAAAGGAGTACCGAGTTCGGGAAGCGAAAGAGTGCCCGTTTCGCAGTCAATATCCTCTTTGGTAAGCCCCATAGGTTCCGGAGAGGTAAGAAGCTTATATATTTCCGGGTCGCAGACATCGGCATCCATGACGGATGTGCCTGTCATATCCTCGAGATGTTTATATAGAGTGGGAACATCGTGGCCGAGGTTATCGAGTTTAAGAATGGTATCATGCAAGGAATGGAAATCGAAGTGCGTTGTGCGGTGAACCGAATCCGCATCATCAGCAGGATGCTGAATTGGAGTGAAATCCTCCGCATCGTTATCATTCGGAATAACAACCATTCCGCCGGGATGCTGACCTGTTGTTCTCTTAACGCCTACACAGCCTTGGCAGAGCCTGTCCTGCTCGGCTCTCGAAAGGTCAAGACCTTTTTCCTCCATCCATTTTTTAACAAAGCCGTAAGCGGTTTTATCTGCAAGAGTACCGATGGTTCCGGCCTTGAAAACATGGGAAGTGCCGAAAAGCTTTTCTGTATATCTGTGGGCATAGAACTGATATTCGCCAGAGAAGTTAAGGTCAATATCGGGCTGTTTATCGCCGTTGAAGCCGAGGAAGGTTTCAAACGGAATATCATGACCGTCACGGTGCATTTTCTTTCCGCATTTCGGGCATTCCTTCGGCGGCATATCAAATCCCGAGCCGTATTCGCCCTTGAGGAAGAATTCGCTGATTTTGCAATCCTCGCAGATATAGTGCGGAGCAAGAGGGTTAACCTCGGAAATACCTGCCGCAAAGGCGACGAATGACGAGCCGACCGAACCTCTCGAACCGACATAATAGCCGTGGTCCATCGAATCCCAAACGAGCTTCTGTGCAATGATATAAAGAACCGCAAATCCGTTCTTGATAATCGAATCAAGCTCCTTATCAAGTCTGTCGCTGACATACTGCGGCATCGGGTCGCCGTAATACGCCGTCATTCTCTCATGGCAGATGCGTCTTAAATCGTCATCCGCTCCCTCGATATTCGGGGGGAAGGTTCCCTGAGGGAAGGGTCTTAAAACCTCGCACATATCCGCAATTTTATTCGGATTGGTTATTACAACCTCTTTTGCCGTTTCCTCGCCGAGATAAGCAAATTCATTGAGCATATCCTCGGTTGTTCTCAGATAAAGAGGAGCCTGCTCTGCGGAATCTGTGAATCCCTGACCTGCCATAAGAATTTCTCTGAACACGCTGTCGTTCTTATCCATGAAATGAACGTCACCCGTTGCAACAACAGGCATATTCAGATAATCGGCAAGGCGGATGATTTCTCTGTTGATTTCATTCAGCTCTTCCTCATCCTTAACAATGCCTTTTCTTATCATAAAAGCGTTGTTTCCGTTCGGCTGGATTTCAAGATAATCATAAACGCTCGCCATCTCGATGATTTTTTCCTTCGGCTTGCCGGCAAGAACAGCCTGATAAAGCTGACCTGCTTCGCAAGCACTGCCCACAAGAAGACCGTTCTTATGCTTAAGAAGCTCACTTCTCGGAATTCTCGGATGGCGGCGGAAATATTCAAGATTTGACTTCGTAATCAGTCTGTATAGGTTTTTTAAGCCAACTTTATTCTTTGCAAGAATAATCATATGATAGGTAGGAAGCTTTCTTGCGTCAACCTTGAGAATTTCATTAATCTGATTGACGTTCGAAAGACCTTTTTCTTTTGCAAGCTCAAGGAGCTTATCAAAAATTCTTGCAAGTGCACCAGCATCCTCATCAGCTCTGTGATGGTCGAATTTAGGCATCTTGAAAAAGTTAGAAATTGTATCGAGCTTATATGTTTTGAGATCGGGAATAAGACACTGCGAAAACACAAGGGTGTCAAGATGGTCATACTTATATTCAATGCCGTTCCTCAAGCAGGTTGATTTGAGAACATCGGTGTCAAATGTTGCGTTATGAGCAACAAGAACGCAGTTATCTCCGCAGAATTCAAAGAATTTTCTGACTGCTTCCCCTTCCTTCGGAGCATTGGCAACCATTTGGTCGGTAATCCCCGTCAACTCAACAATATCGGCGGGAATGGGTCTTTCGGGGTTGACAAAGGTCTGAAAAGCTTCTGCCTGTGCTCCGTCAATATATCTGACTGCACCGATTTCAGTCAGCCTGTCAACGCCTGTGCGAAGACCCGTTGTTTCAACATCAAAAACAACAAAGCTACCGTCAAACGGCATATCAATATTGCCGTTCATTGCGGTTACGGAATCATCAACATAATAGGCTTCCATTCCGTAAATAACTTTTATATCGTCACCTGCGGCATTGCAGGCTTCGGGAAATGCCTGAACGTTGCCGTGGTCGGTAATTGCAATTGCCTTCTGACCCCATTTTTTAGCACGCTTGACAAGATTTGTTGCACTTGTAAGACCGTCCATAGCGGACATATTTGTGTGCAGATGAAGCTCAACTCTTTTTTCCGGAGCGTTGTCCTTGATTGCAATTTCTTCAATAAGCATAACGGAATTTGCCTTGATGCAGTAGGTTTTGATATAGTCGTCATATTCAATATGCCCTCTGACCATAACAGCCTTTCCGTCTGCTATATTTTCAACAAGATTCTGACAATTCGGATTTGCTTCAAAAATCTTGACAGTATATGAATTGGTTTTATCGGTAATATTGAAATTGATAATCTTTCTTTTGCCGTCTTTGGTTTCACGAATTCCGAGACCGAAAACGCTTCCCCAGACGGTAACATTGCCGTCTTCAACGGAAATTCCGTTGAGCGGAACGGGCTTTGATTTAATCTGGTTGCCGTAGATAACCTTTGAGTTTGTGAGAGAAATCGGAAGGTCTTCGAAATCCTGAACCGGCTTCTTCGGTGCAGGCGGAACATCCTTCGGCACCTCGATGGTAACATTCTTTTCCTGCATTTCGATATATTCCGGAGAATCAATTTTTATTTCGGTATCTCCGGAAATCGTTACCTTTCTTTCGGCATTGAAATGTTCACGGATAAATCTTGAAAGGAAATCAGCCGCTCCGGCAGAATTCAGAATATCAGCTCCGTCTTTGACTTTAATGTTTATTTCTCTTTCGCTGAAATCGAATTCAGCTCCGAGAAGAAAACCGTTTGCGGCGGCAACATTTTCTTTCAGAACGGAAACAAGCCCGGGAACACAACTGTTTCCGAGCGATGCTTCGGGATACTCTCCTTTAATAGATACCTTATTTATACCGAGAGAGTCTCTGACTTCTCTCTGTGCCTGAGTAAGGCTCTCAAGAGGTATGTAATTATTGAATTTTGCCGAAAGACTGAGTGAAAGAGAAACCTCGTCAAACGAAATTGAGGTCACCTCACCGTCAGAAAGAATCTGTTTCAATCTGTCACTCAGGCAGTCACCTATAAAATTCAGAATTCCTTTTTCTTCCATAGATTCTCCGATTAAAGCTTTTCTATTTCTTCGAGCAATCTGTCAACTGCGTCTTTTTCGTCAACCTTGCAGATTATCTCACCTTTTTTGAAAATAAGAGCACAGCCGTCTCCTCCGGCGATGCCTATATCGGCTTCTCTTGCTTCCCCCGGTCCGTTTACGGCACATCCCATAACGGCAACCTTTATCTGCTTTTTGCAGTCGGCAAGTCTTTTTTCAACCTCTTCAGCAAGAGAAATAAGATTGATTTTTGTTCTTCCGCAGGTGGGGCAGGAAACAATTGAGGGGCAGTCTTTTTTTATTCCTGCCGCTTTGAGAATATCAAATCCTGCCTTTACCTCGCATATCGGGTCAGCAGTCATTGATACTCTGATTGTGTCGCCTATTCCGTGCATAAGAAGTGAGCCTATGCCGATTGAGGATTTGATGAGAGCCATATTATGCGTTCCTGCCTCGGTAACGCCGAGATGCAGGGGATAATCGCATTTTGCGGCAACAATTTCATATGCACCTATCATTGTTTCAACATCCGAAGACTTGATTGAAATAACGGTATCATAGAAATCACACTGTTCAAGAAGAGCAACATGACCCATTGCACTTTCGGCAAGAGCCTCGGCAGTCGGTGCACCGTATTTCGCAAGAAGCTCCTTTTCGAGAGAACCCGAATTAACGCCGATTCTGATGGGAACATTTCTCTTTTTGCAGGCATCGGCAACAATTCTGACTCTTTCGATTGAACCGATATTGCCGGGATTTATTCTTATTTTATCAACTCCTGCTTCAAGCGAAGCAAGAGCAAGTCTGTAATCAAAATGAATATCCGCAACAACAGGCACGGAAACCGCCTTTTTCAACGCTCTGATAAGCTCCGCCGCTTCCATATTCGGAACTGCGGCTCTGATGATTTCACACCCTGCTTTTTCAAGCTCAACTGCCTGTTTAACGCTTCCCTCAATGTCTGCCGCAGGGCGGTTGAGCATTGACTGAACCGTTATCTTTTCTCCGCCGCCGATATAAATATCGCCGACTCTGACTTTTCTTGAAATCCGTCTTTCCATAGCTTTAACCTTTTACCAATTTAAAAATATCGCTGAAGGTAATAACCGCCATCAAGGCAAGCAGAAGCACCATTCCGACCGTATGGATTGTTCCTTCAATCTTTGAAGGAACCTTCTTTCTGAATATCATCTCAATAAGAATGAAGAAGAGTCTGCCGCCGTCAAGAGCCGGAAGCGGAAGAAGATTCATAAGACCGATGTTTATAGCAATGAGTGACATGAGCAGGAAGAGATAGCTGTAATCCGTTTCCTCTTTCGCCTGAACTGCGGCATCGGCAACAAACGAAACCGTTCCGACAGGTCCCGAAAGGTCCTTTATGCCGTACTGACCCGTTGCAAGGTCATAAAGGCTGACCCAGACAATTCTGACTATCGAAACCGATTCGGACAGAGAATATTTAAGCACACTGCCGACAGTCGGGTCAACTCCGACAATTATGAAATCGCTGACGGGGATATTCATTATCGTTCCGTTGAAATCCTGCTCGGTCGTGTTGAATTTAACGCCGTCAACTTTAACCTTTTCGCCTTTTCTTTCAACAACGAAATCAACCGTTCCGTCATGGTCACGCATCATTAGAAATCCGAGGTCATATTCTGAAAAAACCTTACTGCCGTTGATTTCAACAAATCTGTCACCCTTCTGAAGACCGTATTGCGAACTGACGGCATTTTCTTCAAAGGAATGAATAACCGGTGTTCCGATAAGCTCACTCTGGGAAAGCATAATAGCAACGATAATAATACCCATAATGAGGTTGATTGTGCCACCTGCGGCAACAATTATAAATCTCTGCCATGCAGGTTTGTTGCAGAAGGCTCTCTCGTTATCGCTCGCTTCATCCTCGCCGTCCATGCTGACAAATCCGCCTATCGGGAAAAGACGAAGAGCATATTTTGTTTCGCCCCTTTTGAATTTGAAAAGAGTCGGACCCATTCCCATTGCAAATTCATTTACCTTCACTCCGAAAAGCTTTGCGAAGGCGAAATGACCAAGCTCATGAAAGAAAATGAGAAGTCCGAAAAACAGTATCGCAATCAGTATCGGAATTGCCTTTCCTGCAACTACCGATGCTATTGAAAGAGAAATAGCTTTCATTTCAGTAACCTTTCTGTATCAAATCTGATTTTGCGGTCGATTTCAAAAACATCCTCAAGAGAAAAATCATCCTTGCTCTCTGCATTTTCAAGTGCTTCGCCGACCGCATAGGAAATATCCATGAATTTAATTTTACCCTGCCTGAAAAGCTCATTCGCCTTTTCGTTTGCGGCATTGACTGCGGCAGGATATAAGCCGCCCTTTTCAAAAGCTCTTCTGCATAAGTTTATGCAGGAAAAGGTTTCGTAATCCGGTTTTTCGAAGGTAAGCGTTGCAAATTCTGCAAGGTCAAGCTGTTTAACGGGACTTTCAAATCTATCCGGATAAGTGAGGGCATATTGAATCGGTATTCTCATATCGGGAACTCCGAGCTGAGCGATAACCGAATTATCTTCATATTCAACGAGCGAATGAATAACGCTCTGTCTGTGAACGAGAATGTCAATTTTATCAGCAGGCATTGAAAACAGCCAAGCCGCTTCGATAAGCTCAAGACCCTTGTTCATCATTGTTGCCGAATCTATGGTGATTTTTGCACCCATGCTCCAGTTGGGGTGCTTCAGAGCCTGCTCAACTGTTACATTGACAAGCTCCTCTTTCCTTCTTCCGAAGAACGGACCGCCCGAGGCGGTGAGAATAAGTCTTTTAACCTGTTTTTTATCCCTGCATCCCTGCAAAGACTGAAAGATAGCCGAATGCTCGCTGTCAACGGGAAGAATCGAAACGCCCTTCCTTGCGGCGGCATCAATAACTATCCTTCCACCGGTGACGAGAGTTTCTTTATTCGCAAGAGCAATTGTGCTGCCGGCTTCAATTGCGGCAAGAGTCGGTGCAAGACCTGCAATTCCGACAATGCTGTTAAGCACCGCTTCTGCACCGCACGAAGCACATTCCTTAACGCCGTCTGCACCGGAGAGCACCTTTGTTGAAGTGTCTGCAACCCTTGTCTTAAGGTCTGCCGCAGCCTTTTCGTCAGCCACGGCAGCCATTTTCGGATTGAATTTTCTTATCTGATTTTCAAGAATATCCGTTCTGCTGTTTGCGGTCAATGCTTCAATTTTCATTGAGTGCATCTGTGCAACCTCAAGAGCCTGTGTTCCTATTGAACCTGTTGAGCCGAGAACGGCAAGTGATTTGATCATCAGAATCAGTCCTTTGAATAAATTATTTTGAAAGTGCCTCCATCATAAGCACGATGATATATGCACAGGGAATGGTGAAAAGAAAGCTGTCAATTCTGTCAAGCACTCCTCCGTGACCGGGGAAGATTGTTCCGTAATCCTTTTCGCCGTAGTTTCTCTTGATAACAGATGCCGACAGGTCGCCGAGCATTCCCATAACGCAGAGAAAAGCCGTCATAAGAGCCGCCGAAAATGCGTTGATAGTATCAAGCCTGAAATAAAATCTGTTGCATATGAAATATGTAGCTATGCCGAAAACAGTTGTTCCGACAACACCTGCTATTGCACCCTCAACAGATTTCTTCGGGCTGATTCTCGGCGAAAGCTTATGCTTGCCGAATTTGCTTCCGATGAAATAAGCGAAGGTGTCGCTCAGCCATGCGGCATACATTGCAATGAGAATAATGAAAACTGCATGGGAACGCTGGAAAAGAAGAGGATTATTATCGCAAACTTCAACAATTCCCACAAGGCTGTAAAGCGATGCCGGAACAGCGATTGAAGCGAAAAGCGAAAGAGCAACATGCTCAAACCTCGTTTTGTCAAACCACTTAAGCATTATGACGAGCATTGCAAGAACATAAACCATAAGGATGACCGACGAGGGAATATTGATTTTATCATCAAAACCAAAGGCACGATAAGGGCAATATGCCGTTGCGAATAATATCGAGCAGGCTGTGAGCACCTTGTTTTTGCACTTTGAAACCTTCATAACCTCATATGCGGCAATGCCTGCAAACAAGGCTACAATAAGGCTGATGTACTTAACATATCCGTATCCGATTGCAACAAGGCAACCGATTGCAAAAAGTGCTGCGGATACGCCGGTAATAATACGGGTTTTCATTGTTAATCACACTCTTTTAATAAAATTTTGTTTCCATTTTATTATAGCTTTTTCAACCACCTCCGTCATACTCCGCCGAAACGCCTGTTGCGTGAGCAGAAGTCAAGTATCGCCTTATCAAGGTCATCAGCCGTGAAATCGGGCCAAAGAATATCCGAAAACCAGAATTCCGAATAAGCCGATTGCCATGTAAGGAAATTTGAAAGGCGATATTCTCCGCTCGGTCTGATAATCAAATCCGGGTCGGGGATTCCTGCCGTAAACAGGTTTTCGCCGATTATTTCTTCGGTCAGCTCGTCTGACTTAAGCTCCCCTGCTTCAATCTTCTTTGCAAGAGCTTTGACTGAATGCAGAATATCATTTCTGCCGCCGTAATTGACTGCAAGACAGACGGTTGTTGCTGATTTGTCGGATGAACCGTTTTCGATGTTTTCAATCATTCCGACTATGTCCTCGGGCAAGCCCTCACGCTCGCCTATATATTTAATGCGAAGTCCCTTCGCCTCGTTTTCTTCTTCACGGTCTGATGCTTCGCAAAGATAATCTCTGAAAAGCTCCATTATCGCCTCAACCTCTTCGGCAGGGCGTTTCCAGTTTTCTGTTGAGAATGCGTAAAATGTAAGATATTCTATTCCGATGTCGTTTGCGTAATCGCAGATTTTTCTGAAGACCTCCGCACCTCTCTTATGACCTTCGGTACGCTTGAGACCTCTCTGCTTTGCCCAACGGCCGTTGCCGTCCATAATTATTCCGATATGCTTCGGAAGAACAATTTTACTGAGCTGTTCCTCTGTCATTTTTGCAGCTCCTTTCGATAATATGCAGCAGAGAGCGTTACCCCTCTGCTGCTCATTTTGTCAGATTGACATTACTTCTTTTTCTTTTTCATCGGCAATTTTGTCGATTTCCTTGATGTATTTATCGGTAAAATCCTGAAGCTTCTTTTCTGCGACCTTGAGGTCATCCTCTGTTATTTCGGAAGCCTTTTCCATCTTCTTGACCTTTTCAATGGCATCTCTTCTTGTTGAACGGATTGAAATTCTTGAATCCTCTGCCAGCTTTTTGATTTCCTTGCAAAGCTCCTTGCGGCGTTCCTCCGTAAGAGCAGGGAAAACAAGGCGAATAACTCTGCCGTCATTTGAAGGGTTGATTCCTATATCCGATGCAAGAATAGCCTTTTCGATAGGATGAAGGGTTGAAACATCCCAGGGCTGAATGTTGAGAATTCTTGCTTCCGCAACAGAGATTGCCGCCATCTGGTTGATTGGTGTCGGCGTGCCGTAATAATCAACTCTGATTTTATCAAGAACCGCAGCGTTTGCTCTGCCCGCTCTGATTGAAGCAAATTCGTTGCCAAGAGCCTTTACCGTTTTTCCCATTTTTTCTTCTGCGAATGCGAATACTGTTTCCATATTTTAGCCCTCCTTGACTAATGTTCCGATGTTTTCGCCCACAACGGCTCTGATGATATTTTCAGGGTCTGAAAGGTTGAAAACAAGGATGGGTATATTATTATCACGGCAGAGAGAAGCTGCCGCCGAATCCATAACTCGGAGGTCTTTTTCAAGAACCTCGCTCTGGGTGATAACATCAAACTTAACTGCATCCGCAAACTTGTTGGGGTCCTTATCGTAAACACCGTCAACATTTGTTGCCTTAAGAATGACATCCGCTTTGATTTCCGCAGCTCTGAGAGCTGCACAGGTGTCGGTTGAGAAGAAGGGGTTGCCCGTGCCTGCTCCGAAAATAACAACTCTGCCCTTTTCAAGATGACGAACTGCATCCGCTCTGACATATGGCTCAGCCACCTGTCTCATTTCGATTGCCGTCTGAACTCTGACCTCAACTCCGAGCTGCTCAAGAGTATCCTGAAGAGCAAGAGAATTCATAACCGTTGCAAGCATTCCGATATGGTCTGCACGGGTTCTGTCCATCGAACCGCCCGAACGACCTCTCCAGAAGTTACCTCCGCCGACAACAAGACCGACCTGAACTCCCATATCATAAAGCTTTTTAACTGCCTCGCAAACAGAAGTGATTGTGTCAAAATCAAATCCGTGTCCTTTTTCTCCTGCAAGCACTTCACCGCTGAGCTTGAGAAGAATGCGTTTATATACAGGTTGCATATAAAACACCGCCTTTTCACATGATTAATTATTCTATATATAATATAACTTTTATCGGAAACTGTAAAGTCTTTTTGCAAATTATTTTGAAATTCCTGCCGTTATTTTAAAAAGTCTTGCCATTCGCAGAAAAATTATGTATAATAACAAAATATTCAACTCAAGGAGCGGAAAGAATGAAAGACCTCATATTAAGAAACACCCCCGACATTGCCGGAATGTTTGAGCTTCGTGACATCGAAAGCGACAACGGCAAAAACAGATATGAAGTTTTCTGCGAAGACGAAAAAATCGTTATATGCGGAGACTGCAAAATCAGTATGGCTATGGGTTATTATGCTTATCTGAAAAAATATTGCCATGTAAATTTCTCTAATTGCGGCAATGCTGAAATAAAGGTGTCGGATGCTCCGCTCTTTGAAGGAAAGCTTTCGAAAACAATCATTCAGGATAAAAGAGCTTACCTGACTTACCGTTCATTCGGCTATTCGCTTACATTTTGGACATGGAAAGAATGGGAAAAAGAAATTGATTTCATGGCGATGAACGGAATCAATATGCCTCTCTGCCTTGTCGGAAGCGAAGCGGTGTGGTACTACACAATGCGTGATTTCAAATACAGCGAAACAGGAGCACTTTCATATCTCACCGGTCCTTCGTTCTGGCCGTGGCAGATGATGAACCGTCTTGCTTCATATTATTCGCTTACCGACCCGAAATATATCGAATCAAGGGTTGAGCTCGGCAAAAAAATCATTGACAGAGAAGTTTCTCTCGGAATGACACCGATTCAGCCGGGCTTTGCAGGCATGGTTCCGCAGACCTTCAAGAAGCTTTTCGAGAAGCTCCGTATGCAGATTATGCCTTCGTGGAATAATTTTCCGTTCACATTCAGACTTGATTTCCAGAGCACAGTATTCAAAAAATTCGGATCTGCTCTTCTTGAAAAACAGCGTCAGCTTTTCGGAGCGTATCACTATTATTCATGTGACCCGTATATAGTCAACAAATCCGAGCTTAAATCGAAGGGTTACCTCTGGAAGGTCGGCAGAGCGATTGACTCGCTCTATAAGGATTTTGACCCTGAATCAAGATGGGTAATGATGGGTGACTGCCTTTATGAAAAGATGGTTAAATCCGTTCCGAAGGAAAGGCTTTTAATATTTGACCTTGACGGAACTCTTCATTCGCAGACGGAGGAATTCTGGGGGTATGACTATGTTCTCGGCAACGGTGGCGGAAGCGGAGACAGAACCGTTCTTCACGGAAACATGAAGACGGTTGCGGAAAACCCGTATCTTGACGCTCCCGAAAACTGTGTCGGAACAGGCATATTCTATGACGGAATTCTTTCAAATCCGATGTATTTCGAGCTGATGTTCGATATGCTGACCGAAGATAAAAAAATCAATCTCGATGAATGGTGCAGGGACTATGCTCTTCGCAGATATTCAAGTGCAGACGAAGGCTACGCAAAGGCGGCTGAAATTCTGCGAAACACCTGCTACAATATTGAAGGCAGAGAAACGGGTTCGATAATCTGTGCAAGACCATGCACGGATTTGAAGCATACCGCCCCCTTTGATGTGATTGATGTTCAGTATGACAATAAAAAGCTTCTCGAAGCCGCCGAGCTTCTCATTTCGGCAGAAGAAACCGATTCAGACGGCAGAATTTATGACATCTGCGATATAACGAGGCAGGTGCTGAGCAACTACGCTCATGTCTGCTACGAGAAGGCTGTAAACGGATTCAGAAACCGTGACCAGAGGGATTTCGAAAGATTTTCCAATGCTTTTCTGAAGGTCTGCGAAGAGCTTGATGAGCTTCTTCAATCAAGAAGTGAAATGTCGCTTGCAGCTCATCTGAAGGAAGCCGGTGCACTTGCTCTGACGGACAAGGACAAGCAAAATTTTGAGTTGAATCTTCTCACGCAGATTACTCTCTGGGGACCAATCGGAGACCCTCTCAACTATGACTACGCATGGAAGGAATGGGGCGGACTTATCGGAACATATTATGCCAAACGCTGGCAAAGCTTCTTTGAGCTTCTTGCTTACAGATTTACAAAGAGAGGAAAATTCTCAACTGCAACACGAAAGAAGATAAACGACAGAAACGAATACAGAGGAAATCCGTTTTACAAGAATTATTCCGATTTCGAAAGAAAATGGCTTCAGACAGCCAATCCCGAAGAGCCGACAGATGCGGATACGGTTGAAATCGCAAAAAGACTTATCGAAAAATACAAAAAGAATATTTGACCCATATTTGCCGTGCTTTTCTCTTGACATAAAGCGATATTCTGCTATAATAATATTGTTCTCAGGGCGGGGTGAAATTCCCCACCGGTGGTATAGTCCACAAATCGCAATTGCGACCGATGCGGTGAAATTCCGCAACCGACGGTACAGTCCGGATGGAAGAGAATGCGCAATAATTTTACGCATAGACGCCCTGCTTTTTCAGCAGGGCGATTTTTATTTTTCGGGAGTGTTTATATTGAACAGCAAAACAAAGAAGATTATTCGCATGGCAATAATTGCCATGCTGACCGCCATTTCGGTTGTGCTGATTTATATAGTCAGAATTCCGCTTATTCCGTCTGCACCGTTTCTTGAATATGATGCCGCAGATATTCCGATGCTCATTGCAGGAGCTTTGCTCGGACCTGTTGAGGGATTGACAGTTGTTTTCCTCGCAAGTCTGATTCAGGCATTCACCGTCAGTGCCGCAAGCGGATGGATTGGCTTTCTTATGCACTTCATTTCCTCCGCCGCACTTGTGGTGGTTGCTTCGCTGATTTACCGAAGACTTCACTGTGCAAAGGGTCTGATTATCGGTCTTGTTGCCGGCTCTCTCGTTATGATTGCACTGATGATTCCTTTGAATTTCATCTTCACGGGAATTTTTCTCAATGTCGGCACAAAGGCGGTTGCACAGATGATTATACCTGCCATTCTTCCGTTCAACGCACTCAAGACTTCCATAAACAGCGTTATCACTTTTGCGGTTTTTGCCCCCTGTTCAAAAGCTCTGAAAAAGATTATATAAACACATTATACCGCTTCTCAATTAAAATCGAATGTTACCTTTCCGTCCTTCATCACAAGAGAGGTCGAAAAGCTCTTTCCCTGCTTTGAAACAAAGCCGTCCAGAACGCCTGTTTTGCCGCATTCAATCAGCTGTCTGCACTCCGGAACGGAAATATATCTTCCGCTCATTTTAAGCCACACCGTAAAGCCGCATCCTTTTTCTTTATATCCCATGCAGCTGTATGATTTTTTCATTCTGACAATATCGCTTCCGCAGAGCGGACATACTCCGATTTTTTCTCGAAAAAGTCCCGTATAGCCTGCTGATTCGGGATTATTCTGCGGAGAATCGAAAACTTCTTTTATTTCTTTTTCGGCAAGAGCAACAGATTCTTCAACCGTCATATTGCCGTGAAAAACGCTCTTGAGAGCCTTTCCGAGTTCGCAGGTTTTATATTTATCCATTGATATACCCATGCCCGATATTGATTCAATCAGGAATTCGCCGTCAGGCAGGATACGATAAACATCCTTCTTAAGCTCAATATATCTGCTTTTTATCGCATTGTCGATAATGCCGGTTCTCGTTGCCTCAGTGCCAAGCTCAAGTCCCTCAAACATTGCTTTATATTCTTCGCTGTCATCTGAGTTTTCATCTGCATTCGCCTTTTCTTCTCTGAACGGATTTTTCAGATAGTTATTGAGCGTTTCAATAGTGTAATGCTTCGGCGGAGAGGTCTGCTTTTCAACAGGCTTGAAGTCGATGTTGACCTTATCTCCTTTTTCAAGATTAGGAAGCACCTTGCCCGCACTCACCGATGCGGAATCATATTTTGTCCAGCCTTTTTCAATGATAACGGTTCCCTTAAGAACATAGTCCTCGCATTCGCCGACCGAAACGGTCATTTCCGTTTTCTTTGCAACGCAAGGTTCGCTGCAAAACACCGCAACGAATCTTCGCAGAACGGTTGAATAGACCTTCTTTTCCTCTTCGCTCAATGATTCCGGCTTCGGCATTTTATACGTAGGCGTCAGAGCGGAATGGGATTCAATCTTGCTGTCATCAAAAATTGTTTTCTTATCAACAAATTCAACGGGATAGCCAAGCTCCTTAACCTTGCCGATAATCTGCTTTATCTTGTCTTTTTCTGCCGTTGCAAGGTATTCGGAATTTGTTCTCGGATAGGTCAGAAAGCCCTTCTCGTATAAATTCTGAACGATTCTCAATGAATCATCCATGCTCATTTTAAATTTCTTTCCGAGATAATTCTGAAGCTTTGAAAGCGAAAAAAGCTTCGGAGGATTCAGATTTGTTTTGGAGGTTTTCTTTGCAGTTACGGTTGCTTCCTGTGCATTGAGCTTGTCGCAGGCTCTCTGAGCCGTTGCCGCTTTTTCCTTCGGAAATTTATACTTTGAAATAAGCTCAATTTCTTCGCCGTTGGTTTCGGCTTTGCTCACAAGAGCGTAATAAATATCGGGAACAAAGTTTTCAATGCCCTTGTCCCTGTCATAAATTGCCTTGACTATCGGCACGATAACCCTGCCCACACGCAGAAGAGTTCCCGTGTGAAGGGTTGCATATCTCGTCAGATTAACGCCGTAAAGCCAGTCAATATAGGTTCTCGAAAAGCCTTCATTCGCAAGATTATCATATTCATTTTCGTCTTTCATTGAAGAGAGTGCTTCTCTGACGGTTTCGGGAGTCTGGTCGGGAAGCCATAATCTTGAAAGCTTTTTATCCTTAACGCCCGTGTTCATAACGCAGAGACGAACGATTATCTCGCCTTCTCTGTCGGCATCCCCTGCGTTAACGATTTCGGAAACATCCTCACGCAGACACAGCTCCTTTATGATGTTGAACTGTCTCTCAACACCGGTATCGGGTTTTTTATCATCACCGCTTCTGATGCGGAATCTGAACGGATCTGGAAAACACGGAATGGTTTCCATATTCCATCTTTCGCCTGACGGTCTGCCGTAATATTCTTCAATGTCGCAGAGCGAAAACAAATGACCGAAAGCCCAGGTAACGATATAGCCCGAGCCTTCAAAATATCCGTTTTTCTTTTTCAATTCTCCGATGCCCGCAACTATGTTTCTTGCAAGACTCGGTTTTTCGGCAATAATAAGAACCATTTTTCTCCGCAATCTTTTCGGAAACACTGAATAAATCGGCAAACAAGATTTATTCAGTGTTTCCTTTATTTTTTTCGCTATATTTTATCATCTGAAGAAAATATAGTCAATAACATTTCGGAATAAAGGGGTCGGGCAGACCGTCACCGGTCTGCCCTTGAGGAGAAGTATATATGAAAAAAAGAGGAGAGGTTGTTTGCTTTATGTTGCCATTATCTTACAGCTTCCTAAAATCAACTTAAAAAGCAGACAATCCCTTAAAATTACACAATATCAAATTTCAACTCGATGGCAAATTCGTCTCCGTCAACCGCAATTTCGAATTCTCCGCCCTGAAGCTCCGTAAAGCTCTTGGAAATGGAGAGACCGAGACCGTGACCCTCCGTATGCCTCGAAGAATCGTTTCTCTTGAATCTCATAAGAAGCTCCTGAGCCGGAACCGTTATCGGAGCTTCGCATATGTTTCTGACCGAAAAAACGGCCTTTGAAGCTTCCTCACGGATTTCAATTGTGACCTTTGTTCCGGGCTTTGCATATTTGCAGACATTGCCGAAAATATTTTCAACAATTCTCCAGAGCTTTGAGCCGTCTGCATTGATGGAAATTTCGTCATCGCAGAATAATGTTTCAACATCGAGCTTCTTTTCTTCGAATTTGAAAGAAAACTCTTCAACAGTCTGCATAACAAACAGATAAAGATTTGTCTTTTCAAGATTGACCTCAACATTGCCTGTTGAAATTCTTGAAACATCAATAAGTCCCCGAAGCAAATCCTTAAGACGCTCCGACTGCTTTTTGATAATATCACTGTAAGTGGTTATTTCATCATCATTGCATTTTCCGCTCCCGATAATATCGGCATAGTTGACTATCGAGGTAAGCGGAGTTTTTATATCATGAGAAATATTTGTTATCAGCTCATTCCGAAGCTCCTGACTTTTGCCCTTTTCCTCAAGAGCCTTAATCATTTCATCCTTGATTGAGATGAGGTCATCGTTGATTGCTCTGAAATCGCCGAACATGATATGTGAATCAACAACATTGTTGAAGTCGCCGCTTGCAATTTTCTTTCCGCTCTCTCTGATTGAACTTAGATTGAAAACAATGAGAAAAAAAACCGCTCCGAGAATGAAAACGCAGGCAAGCTGCATAAAAGCAAAATAAAGGAAATTGAATTCAGAAAGAACATCGGTTTCGCTCGATTTATATTTATAAACATAAAAGAATATTGTTCCGAGGTCACCGAGCATAACCGCACCGATTGCAATAAGAGCCTTCCCGAGATAAGGAACCTTCACCTTCGCTTCATCATTATGCGACTTTTTTTTCTTGATTTTATTAATCAGCTTTACAACAATTGTGTTTTCAAAGATGTGTCCCTCTTTGATTCTCATTGCAAGCGAAAGACAATAAGCAAGAAGAATGAAGCTGACACAGAATTCAACAACAAGAACAACCGTATTCCACAGAACAATGCTTCTTTCTTTTATGTCAGCCGCAGAGGTCAGAAGAATGAGCATAACGGCAAAGCCGATAAGAAGGAATGTTGTGAGGCTCATCAAATCAAACGGTATCTTCTGAAGCACATTGAAATACTTTCTTTCTTCCTCTGTTTTGCCGATTGAAAACATGAGAATTCCGAGCTGGAAGCAGGCAAGGCACACGAAGATGAACAGCACAACAAATATGAGATACTTCATGCTTCTTGCCAAATCAATCATTTTCAGAGCAAGTCTGTAGCTGTCATGAGCGGTCAGATTCTTTCTGACATAAAGAAAAATCGTTCCCGAAACAATATTATTTTCATCTATTTCCGCACTAAAATCCTTTGAGCGAAAGAAGCATGAATCCTCCGGATTATAATTCGCATCGTTCTGGGCAATCAATGTTCCCTTTTTATCCTTGACTCTGAATACGATGTTTGAATTACTCGGATCATATTTTTTCTTAAGCGTGTCATAGACCGCCTTATCCTCTTCGTCAAGACCCGTCAGGGATTTTTCCGCAAGGGCGGCATATTCTCTGATTGTTTCGTATTCTGCTTCCGTTTTCAGGCTCATAGCCTTCTGAACAGGATAATATTGATTATCGGATGAATAGAAATGATAATCATACATGAAATTGATTGCAAGTGCAAGTGCAACAGCAATTTCAACCGTAAGAAGATAGAGAAGAGCAACCGTCACCTTATCGGTAAAAGTTTTCAGTTTGAAATTCAGCTTTTATTACCTCTTTTCCATTTTATATCCGTGACCCCATACTGCAACAATATATCTCGGGTTTGAAGGGTCAATCTCAATTTTTTCTCTGATATGTCGGATATGAACAAGAACGGTGTTTTCCGTTCCGAACGGGTCATCATTCCATACTCTTCTATATATTTCTTTCGGAGAAATAACTTCACCGGGATTTTGAACAAAAAGCTTTATGATGGCATACTCCGTCGGCGTAACACTGATTTGCTCTCCGTCAAGAAGAATGGTTTTTGATTTATCGTCAACCTTAAGTCCGCCGTTGATATACACATCATCATTCTGAATTTCACTTCCGAGCTGAGTAAATCTTCTTATCTGCGATTTAACTCTCGCAACAACCTCAATCGGATTGAACGGCTTAGTAATATAGTCATCTGCACCTATCTGCAAGCCGAGAATTTTGTCTGAATATTCGTCCTTTGCAGTAAGCATGATGATGGGCATATTATATTTTTCTCTGATTTTCATAGTTGCTTCAATGCCGTTCATTTCGGGCATCATAACATCCATGAGAATGAGCTTGATGTCATTTTTTTCAACCGCTTCAACAGCTTCCTTACCGGTATTCGCTTCAATAACATTGAAGCCTTCTGTTGAAAGATAAATTTTTATAGCCTTAACAATATCTCTATCGTCATCGCAGGCAAGAATATTAATCATAAACAGCTCTCCTTAAAGTTAGTTGTCTAATATTCTATTTCATTGTCGTGGTAAATTCAACAATATTAATCAGTTCTTAAGAATTCTTCATCAAATTTTAAGGAGCCGCCGGTCAAATCGACAAGCAAAATTTAATCAGCATTACCTTAGATTTCGAACATTATTGACGAGCACACCGTCAACGCCGATTTCTCTGATGAAATCAAGAAACTCCATGCTTGTGTAGCCTGTTTCGTAGCCATCTGCATTGCCTGCCATAATCCATACCCCTCTGTCTGCCGAATGAATTCTTTCAACATATTCAGCCCTTGTCCAGCCCTGCCAGAGCCTTATGAAATCAGCTCCCTCGGCAATGCAGGCATCAAGCATCTGAGCATTCTTCATGAATGCCAGAACAGGGATATTCTTATCGTATTTCTTCACACGGGCAACATCCTCGGGATTTGCAACGCCCATAACAATATTGCCGAGATAATTCTTTGCCGAAATAAAGTCAAGAATGGTGTTTATCTTTTCGCCGCCCTCCTTGATATGAAGGAGAAGCGGCTTTACCCCTGCATTGATATAGTCTTCAAAAAGATGACCGTGATAAGATGAATTCTCCTTATGGCAAAGCGAAACAAATTCGTCTGCGGTAAGCTCGTCTGTTTTTTTGTCAACTCCGAAAACTCTTTCGGCATTGTCATCATGGCAGACGATAATTCTGCCGTCAGCCGAAAAGCGAAGGTCTATTTCAACCATATCCGCACCGTCCTTAAGAGCAAGAAGAGCGGATTCAACAGTCTGCTCGGGATATTCAACAGGTCCGCTTCTGTGGGCAATAATCAACATTTCAATCAATCCTCGATTCTTGACGGCAGGGTTGCCATATAATCTGCAAGCTCAAACGGAACAACAAACGGGAATGAAAAGCCATCAAGCACAAGACCCGAAACAGTTTTGTCCCCATGTGCCATTTTCAGTGCATCAAGAGCGGTTACCGGAATAACGGTGAATTTATTTCTGTAATCCTCGGGCATCTGCTCCTTCTGCGAAAAAATCGGGAAATATCTCTTTCCGTCCTTTGCCTGAAGAATATCTGCGGTGAGCTTAACCTCATCCTTGTTGCAGAAGGTGTCTCCCTTCCTGCATTCCATAACCCTCTTTTTATCCGCTTCGCTCATTTCCGCTATGAACGGCACTTTAACAACCGAATCACGCAGACACATCAGAAGCGGAAGAAGATTTTCCTGCGTTGGTTCCTTCATGAATTTCAGCTTGAGAAAAATAAGAGTGTTGCCGTTCTCAAGGTCCGATGCTTTTATTTTATCTGTCATTTAATCACATCCGTGCATTTTTTAAACATTATATATTCTATTTTCATGCAAGTCAACCGAAGTCGGATAAAAATTCGTTTTTCAAATATTTCATCTTTTTCAAATTTCAAAAAATGTGTTGACATTTGAGGAATCTTATGATATTATTCGAAAAAGATAGAGGTGCATCCTAAATGAGTACCGCATCTTAGAAGGCTGCCAAAGCCGATGCGGAAAAGGTGAAGATGCCGAAGCGAATGCCGTGGCGGGTGTTCGGCTGGCATAATAAAGAATATTTATTATGTTGTCGCAAGATATTGCGGAGAGCTATCCCTAAAATCATTTTGTATTTTTAGAGACAGCTATGTGTTTTAGCTGTCTTTTTATTTTCGGAGGATTTGAAATGAAAAAAACTGTATTTACCGGAGCCGCTTCGGCAATTATCACTCCCCTCACAAAAGACGGAATTGATTATGATAATTTCGGAAAGCTTATCGACTGGCAGATTGAAAACAACATTGATGCGATTGTTGTTGCCGGCACAACGGGCGAAGGCTCAACCCTTACCGATGATGAGCACAAGGATGCAATCAAATTTGCTGTTGAAAGAATCAACGGCAGAGTTCCCGTTATCGCAGGCACAGGCTCAAACGACACAGCCTATGCAATTGAGCTGAGCAAATACGCAGAAGAAGCAGGTGCAGACGCCGTTCTTCTTGTTACTCCTTATTACAACAAGGCTACCCAGAACGGTCTCATCGCTTCATTCACGGCAATTGCAGATGCAATCAATATCCCCTGCATTCTCTATAATGTTCCGAGCAGAACGGGTTGCAACCTTACTCCCGAAACAATTGCAAAGCTTGCTGAGCATGAAAATATTGTTGCAATAAAAGAAGCAAGCGGAAACCTTTCGCAGGTTGCACAGATTGCCGCTCTCTGCGGAGATAAAATTGTCATTTATTCGGGCAACGATGACCAGAATGTTCCCATCATGTCACTCGGCGGCAAGGGTTGCATTTCGGTTCTTGCCAACATCATGCCGAACGAAACACATGAGATGTGCGAAAGCTTTTTCAACGGCGATATTGCCCGTTCAAGAGAGCTTCAGCTCAGACTTCTTCCGCTCATCAATGCTCTTTTCTGCGAGGTTAATCCCATCCCCGTAAAAGCCGCCTGCTCCGCAATGGGCTTCGGCGAGAATATTCTCCGCCTTCCCCTCACTCCGATGGAGAGCGAGCATGAAGCAAAGCTTCTCGGCTTAATGAAAGAAAATAATCTTATTTAATGGTGCAAGCATGAAAGACGAAATCAGAATCTGCAATAACATATCCGAAAACGAAAACGGAGAGCTTATGTTCGCCGGGGTCAACACCCTTGAGCTTGCGAAGAAATACGGCACTCCCCTTTATGTCATGGACGAAAACAGAATCAGAGAGAAATGCTCGGCATTCAGAGATGCAATTGCCGAGAACTTTGGCGACAAGGGCAGAATTCTCTATGCTTCAAAAGCCTGTTCATTCAAGAGAATGTATGAAATAGTCGGCTCGGAGGGTCTTCTTATTGATGTTGTTTCTGTTGGAGAAATATACACCGCCGTTCGTGCAGGCTTCAATATGGAAAACGCATTTTTCCATTCCAACAACAAAACCGACAGCGATATAAGATATGCAATCGAAAACAAGGTCGGTCACTTCGTTGTTGACAACGCCGAAGAGCTTGATGCGCTCAACAGAATTGCTCCCGAATACGGAATAAAGCAAAAAATCATTCTGCGTATAACTCCCGGCATTGACCCTCACACCTTTGAAGCGGTTGCAACAGGAAAGGTTGATTCAAAATTCGGCTCTGCAATTGAAACCGGTCAGGCAGAAGAAATCACCGCTCACGCACTTCGCATGGAAAACCTTATTCTTGAAGGCTTCCACTGCCATGTAGGCTCTGAATTATTTGAAGCTCCCGTGTTCATAGACACTGCCAGAATCATGCTTGAATTCGTTGCCGATATTAAGCGTAGTCTCGGCTATTCCGCAGATTTTCTTGACCTCGGCGGCGGCTTCGGAGTTAAATATATCGCTTCACAGCCGACTCTTGATATTAAGAAAACCATCGGCGAAATTGCCGATTTCTCAAAAAAATACTGCAAGGAGCTCGGCATTGAAATGCCGATTGTCGGCTTTGAACCGGGCAGAGCAATTGTTGCCGATTCCGGCCTTACGCTTTATTCTGTCGGCACACTCAAAACAATTCCAGGCTACAAGACCTATGTTTCGGTTGACGGCGGAATGACCGACAACATCCGCTACGCCCTTTACAAGGCAGAATACACACTCGCCGCCGCAGGAAGGCTGAACGAAAAGCCCGACATGAAATGCTCCGTAGTCGGCAAATGCTGCGAAAGCGGAGACATCATTCAGGAAAACATTCTTCTTCCGTCAAGCATTTCAAGAGGTGACATTCTCGCCTGCTTCACAACCGGTGCATATCATTATTCGATGGCTTCCAACTATAACCGTATCCCACGCCCTGCGGTAGTAATGATAGCCGATAAGAAAGATTATGTTGCGGTTAAAAGAGAAACTCTTGCAGACATTACAAGCCTTGATATATAAAGCTTCAGGGGCTGTCGAATTCAGCGACAGCCCCCGTTTTGTTTTTTTAGGGAAATGCTGATTAAATCGGCAAGCAAGATTTAATCAGCGTTTCCTTAGAATTATTCAAGCTCAATTTTCCAGAAAACAATCTGCTTTCTGTTGTATGTATATGAAATGAACAGCTTATTATTATCATAAACAATCGCAGGATATGAGAATTCTCCCCTCGCCTGCTTTGAGAGCTTCTTGCCCTCCTCGGTCACTTCCGGAGTGCATCTGAAGCCTGGCTCGCAGTTGAGAATTGCTTCAAAGGATTTGCCGTTATTTTCCGAGCAGGAAAGAAGAAGAGGATACCTAACACCCCAGTTTTCGTCAACCGGATTATAGAGGAGCCAAAGTCTTCCCCTGCCGTCTTTTGTGCAGTCAATTCCCGAATTGTTGTTCGGAAGTCTTGTCCGTTTCGGCTTTGACCATGTTTTGCCGTAATCCTCGGAATTGCTCCGATAAATTGCACCTGCATCCGAACGCATAAAGCAATGAACAATTCCGGGAGCAGATTCCCAGAGAGTCGGCTGAATAAGACCTACATTAACGCCTCTGTATTTCGGCATGGGAAAATAATCCGTTCTTTCCCATGTTATTCCGTCATCCTCGGAGCGGTCAATGAAGCAGAGCCATTTGCCGCCTTCAGTTGAAGCCGGTGCAAGAAGAGCTCCGTTGGAAAGAAGAAGGCATTTGTCCTTAACAGGTCCCCTGCCGCCGACATCGCCTGCAACAAGCTCCTGCGGAGCCGACCATGTTCTTCCGTTATCCCTGCTGATAACATATTTTGTTATCCATGTAGGAATTTCAGCTCCGTATTTGAAATAAAGAATTATTTCACCGTTCTTTCTTTTATACAGAACGGGATTCCAGTGAGCAACCTTATCGTTATCCGAAACAACAACGGGAGTGCTCCATGCTCCGTCTGCACTTCTTATCGAAACATATATTTCAACATCGGGATTTTTTTCGTGCTTTCCTCCGAACCATGCAACAATAACCTCGCCGTTATCAAGCGGCAGAACCGTTGAAGCGTGGCACGAGGGCGTTACCGTTCCGTTTTCGAAAACAAATTCCTTGACTGCCGATTTAATCATATATTAACCTCTCTTTCGGATGAATCATTCAGAAAAAGTCCCGTATCAACATTGAAGGTTCCGTCAAACATTTCGGCAAGCCTTATATCCTGCGTGTTTCCGTTATCATAGCTAAGGGTCAGAACCTTTCTCTTGCCGTCCTTCAAAGGCATCTGCATATCATCCGCTCATTTTAATTTTTTATTATCATATCACATTATTTTCAGGATTACAACCGAACGGACAATATAATTTTCATTCAAAATGCAGACACTTGATTTTATCAACGATTAATGCTATATTTAAGAATAATTATTATGAAAGCAAAGATTTGATTATGAATTTCAGAATTGAGCTTGCAGAAATTCCGATTGAAATATTCTGCTCATACGATTTCACCTTCCGCCGATGCAAGGGATTTTTTACGGATAAAACGCCTTCGTTTTCTGTTTCTGTCTGTCATGATGATATAAATGCAGAGAAAAAAGCGAATAATTCCGAAGCTGCCGAGGAATATCTTGAATTTCTTGCAATTTTCAGAAAAATCTGCGAAAAAATCATTGAATATGATGTTGTTCTTCTGCATTCCTCCTGCATTGAATTCGAGGGAAAAGCCTATGCGTTTGTTGCTCCCTCAGGAACAGGAAAATCAACCCATTCAAAGCTTTGGCAAGAAAAATTCGGTTCTTTGGTTTCAATAATAAACGATGATAAACCGCTGATTAAAATAACTGAAAACGGTGCAACCGTATACGGAACTCCGTGGAACGGAAAATTCAGTGAAGGCTTCAACAGGAATGCTCCGCTCTCGGCTTTTATAAAAATCTGCCGAAGCGAAGAAAATTCATTTGAAAAGCTGTCTGAAACCGAAGCTCTATCCGTTATCGGTTCGCAGACCTTCAGACCGCAGTCACGAGAGAAAATCATCCGTTGGGCAGAGCTGACGGTCAGACTTTCAAAGCTTATTCCGATGGGCAAAATGAACTGCAACACAAGTCCCGAGGCGGCAGAGGTCTGCCATCGGGGAACAGAAAAAATTTCGGAAGAGAGAAATATATGAAACTGAAAAACGGACTGGTTATCACTCAGGCAAACGGCAGTAATTATATCGTTGATACGAGCAACAAAAAAGACAGCTTCAACGGGATGATAAGGCTTAACGATTCCGCATTATTCATTGTTGAACTGCTGAAAAATGATATTTCGTATCAAGAAATTATCAAAGCAATGACGGATTTTTACGGCATTCCCGAAGAAACAGCCCGCAAGGGAGCAGACAAGGTTATTGAAAAACTGAGATTTTTAATAAATGATTGAATATGAAAAAAGATAACAGACATTCCGATGATTTTTCACAGTGCAGGCTTTCGGACAGTTCAAAACAGCTTATCCTGCTTTATTCCGGCTCTCTGACAGGCAGAAAAGCAAAAACTATTAATGGCTTTTCCGATTGGGAAAAGGTCTTCCTTCTCGCAAAAAAGCATAAGATTGCTTCCTGCTGTTTCAGAGCACTCAGCGTGGACGCCGTTCCCGAAGGCTTATATTCAGAATGGAAAAACTATTCAGATTACTGCCTGAAAAGAGAAATTCTTTTCTCTGCCGAACGAAACTCCCTGTTCAATGAATTTGAAATCAGAAATATAAAATATGTTCCGCTTAAAGGTGAACTCATTTCATCCCTTTATCCGCAAAGCGGAATGAGGGAATTCGCCGACAATGATATTCTCATCTTTCCCGATGATTTCAACAAGTCAATTGAAGTCCTCAAAAGCAGAGATTACAGATTGAGAATCTGGATTCACGATGTTGCCGGATACAAGGAGCCGATTTATAATTTTGAGCTTCACAACAGCCTTTTTGACAGCGGACTCGAAGAAGGAAAAGCTTTTGAAAATATCTTTTCCCGTCTTGAAAAGAATTCGGATAACGAATTCCGGTATTCAATGACAAAAGAAGATTTTTATCTTTATTTCATTTCGCACTTCCTGCATCACTACGAAACAGTCGGAGCGGGGCTGAAATTTCTCGGCGATATTTTTGTTATCAAACAAAGTGATGAATATTTCAGCGGCATTGAAATAGAAAAAGCTCTCAGAAAATCCGGACTTTTTGAATTTGAAAAAAGAATGTCTTTCCTTGCAGATAGAATATTTCTTGACGGTGAAATCCCCGAATGCGATGAATTAAGATATATTCTCAACAGCGGAAGCAACGGAAACAGAAACAACCTTGTTCTCAACAAGATTAAAAACAATAAAAAAAGTTCATATCTTTTGAGCAGAATCTTTCTTCCACACAAGCATCTTGAAATCCTTTATCCATCACTGAAAAAGCATCCCCGTCTCCTGATTTTCTTCGAAATCAAAAGATGGATAAAAACTATTCTGAACCCCAAAAAATTCAGAAAAACCATTGATGAAATCAGAATTCTTATTCAGTCACACAAATAAGAAATGACATATAAATGGACAGCGACCTTTCAAATTTGTCAATCGTTTGAACGAAAATTATTGACTTTTTTCAAAAAAATTGCTAAAATAGCATTATCAACACTTTAGGAAGTGAAATCATGGAATATATTTCTCCCGAAGAAGCCGCAAAAAAATGGGAGGTAAATATCCGCCGTGTCCAGTCTTATTGTGCCGAAGGAAAAATACCCGGTGCATTCCGTATGGGCAGACAATGGATGATTCCGGCATCCGCCGAACGCCCCTCTGACGGCAGAAAAAAACTTAAAAGTGAATCAAAAGCAAGTGATTATTACCGCTTCCCCGTGCTTGTTTATTTTGAAAGCTATTCTTCGCAGACAGATTTGAACGACGAAGAAAAAGAGCTTTTCCGGGCTCAGCTTCTCAATCTTAAAAGTGACTACTATGAAAGCTTTCTGATTTGCAAAAAGCTGATTGAGTCTGAAATGAGCTATATCAGATTCGGTGCATACTGCACCAATGTTTTCAACTGCCTCCTGCTGGGATTAAGCTCGGAATTAAACATCTGCATGAACGAGATGGAAAAAATCAAGGATGCAGAAAAAATTCATTCCGAAGATTACAAAATGCTGATTGCATCATGCAGATTTCAGTACACATATGACACTCATTTATTCAACGAGATTGACATCACGAGGCTCAGCTCCGATGCATTGCCGCTCTATGAGCTTGTTTCAATTATAACAATGATTTTTGTTGACGAACCGATGCATCCTCAGGCTCTCCGTGTTTTTTCCGCTATGTGCAGGCAGGCTGAAATAAACGGATGTGTTCCTGCATCAATGGTTATGCACGGTCTGCTTGCAACGCTTTGCGAACGCAACGGAGACAACGAATCGAAAATCAAACACATTCAGGATGCTTGCCGTATAGGCTACTCCGAGGGACTGTATACCACGCTCTCAAAATATTCCAACTTCAATCACATGGAATACCATAGGCAGATGAACGCTTACGGTCATGATTTTGCAAGAAAAATCGAAAAAATCAGAAATCATAATACTCAGAATTTTATTTTGACTTTCAATGCAACACGAAAAATGGCACTTAACATTGATTTCACAACAGAGCAAGGTGATGTTATTCTGCTTGTGTGCAGTGGCTTTTCAATGAAAAAGGTGTCAATGATGAAGAATATTTCTGTAAGCGAAATCAAAAAAACAATAAACGCGTTCATGCAAAAAACAATCTTAAAACAAAGGCAGAATTCATCTCCTATGCAAGGCAGGTTTTCAAGCCATAATCTCGCTTGTGGTTATTTGCCGAAGGTTGAATGAATAGCAATCAGTTTCCCTTCACATACAGAAAGCTCCTCCCTGTCATCGGAAATTTCCGACTGCGGGAGGAGCTGTTTTTATATCATGCAGACCGCTTTGAAATCGAAATCCTCGTCTTCAATGCTTTCCGTTGTGATTGTCGAAACAAGCGGAGAAAGAATTGCCGTCATCTCCGTAAGATTATCCGAACTGTTTGAAGAATAATAGACAAGCATCTTGACCTTCTTCGATTCGGGATTAAGCTCCGCAACAATGCTGACCGTATCGTTTTGGCTCATATGGTTAGGAACAAATTCGGTTGCGATATGCTCCATTACCGACCTCAGGCTTGCCTTTGACATTGCCTCAAGCTCATTATTTTCAATGTATTCCGAGAATTTTGAAGCATAATCATCATAGCTGAAATTATTCGTTTTGAATCTGTATTTGAACACCTTGAGATTGTTAACGAAAGCACGGGTACGCTCTCTTTGCGGATTGTTGAAAACCTGCTCCGGAGTGCCGTCTTCATAAATTACTCCTCTGTCAAGATAGAAAATCCGGTTACTGATTGCCTTCGCAAGTCTCATTTCGTGGGTAACAATCACCATCGTTTTGCCTGTCTTGGCAAGGTTACAGATAACGGATTCAACCTCACGCACCATTGTCGGGTCAAGAGCACTCGTCGGCTCATCAAGAAGAATCAGCTCCGGGTCCATAGCAAGAGTTCTTGCAATTGAAACTCTTTGCTTCATGCCGCCCGAAAGCTCTTCGGGATATGCAAGAGCCTTATCCGCAAGTCCGACCTTCTGAAGCTGTTCAATGGCAATATCATATGCTTCCTGCCTTGACATCTTTTTAAGCTCCGTCAGAGCAAGCATAATATTTTCGATAACCGTAAGGTGGCTGAAAAGGTTGAAGGACTGAAAAACCATTCCGATTTTTCGGCGTAGCTTTCCGAAATTTGCTTTGTTATTTGTAATTTCAATGCCGTCAATAAAAATCTGACCGCCTGTCGGAGGGTCAAGCATATTTATGCATCTTAAAAGAGTTGATTTACCCGTTCCCGACGGACCGATTACCGCTATTATATCGCCGTCATTGATAACTGCGTTCACATCGCTTATGGGAGCCGCATCGGGGAATTTCTTTTCGAGATGTTTAAGTTCTATTTTCATTTCGTCTTAATTCCTTTGAGTATTTTTTCGGGAGCCCTTCTCTTTTTATCCGTAAGAATTTGAACCTTTTTTACAATCAGAACAAGCAAGCCTTCAAGAAGAAAATAGATAATCGCCGTTGCAACAAGCGGAAAGAACGCTTCATATGTACGGGTTCTGACAATATCGCTTATCTTCGTCAGATCCTGAACTGCGATATATCCGACTATTGCGGTTGACTTGATATGAGTAACAATATCCGAACGCAGAATAGGAAGAAAATGATAGGAAGCCTGAGGTAGAATAACACGGAAGAATGCTCTTGTGCTGTTGAATCCGAGGGCGAATGCCGCTTCATTCTGACCCTTGTCAATTGCTCCGACTCCTGTTTTAAGCATCTTAAAAACGGATGCTCCGAATGTCAGACTAAAGCCGATTACCGCTACCCATGTTCCGCCGAGACCCGTTTTTCCGAGAACAATATAGAATAGAATCATCAGCAGAACAACAACAGGCATTCCCTGAACGATGCCTACCAGCACATTTGTTACGGAATTTGCAACCTTATTTCCATTTCGGCAAATCAGATAATCGGAAAATCCGATAATTGTTCCGAAAATGATTGAAACAACCGTAATAAACATTGTGTTTACAATTCCGTTAAGGAAAAGCCTCCATCTGCTCTCTTTAATGAAGGTCTTGACAAAGCTTTCTCCAAGCGAAGCAAAGAAGCCTGTTTCCTCGGCTTCAACCCCGGTTGCCAAAGCTTCTGCACAAACATCTTTGATAACAACAACCGTTCCTCCGCTGTAATCCGGGTCAGAGAAAAGCATACTCTTTTTTCTTTCTTCGGTTATCGTGATGCAGGAGGAGCCGAAATCATCCATTCCCGACTGAACTGCACTAATGATGCCTGCAAAATCGTAGTCATCAATTTCAAGATTATAACCGTATGATTTGCAGAATTCAACGGCAATTTCAATATCAAAGCCTACACGCTTACCGTCTTTCATGTAAGCAAAAGGTTCTCCCGTGCTTGTGCTCGTTGCAAATCTCAGGGTTTTGCCATTACCGTTTTCAACTGCCGAATAATCAATAACCATGGCAGATTCATCTTTTCCGAACCACTTTGCATCAATTTTATCAAGAAGTCCGTTTTCCCTGCTTTCGGCAAGAAATTCATTGAACTGTTTGCAAAGCTCCGCCGACTGCGAGTCATTCTTTTTGAAGATAAAGCCATAATCCTCCGAAGAAATCTGCTTGAGCACAACATGGTCTTCATGTGCATTTTTAATGCTTCGTGCAATCGGAGCATCCGTAACATACGCCGCAATCTTCCCCTCGTCAAGTGCCGTTGCAATGTCGGAGTTCGAATTAAAATAACAGACCTCAACATCTTCGATGTTTTCCTGCGTAATCTCATCAAAAACAGTGCCTGTCAGAACGCCTACCTTCATACCCTTGAGGTCTTCAAGAGAATTTATTTCGCCGTCAGTTGCAGCTGCCGGAATCATCGTTCCGAAAAGAAGCATCATAACAACAAACGGACATATAAGTTTTTTCAGCCTTGAAAAATCCATCTGATCTTCCTCCGATTGAATTTGGTATTGAAATATTACCATAAGAAAATTAAAAAGTCAACAAATTGACCAACGCCGTACAAAAGGATAAATCTGCAATTATTTCATATTCCGAATAAAACATATTTTCCGTTTTCAGATGCCGAATTTTGTCATTATTTTGCGGAATAACAAATTTTCATCCGTAGAATTATGTCAATTTGGATGGGAATTATGTTTATTTGGCGTTTTAAATCTGAAATGAATCTGCTAAAATTATCATGATAGAAAAATACGCAGAGAGTTGCGGAGGTAAATATCATGATGAACGAAAACACATTGACCCCGGAAGACAATAAGAACATTTTCACCAAAGATGATATTGAGTCCGTTTCACTGCTGAGCATGGACGAATACAAGAAAAACAGGGATTTAATTCCCGTTGTAAAATGCTGGTGGTGGATAAATTCTCCCGGAATTTACAAGAAAAATGCAATGTATATTTTCATTGACGGAGAGATTTATACAGAAGGCTATAAGGTTGACAGTGACAGAGCGGGAATAAGACCCGTTTTCCGCCTGAAGCCCGAGGCCGCACACGGTCTTAAGCTCGGTGAGAAGGTCATAATCGGAAAATACAGTGCAACCGTTCTTGATAATGATTCCTGCCTGCTTGATGATGTTGTGTGCAACCATCGTTTTGACATAGCCTCCAACAACTGGGAAAAATCGGAGCTGAAAAGCTTTATCGAATCCGAAGAATTCATGAATATGATTTGGGATATTCAAACAGTATAATATAAATTTTTCAGGAGCTGTCTCAGAAGACAGCTCCTTTTTTATGCTTTGTTGACAAAAGCGGTAACAAAATTGACAATTTCGGTTATTGATAATTTTTCCTGCAAAGGTTAAAATGTTATCAGGCGAAGATTTATCTGCGAAATCTGTCAAGCACAGCCTTGAAATCCTTTGCGTATAATCGAGAGCAGAAAAGCTCCTTTCCGCTGTCAAGATAAATAATACCGACATCTCTTTTGAATGAGCTGATATGAGCAAGATTCACGGCAATGCTCACTCCGCACAGGCAGAAATTATGTAAATTGAGGAATTCGGAAATTATTTCGGCAAATTTCCCTCTTTTGCTTATTCCTTCAACCTTTGTTCCGTCAGAAAGATAAAAAACGGGAGAACGGTCAACATTTTCGATATAGAGAATATCATAAACACGGATATTCATTTCTCCCCTGCTCGTTTTGACCGAAACAGTCCGAGGGCGTTCATCCTCAATTTCTTCAATAAGCTGATTAATTTTTTCAAACAGCTTTTCGGGTCCGACGGGTTTAAGAAGATAATCGGAAGCCTTGACAACAAAGGCATCGAACACATAATCCTTTGATGCGGTAAGAAAGAGAATTTTGCCCTTATCCTTCCGTTCACGCAGGCAACGGGCAACCTCTATGCCATTGATTTCTGGCATAATCATGTCTATAATATAGATGTCGAATGCGTTATTGCGGCTGCCTTCAAGAAGCTCTGTGCCCAGGCTGAAATAGGTTGCTTCAACAGTTTTAGGATATTTTGTTTCGTAAATGTCAAAATATTCTTTAACAAGTTCAATCTGAGCGGAGCTATCGTCGCAAACGGCAATTTTTATCAAGGCAATCTTCCCTCCCACAATTATTTTTGTGCATTATAGATAATATACACCATTTTATTTTCTTTTTCAAGTAAAAAAGGAGAAAAAGTATGCTTTCAATCGCTCTGTGTGATGATGATGAATTAACTATGGATACGCTTGCCGAAATGCTTCAGGAATACGGCAAGCAAAATCATTGTCCCCTACGGATTTCAAAATACACAACAGGCAGTATGCTCATCCAAGGCATCGGTAAAGAGGAACCCATTGATATTTTCATTCTCGATTATAATATTCCGTTTATCAACGGAGTTGACACAGCAAGAATGCTTCGTGAAAAAGGCGAAGAAGGGATAATCATTTTTCTGTCTTCTTCAATGGACGGAGTTATTGATGCCTTTGAGGTGAACGCCTTCCGCTATCTTATGAAACCGATAAGCAAAGAAGCTCTTGCCAATGCTCTGAATCCGGCAATTGAACAACTAAAAAAATCGAATTGCTCCGCATATGAAATACGGACTCCGGACGGAATACGCAGAGTCAGAAAAAATGAGATAGTTTTTATCGAAAAAACGAACCGTTCCTTGAAATTTCATATGTCAGACGGCGAGGAAATAAGCTCAACAACAATTCAGGGCTCCGTTAAAAACGCCGTTGCTTCCCTGATTGAAAATCCCGAATTCATCATGGCAGGCTCAAGCCTTGTGCTTAACCTCGGCAGAATAGAATCCGTCAGCCATGGTGATGTTTTTTTCGACAACGGCGATGAAATAACCCCTCCACGGCGTGAATACCCGTCAGTGAGGACCTCTTGGAACGAATATGGGATAGAATAACAACCGCTATGACACATTCGGTAGCCAATTTGACATTTTCGGCAGTTGTGAACTATAGAAAACAGTTGTATAATTGAAAGCATAAAGGGTAAGGAGGCATCCATATGAATAAGAAAACAAAAATAGCAGTCTGTGACGATTCGGTTTTTGACCGAGATATTACCAAAATGTATATCGAGGATTATCTGAATGAGCGTGGAACCGAAAGCGAGATTGACTGTTTCTCGTCGGGCACTGAATTCCTTTCTTCCGATATTTCTCAGTATACTCTCGTTTTTCTCGACATATATATGGTCGGAATCAACGGAGTTGAAACTGCAAGAAAGCTGATGGAAGAAAATCCGGAAACAAAAATCATTTTTTGCAGCTCCTCTCCGGAATTTGTTGATGAAGCCTTGGAAATTGATGTGCTCCGTTATTTCATCAAACCGATTATCCGTGAAAAATTCAAAAAGGTTATGGATGAATTTTTTAACGAAAAATGCATTGTTTAATACATAATATGAGGTGAAAGAATAATGACCGTTAAGGAATGCTACGCTCTAATGAATGCGGATTTCAATGATGTTATGTCAAGACTTCTGACGGAAGCCCGTGTTTCAAAATTCACAATCCGTTTTCTCGATGACCCTTCGCTCAGGCAGCTTCTCGATTCCTACGCAAACGGAGATATTGAAGGTGCATTCAGAGCATCCCACACACTCAAAGGGACTGCCGCCAACATGGCTTTTACGGGAATTTTCGAAAAAGCAAGTGCAGTATGCGAGGATTTGCGTCACGGCAACCCGAGTGCAGATATTGGAGAAATGATTAAGGCTTGCGAAAAAGAATATAACAATGTTATGGCAATTATCAGCCGATATGCCGCAGAAAAAACCGATTGATTTTATTCTGATTTTTGTATAAAGATACAACAGTATATAAAAGAAAACCGACAACGAAAATTTACGGTGATTATTGCTATGAAAAAGAAATCAGACTTAAAAAACAGAACCACAATCATTTCCGCTATTGTTTTTTTGCTGTTTATTTCTTCTTTGATATATTTCAATGCGAGTAACAGAAAAAACATCACGGAGCAAAACAGGGAATATCTTATTGATAACGCAACCCAGATTGCACAAAGCGTTAACACCGCCATTTCTGACGGCTACGCAAACAGCAAGATGCTCACCGACCTTGTCAGCGATTCGCTCACAGGGCCGGAATTTGATGTTACCGTTGTTCAGCGTTATGTTCGCAATTCCATGTTTGATTTCGTTGAATTTGCAGATAATGATGGAATGAATCACAATATCTCCGGAAGTATTTCCGATGCAAGAGAAAGGCCTTATTATACCGATGCCCAAAGGGGAAATTCGGGAATGGACCTTGTATATGTTTCAAGAGCAGGTCTCGAAACCCTGCTCATGTTTTATTCTCCGTTATACTATAATGAAGAATTTGTCGGTTCTCTTGTCGGCGTTTACCAGGCATCAAACAGATTAACCGAACTGCTTTCGGCAGATTATTTCGGAGAAACCGCAAAAACCTATTTCGTTTCCGACGACGGAAGAATAATCGCAAGCAATCAGGGATTAAAGCCCCGTGAGCAGCTTTCTATTACCGACATCATTTCCGAAGAAGGATTAGAAGAAACATTTAAAAACGCCTTCAAAACAGATAAAATGACTCTCTTCCCCATCGAGGGAAACAAAACCGGCGGCTGCATAGTAAAGGTTCCGGATTTTGACGGCTATATTGTTCAGGTCTTCCCTGCTGTTGCAAGCGAAGCCATGATAAACGATGCTATCCATCTCGGATATGAGGTAATTTTCTTCCTTATTGTTATCGGCGTAATTCTGTTTATTTCCCTGAGAAAATTCTATCTCAATCAACAAAAGCTTCTTGAGAAATCCAAAAATCTTACCGAAGAATCTCTCGTTTTTACCAACCATTTCCTCAATTCATATGTTTCGGCTTATCATGTTAATCTTGATAATTATTCGTATGAAGTGTATAAACGCTCAGAGGAGTTAGAAGAGAAATATCCGAAGGTTGATAACTTCTATTTTTCCGTTGACAAATACATAAACGAATGTGTTCATCCGGATGACCGTGAAGGTCTGAAAAAATTCATTAAGCCGGAGAACATAAAGAAAATTCTCAAGAACCATAATGAATACAATTATATTTTCCGTGATATTTCGAACGGAATTGAAAAAACATACAGGCTGAAGGTTATCTGCGGCAAAAACAAAAACAAGGTTGCGTTCGGCTTCAAGGATGTTTCAAAGGAAATCAAGGAACAGAAAAAATATCTTCTCGGTGCAATTCCCCTTTCGCCCGATGTTCTTTCAAAAGCCAACATCGGAATGTGGTCATTTGAGCTTGATGAAGGAAAAGAACCGAGAATGTATGTTGACAATGCCATGCTCGGTCTCATAGGACTTGACCATCAGATTTCCCCTGAGGAAACATATCACGCATGGTATGACCATATTGACGAAGGCTCTCTCGACCTTGTTGCTCAATCCGTTGACAAGATGATTTCCGGCGAGCACGCCGAGGTTCAGTATCCTTGGCATCATCCCGATGGTCACACGATGGTTGTCCGTTGCGGCGGCGTTCGTAATTATGAATATACGCAAGGCGTTCGAATTGAGGGAACCCATCAGAATGTTACCGCCGTGCTTCACTTTAACGAGGAAAAACGCACAAAAGAGAAAAACGACCTTTCTCTCATGCTCATCACCTCTCTTTCCGATTCCTACACTACTCTTTATTATATTGATGCTGAAACAGGAGTTTATCAGCTTATTTCAGAAAACAAAGAGTACGAAAGAGATGTTCAATCAAAGGTCCTCAACGGAGGCAATTTCTATATTGACACTAAAGACAGCGTTCCGTTTGTTATCTGTGAGGAGGACAGAGAAAAATTATCTGTCCTGTTCAGCAAAGAAAACATTGAAAATGCTTTCGGCGACAACAAATCCTTTAAGGTGGATTACCGTATTCAGATAGGCGAAAAGAAGGTCTGGCACAGGGTTAAGGCTGTTAAGCTCCGAGACAGTGATAACAGGATTAACTATGCTGTCGGCGTTATGAATATTGAAAATGAGCTTAAAATGCAGATGGAGCTTCACGAGGCTCTTGAGGCTGCCGAAGCGGCAAACAAAGCAAAGACCACCTTCCTTTTCAATATGTCTCACGATATACGAACCCCTATGAACGCAATAGTCGGCTTTACTAATATTGCACAGAAGCACATTGATGACAAGGAGCGGGTTGTTGACAGCCTTGAAAAAACAAAACAGGCAAGCGAGCTTCTTCTTGCACTGATTAACAGTATTCTTGACATGAGCCGCATTGAAAGCGGCAAGGCTGTTGTTGAGCAGGATGAAGGCGATGTTTACCAAAGCTTTTCTGCCATTGAAAGCACAATGAACGAGCTTGCCAAAACAAAGGATATTGATTTGAGCTTCAAGGTTGAAAACATCAGAAATCGCTATGTATACTACGACCACAACCGTTGTGTAAGGGTGTTCGTTAATATTATCAGCAACGCAATCAAATATACCCCGAACGGCGGAAGGGTTCTTGCAAAATGCGAGCAGATTTCGTCAAATGACGATATTGGCATTTACAGATACACATTTACCGATAACGGAATAGGCATGAGTGAAGAATTTCAGAAACACGTGTTTGATGAATTCTCAAGGGAACAGAATTCCACAATAAGCGGAATTCAGGGAACAGGTCTCGGTCTTACCGTCTGCAAATCCTTCGTTGAGCTTATGGGCGGCACAATCAGCTGCGAAAGCAAACAGGGTGTCGGCACAACCTTCACCGTTATCCTTCCCATCAGATTGAGGGAGGTTGAGCAGAATCAGCTTGCCGTTTCGGAAAAGGTTGAGCAGTCAGAAGAGTATAATTTCAACGGCAAAAAAATCCTTCTTGTTGAGGATAATATGCTTAACCGTGAAATAGCGACCGATATTCTCGAGGATGAAGGCATTATCGTTGAAAACGCCGAAAACGGTTCGGTTGCGGTTGAAATGCTTCGGGAAAAAGGTGCAGATTATTATGACTTTATTCTCATGGATATTCAGATGCCTGTTATGAACGGCTACGAAGCAACAAAGGCGATAAGAGCAATGTATCCTAACAGCAATATAAAAATCATCGCACTTTCAGCAAATGCTTTTGCGGAGGACAAGGCAATATCCATTGCGGCAGGCATGAATGACCATGTTGCAAAGCCAATTAACATCGGCAGTCTTCTTGAAGCACTCCAAAATCTCATCTGATTGGTTTTGGATTTGCAAAAAGGTTCTTCACGGAAAGTTGGGGCTAAAACATAGGAGTAGGTTTGTCATTACGAACCAGTCCGCAGACTGGTGTGGTAATCCGTA
This sequence comes from Ruminococcaceae bacterium UBA1730, assembly GCA_002315935.1. Lineage (GTDB taxonomy): Bacteria > Bacillota > Clostridia > Oscillospirales > Acutalibacteraceae > CAG-177. The sequence continues at coordinate 56,516 of DCII01000003.1, forward strand.
ACACCCTATAAAAAAAAGAAACGGATTGCCACGCTTCGCTCGCAATGACAGAACCTTCTCTGTTTCTATTATTAATGCTGGTATTTTTATCATCCCCTACTTTCCGTGAAGACCCGAGAAAGCTCTGTCTATAATAAATACCCACCGAAAACGGAGCTTCGAACTCTCTTCGGTGGGTATTTTCATTTTGATAATCGGTTATCTGTCAACCGTATAGGTTGCGTATGCGTAAACAGTGTTGGAAACAAAGTCCATATTATAGATAACTATGTTGTTTTCATATACCGCAACGAAAGCACCTTCCGACATAGTGCCGGGATTTGAGCTCCAGAGAGGAATTGAAGGAGTTCTCGGAGCGGAAACGCTCGAAACATGAACCATTGTTGCGGTTGTTCCGCCATTGTCGGAAATATTCAATGTGCTGTTGAGCGACTGATATTTATATGACCAATGAGAATGACCGTTGAAGAAAACAACATTCTTGTTTTCCTTAAGCAACGAGCGAAATCTCGCTTCATCCTTTGAGAACAGAGTGTAAAACAGAGGATAGAAAAGTCCCATTGCATTGCGGATATTTCCTTCACCCATTGCGATGTTGAAAATTGACTTGATGAAAGCAAGAGGTGATGATTTGTCAATTTCGGGAGTTAAGAATGTGTGGAAGAAAAGATACACACGCTTATCTTTATACTGATTAAGCTGTTTTTCAAGCCAATCAAGCTGTTCATCGGTTACAAGGCTTCCGCCGGGGAGAATATACTGTCTTTTAACCTGACTGAAGAAGATGAAAACGTCTCCACCGGTTTTTTCTTCATCGCAGAAAACAAAATCAAGACCGTTTTCGGCAACATCCTGAACGCCCTGCATTTTCTCTTCGCCGTAAACACCTGTGTTAACATATTTCTGCCAGTTTTCAAGTGTATATTCCGAGCGGCAATCATGATTTCCTTTGCAGGTCAGAACCGGGAAATTATACTGCGATGTATACTTATTGAACTTCTGAAATGCATCAGCCTCGCCGTTTTTGGAAAGGTCTCCGGGCATTGCTACAAGAGATACGCCGGAATTCTTCATGAAATCAAGAGCACGGGGGAATGCCACCTCAGCATCATCATCCGAAAGGTCACTGTATCTGTTGAAATGAAGATCACTCAATGCGCCGAAGGAATATGTCATTTCGCCGTAATCGGCAATTTTATTTTCAGGAATTTCATTTTCAAACTTTTTTTCGCCGTCGCAATATGCTAAAACGGTCTTTGCACCGTCGGGAATGGCAGTGAATGAATTGAGGGTAATGCTTTCATCGTTGTCGGAAACGGTAATTTCGGCAAGAGCTGAAAAATCAGCAACGGTTGAACCGTTTTTAAATTGAAGTTTTTCGCCGTTTTCATCGCCCCAGAATATAGAATATGTTCCTTTCTGGCAGTGCTGAAGTGAAATTGTTCCCGCACCCTTGCCTGCCTCATCGTCAGCGAAATTATAGCACATTTCCGGTCCCGGAAAAAAATACGCCGAAGCCGGCATGAATGCTGCCGCAAGCATCAACACGCAAAGAATAACTGCGATAAATCTCTTCATTTTTTTCATATTGCACCTTCCGTCCTTTAATTGGTAGATTTTACTGAATTATACTATTTTTATTCGAAAAAGTCAACAATAAGTGACAGACTTCTTCTCGCTAATTTAAAGATAAATTTCTATGCGGATTTTGCTTGGAGATTATTCAATTACTCTCCTCCGCCATTCCGATTTCGGCTTTTTCAATAAGCGAAGAAAAATATTCTTCGAATTTTTCGTTGACAATAAATGACACTGCACCCTCTTCGGTTATGCCCTCATGCTCCGAAAGATATTTCTGAATTTCAGCCTGTGACGGTTTCAGCTCTCCCTCGGCAAGGCGGTTTTTAAGCTCCATTCTGCCCGTGTCAACATAATAGGTATAAAAGCTTTCCATATCAATGCTCATTATGCCGACCGTTCCGTTCTTACTGCTCTCGTTGAATTTTTCCGCTTTGATTTTCAGCTCTTCAAAGCTGATTTCATCGAAAATACCCTGTTCACGCATAAGAATGAGAATAATTTTAGCTTTCACTGCATCATCAAAAGCTCTTTTCTCAAGAGCCTGTGTCGGCGTTTCGCCATCAAAGCTTCTATCCCAGAAATCCGAATAATCGGTCACATTGTATTCTGACGAAAATTCGTTGATGATGTCTGCTCTGTCTCTTTTTTTGAAATATTCAATTTCGGAAACTGTTATCGTTTCGCCGTTGACCGTTGCATATGGCTTGATTTCTTCCGTCTGCTTTGTGCAGGAAGCGAACATCAGCAATGCAAGAATCAACGGTATTATTTTTATTTTTCTCATATCAGAATATCCAGTAAGTATCATTGCAGATATAAATGAAGTTGTAAATTGCACCGAGAATGGTGTTGATGATTGACTTCATGTTATCCACGGCATTTGAATATGCAGGTTGATTTTCACCCTCACCGCCGTAACAGCCGATATTGATGTTATCCGTCAGAGCGTTGCCGTAAAAATCGAATTCGCCCATATCGTCAGCGACCTTGGCACCCTTGCCGATAAGCTTCGAATTTTTCGAAAGCATGAAGCTGTTTTTGTCAGTCAGGTCATTGCCGACAAAGCCGGGATTGCATATATAATTATTCTTAGCAATTGACGGAACGGGAGTTCCACGGAAGCAGTTATTTGTCATTTTGCCGTCAAATTTCAGAATAACGCTCTTGTCGTCTTCAATGGTTTTGCGGGAGAAAAGGAATGCAGAGGTCATATCGCCCACAAAAATATTGTTAGCAATATAAGCATCCTTAAGACCTATCATATAAATCTCGGACGAATTGATGATAGTGTTGTTATAGAAGCCGAAATTGGTCATATACTTCGGTTTCTGGTCTTCTTTATAATCAACTGAACCCGAAGTCAGAAGCTGAGCGAATGAATTTTCGCCCTTGTTATCGTTGACGGAAAGGCAGTATCTGACTATGCAGTTATCGTTGCAGGTGTAATTATCATAACAGCAGTTTCTGATAAATCTGACATTATCGTGAGAATAGCAACACTGATAAACCGAATCGGTAGTCCAGCCGTCAAAGTCAACCGCCATACCGTCTTTTTCGTTGAGTGCACCTGCAATTTCGCAGTTTTCAACAACAAAATTGCTTGCGTGATGTGACCACATCGGAGCTGTATAATGGTCGTCAACAAGGCAGGTGTTGAGAATTGAGCAGTTACGGATAGTCATTCCGTATATTGAGCCGATGATAATTCCGTCATACAGAAGATTATTGATTGAAACGCCGTCAATCAGATAGTTTGTGTTATATGACTCTTCAGGAGATTTGAACCATTGCGGAGTCCATTCTGCGGTTAGACCGCCCATAGCAATGCCGTAACCACAGTCATAGATATTGCAGTCCTTAATCGTGATATTGTTGAGCCTTGAAAATTCTCCCGATGAAGAAAGATTAATCGGATATTTTGTTATAAGTTCCTTATTGCATATATCGTGAAAAACACAATCTCTGACGGTAATATCACTTGAAATTTTCCCGTTATCGGAGGCAATAACAAGTCCGCTTCCGTTGGGGTTGGTGAACTCAATGTTTTCAACAGTCCAGCCGCTGACATTATAAATATCAAGAAGAGCGCCTTCGCCGTTGCTTCTGATAATCGGGAGACCGTCTTTTTCCGTGTCGCCGTATGCACCTAAAACAATCGGCGTATCAGCTGAGCCGCTTCCGTAGGTCACAAAACGACCGTTGAAGATTTCTCCCGCCTTCAGAAGAATCTTGTCCCCTGCCGAATAGGTGTTTGCGGTTGCCTTATCAAGAGATTTCCACGCAGTATCAGGAGAGGTTCCGCTTGCGGAATCATCGCCGTTACTGCCGTCAACATAATATGTTGTTCCCTGAAGACCCGCAAAGCACGGAAGGCAGATGCAGAGCATGAAAACAAGTGAGAGAGCGATTGACAATGCTTTTTTCATTTCTTTTTCCTCCTCAATAACCGAAATTCTGTTTGAGATTTTCGGAAAGATGATTTGTTTCGTTGTAGCCTTCGAATTTAACTCGCTGAACGCCGTTGAAAAGAAACAGCCTGAAACGGTTTATGCAGGTGTTATGCTGAACGATATTCATATTTATATCAAAGCGGAAATTAACAAGGTTGCTCAGGATGCAGGCATTGAGTCCTCCGTGAGCCACAATCAGAATTCTTTCGGGATTATATCTGATTTCGTTTTCTCCGCTGATTTTCGTTTCGGTTGCGTTTAAATATGCAGGGTCAAAAACAAGCTTACGAAGCACATTTTCGCTTCTTTCAATGTCGCCGTGATAATCCTTGCTGACAAGGCTATCGGCGTAATTCAGCTTTGAATAAGCCTTTTCCAGCCTCACCCTATCTGGGATAAATTCGCTTGTTATTCCCCTTTCGGCAAGCTCGGGAACAACGATTATTTCAGGCTCTCCCTGCTGATATTTCGCAACTGCCGCCGCAGTCTGCACCGCACGGATAAGATGGCTTGAATATATTTTATCAAAATGAATATCTTTTAGAGCTTTTCCGAGGCATTCAACCTGCTCCTCTCCCTTTGCCGAAAGCACGGTATCGCAGGAATCATCTGCTCCGATATTTGAAAGAGTTTCGCCGTGACGCACTAAATAGAGTTCCATTATCTCATTCCTTGTTTTTCAGAATTCTTTCCGCATATTTTCTGCATATTTCTCTTGACTTTTCAACCGATTCGGGGTCTTTATCGAGAGCGTGACCCGAATTCTCATAGACGATAAGCTCGTTTTCAATGCCGAAGGAATTGAGCTTTTCAATCAACTGCTCGCATTGGTTGAACGGCACAATATCATCAAGTTTTCCGTGACCGAGAATTATCGGCACAGTGTTTTCATTGACGAAGCAAATCGGCGAATACTCAAGCAGAGCCTTTCTGCTTTCTTCGGAAGTGATGTTTTCCTTGGTGATTTTTCTGCCGACACAGTCGGAAATAACGCCGTATTTATAATCCTCAAACTGACCGTTGATTCCAATAAGGAAATCAGGCTTCGTGAAGTCCACAGGTCCGCAGTAATCCATAATCACAGAGGGCTTTATCGGAGCTTCTTCCGAACGTGTGAAGGCATACATCATGCAGAGATGTGCCCCCGCCGAGCCACCCATAAGCATTGTCTTTTCAACATTATGACCGTTTTCGGCACACCTTTCTTTGATAAATCCGAGAGCTTTTGTTATGTCATCAAGCAAATCGGGAATATGTATTTCCGCTGAAACATAGCGGTAATTCATTGTTGCGGTAATAAATCCGAGACTGCTCCAGAATTCAACATCCTTATCGTGGGCACTTTTATCGCAGGAGTTCCATCCGCCGCCGTGAATAATGAGAATCATTCCGTCATTTCTGCCTGCCGATTCGGGAATTGCAAGGTCAAGAATGTTTCTCTCGTGAGCACCGTATGATATATCTTTAAAAATCATAAAGTCAGGTCCTTTATATGGAATAATTTAATTATATACAATTAATCAATGATTTGCAATAGTGTATCAGTCGAAAAATAAGCATTTGATTTTCCGCTGAAAAAGAAAAATAGAGAGCGTTATTTTTCTGCAGATTATCTTTATTCTTCCTTTGATATTCCGTATAATGTTACCAAAGGAGTTGATAAAATGATAACACTTTTTCTTATTGCATTGTTCGTTATCGCAATCAAGCTTTTATCTCTGATTTCAAAAATATGGATAAAGGTTTTTGCGTTTGCGGCCGTTATTCTTCTGATGCTGGTTTCGATATTTGCAATTATTCTTTAAGGAGATTCTGAATTGAAAGCAAAAAGCATAGTTATTCTCTCGGTAATTTTCGTGGTTATTATTTCGGCATTGTTGGCATTCACGCCTTCGGGACGGGCGGCAGTTCTGTTTCCGTCTGACTGTAAAAGAATCAAAAGCGAAGCAGAAGAGATTTTCTCCGATTACGGAATAACGGATGTCACTTTTTATATTGAAAAGACCAACGCCGTCAGCTCTATGACGCACGCTTATGTTCTTGTTGCTCAGCTTGATGAAAAGCCTGAATTATCAGAGCTTTATAAGATTATGCTTGAGATGAAAAAGCTTAAAATCAAAGAATACGGAAGTGCTTCCAATCCCTATGTGATTATCAGCGAATGCCGCATCGGAAATGCAAAATATTCCATCTATGAAAATACGCTTCACGAAACTGGATGTCAGGTTTATCCCGAAACAAAGCCTTATGTTCCCTCAACGGCAAAAGAAACCACAACTGCAAAATCTTCATCAGCGAAAAAATATTATTCATCGGGCAGCAATAAGAAATCAAATCAGAATGATGATTATTACAATGCAAAGGATTATGCAGACCCAGAGGATTTCTATTATGATTACTATGATGACTTTGACAGCTACGAAGATGCAGAAGATTATTACAATGACTATAATTAAGAAAAAGGGGCTGTTGCATTCAGATGCAGAAAGCGTTTTCTTCGCCCCGAAGGCGTATTTCTATACTCCGAGAGGGCGAAAAAGCGGTTAGAAAAGCAATCGTTTCTCTTAATAATTAATAACAAAAAGCAGTGTTTAACATTCATACAACATTTTGTTGTTTGTGAAGCACTGCTTTCTCTTATATATTGTAATTTGCTTTTCGTTCTGTGCTGAATGCGACAGCCCCTTATGAATTTATCCTATCTTTTTCTCGATCAGAGCATTGATTTCTTCTCTGACCTTTTCAATCCAGTTATTGCCCTTCGGGTTTTCCCAGATTGTTATAACGCCGTATTTTTCAACAATAGCGGCAACTTCTTCTTTGGAAGAAAGACTGCACGCCAACTGCAACGCTCTTGTATCCTGCAAAGCAAATGAAAATGCTTTCAGATGGAGTGTTTCAAAAGGATTGCCGTCAGGTCCGGGATAAACAACGAAGCAATCGCCCGCAGGAACCCAGTAATCACCGTCTGTGATAAGATACGGGTCAATCGGGCGGCACGAACCACAGCTGTTATAGAAATTATATCCCCATTGCAGGAAGCCTTTTATATCATATTTCCAGAACTGGAAGCCGATAACCCTTGCTCTTTCCATTGACATTGCAATAAGTCTGTTTGAAACGCCTTTTCTTGTTCCGCAGCAGTAGTAAGTCCACAAATCGGGAATATCCGCTTCAAGGAAGGGAGCGAGGTCTGCGCTGTTTGGAATCGGGCATTCAACAACGCCCTTTTCATAAAGTCCGAAATGCGACATTGCATCCATAACTCTGTAACCTTCGAGAAGGTCGGCTATCTGCTCTCTTGCGGCTTTATAGTCTGCCGCCTGTTCCTCGTTGGGTTCATCCGAAATATGGAACATTATTCTGTCATCAACGCCGAGTGACTTGCATTCGGCAATAAGAGCTTTGAGGAACGCTCTTAAAAATCCGCAGTATTCGGCAGACCTTGAATCGGTTTCCCATCCGAAAAGGAGCTTATATTCGCCGTCTTCATCCCTGCCCATAATCTTCGGAGCGTGAACTGCTCCCCACTGCGAATAAAGATGTGAAATTTCAAGATATTCAACGCCGCATTCAAGGCACATTTTTACCCATCTGTCAAATTTCTCAAAGCCGAAGCTCCAACCGTCAGCGTTTTTTTCAACATCAACAAGCTGAATTGTTCTTCTCTCGTGACCCATTGCGGTATCAAGAGGAGGTGTGAAAACCGGAGTGAGAATTGTGTTTATTCCGTTCGTAACTGCGGTACGGATAAACTTTTCGATATATTCCCAATGCTTCTCACTGAAGGTTTCGAGATTATAATAATTTGCAATGCAGTCACAATGGAACCAGTTAGTATATTTCATTGTCTGCTTCGGAAGAACGGCATTGACGCAATGGAATGTTACACTTACTCTCGCAGCTTCATTTTCGCCTTCCGTGAGAATAAAGGTCATGGGATAATCACCGGCAGGATATGATGAAGGAAGCTTAACAGAAACAAAAAGAGTTTTCAGAACATTATATGTCGGAAAAACATGATTGAAGCAATCAAGTGGTGAAAGAAGGTCGGGATAAAATCCTGCTTCTCTGCGAAGATAATCCTCATCATCGGTTATTCTGCACGGGTATCTGACAGGAACCTGCTCAACCTGCCTGATGTTGATATATTCCGCAATCTGAGAATCAACCTTTATTGAGCAGTTCATCCTCGGATAATTTTCGGGATTATCGCTTGTGTATGCAAGCTGAAAAGCACATTCCTCCTCTTTAAGTCCGCTGATATGGTCTATAATCGTCTTTGATGAAATTTCTTCATCCATGAAGCATTTTTCCATCATGGTTATCGGCTGAAAAGTTATCATAATAACACCCTTTCGGTATTTATATTAACACTATATCATATCAATTTCTTTATTTCAATAACAGTTTTATTTGATTAATGATATTATATATGATATAATTCAGAAAAAGTGAGGTGTTCTGAATGGACATATATAAGAGAGCGGAAACAGCCGCTGAATTCATTAAAACTAAAATAGCCGATATTCCCGACACGGCAATTGTTCTCGGAAGCGGTCTCGGAGCCTTCGGAGACTCAATAGAGCCGGAAACCGAAATTCCTTATTGTGATATTCCGTCATTCCCTGCCGTAACGGTTGCAGGTCACAGCGGTATGCTCGTATGCGGAAAAGCCTCAGGCAAAAGAATAATCGCAATGAAGGGAAGATTTCACGCATACGAAGGTCACACGATAGATGATGTTACTCTTTATGTCAGAGTGTTCAGGCTTCTCGGGATAAAAAATCTAATTCTCACCAATGCCGCAGGAGCAATCAACACTTCATTCAGACCCGGTGACCTCATGCTGATAACAGACCACCTTTCATTCTTCTGCGATTCGCCGCTTTTCGGAAAGAATGACGAAAGATTCGGCTCACGCTTTCCGGCCATGGGAGAGGCGTATGATAAAGAACTTCAGAGCATTGCCGTTGAAGCCGCAAAAAACTGTGAACTCACTCTTCGGCAGGGAGTTTATGCTTATTCAAAAGGTCCGATGTATGAAACTCCTGCCGAAATCAGGGCACTTCGCATTCTCGGAGCAGATGCCTGCGGAATGTCAACCGTTCCCGAGGTTATCGTTGCGGTTCACTGCGGAATAAAGGTGCTCGGTCTTTCGTGCCTTACCAACATGGCGGCAGGAATTCTTGACAAACCGCTTTGCCACGAGGAGGTTATCGAAACAGGAAAAGCATCGGAGCAAAAATTTAAAAACCTGATGAATAAAATCTGCGAAAAGCTCATATAAATTCAGAAGTCAAAACATTAAACGGTCTGCCGAAACAGACCGTTTTTTGATTAATATACTATTCTGCAATCCCAGACATCAACATCAAAGTCCTGGAAGACCTCCTTGAGCCTTTCATGGACTTTTTCCTTTGTAACACCCTTTTTAAGGATTACCTGGAAGAATCCGCCGCCGCCTGCACCGGAAATAAATCTTCCGTCAATCAGGTCATCTATTGTCAACAAAATCTGCTCAAGAAGAGTATTGGTTGTGCCCTCATCTATCTTTTTGCTCAATTCCCAATGATAATCAAGAAGTCTTGCAAATTCATCAATATCGCCCTTGATAAGAGCAACCTTCATCTGCCTTGCAACCTTCTGAATTTCCTTATGAGCAAAAACGCTATCCGCTTCGTTGCCGACATATCTTCCGACAACATCACGCAGAAGATTTCTCGCAAGTCTTCTCTGACCTGTATATATAAGGCAGAAACGCTCATCAAGCTCCTTTTGGGCTTCTTCACTTATTTCAATGTGTTCAACATCAACAACCTGATTTATTCCCGGATAGCTCGTGATGAATTTTATGCCGTTGGTAACTCCGCCAACCTGATCCTGCCAGCCGCCGCCAGTGGACATAATCTGCTCCATGGCAAGCACATGGCTGTATAAATCATCCTCGTAATAGTTCATTCCCATGAATTCAAACACAGCTTTAACGCACGCCGCCGAAAGAATCGAGGATGTGCCCAGACCGCTTCCCTTAGGAACATTTGTAACCTCGCTGTGCATCTCAAATCCACCGCCGAGACGGCTGAGAATTTCATCGAGATTACCGCCGCTTTTAGGAATAATTCCCGTTGCAAGAAGGCAAGCCTTCTGCAAGGCAAACGAATCAAAGGGATTTCCCGTATCCTGAAGCGGTTCAATGGCTTCGAATTCCCCGTGAACATCCATGTCACGGCTGTCAAAAACAATTTTATGCTCCTTGATTTTAACCATTGTAACCTCAACGGGAAGCTCTCCGTTAAGGCTTATCGCCGCATTCAGAACCGTTCCGCCCTGCTCAAGGCAATGAGGCGGAGTGTCGGTCCAGCCGCCACCCCAGTTAACACGAAGAGGAAGCCTTACAACGGTTTTATCATTTGCGATTACCGCTTTATCATTATATTCAAGATTATAAAGAGTTGCTTTCAGGATGGTATCGGAAATTGTTTTGAAGCAATTTGCCTGATAGCTTTCATCGCCGAGAGCAATTCCGAGATACCAGTATAAACGGATTACCTTCGAAAAATCCTCAGGATTATTCATATCAAGCTGTGCAATGCTTCTTGCAAGCCAAGCTTCCTGGATTTTCGTCAGTTTATTACTCCGAAGAATGCTTTTTGCCTCCGTTGCAGATCTGCCTTCGTCAATCAGCTTTGAAAGCTCATCCATGAGAACTATTTCTTCCATTCTTCTTGACCAGTCGATTATTGCCTGCGGGTCGGCATCATTGAAGCCCGAACAGAGCGATTTTTTATCGGCTTTTTTCCATGAATCGAAATCTCCGCCGTCACCCATGACAAGCTTATAAACATTCAGCGAAGCCGCAACCGCTTCAACGATATTGTCGCATTCGGGATAAATTTCAGCATTCCAGAGATTAGGAGAATCAGAAAGACCCGTTTCGGAAAGCTTTTTCCCGAAAAGGACATCCTCCTTCGGGTTATCATTGACTCCGTATATTCGGCAGACGAATTTTCCGTTCATCTGCTTTAATCCGTGCATAACAACATTATCGGGAATTATTTCGTTATGAATATCAATATATGAAAGAAGGCAGTTGCTTCCGATTCTTGCCTTGCTGTGAACATAGCTGACCTCAAGATAGCAGTTTTCGCCTATTCTTGCTCCATCGCTCAGAACAGAATTATAGCCTGCTGTTTCGCCCTTTATCGAAGCGTTGATTTTATTGGTCCAGCCTATTGATTCATATTCGGCATATCCCTTGTTCATTAGAGACATAACCTCTCTCGTTGTGCCGAAATGAACGAATTTTGCAGGAGCAAGGTTAAGAAGCTTTAACCTATACGGACTTAAAATATCCCAAATTATCCTTCGTGCCTCGGTAAGCTCATCGCAGAATTCTCCCTCGGGCTTTTCGCAATAGAAATCCTCAAGCGTTGAATCCGTTGCAAGCGGATAAAGGAAATCACCGTAAAGCGAAAGTCTTGTTTTTGTGTTTATATATTTATTAACACCGGCATCATCGGCAACAAGCTCATATAAATCCTCAAGCATATCAGAGGGAAAAATAATTGCACCCGTATCAATTGAGCAATTGTTTCTTTCGTCAACCGCTCCGAGACTTCTGAGAGTTTCAACGCTCTGTTTATGGAGAAATCTCCTTACATAGCCATCTTCCCCACGCAGGAAAACACCATGGTCCTTTCCGGTTTCAACATCCTCCTTGAACGAAACAGCCGCCGCACAATGACCGCCGAAATCAATCTGCAAGGGATTGAACATCAGCATAACATCGCCTGAAAGCAGAAGCATACCCTCACGCATTCTTGAAGGAATTGACGAAATGCTTATCATGAATTCATCAAAGAGAGTTGACGGTTTGCCGTTTGGCAGAAGCCTCGGAACAGGTGAAAAAAGCTTTCCGAGAGCTGAATAATTCGGAGTTCTTTTGCCGTCTCCGCCGCTGTGGAGGCAGGCTACACGAAGTCCCTTGAATGAGCCGTATTTTTCTTTGACATATTTAATAACGCTCAATGTTGCTCCGCCGGAGCCGACTCTTTCGCCGTTTCTGTCGGGTATAACAACAAATTCCGTATTTGATGGCAGTTCCCTTACCTCAAGCTGGGCACGGAAGGTCTCTGCCTGATGCTCATTTGATGCGGTCAGAGCAATAACATTAAAATGAGGAAAAGACGAATTGCTGAGAGTTCTCTCATAATCTTCTTCGGAATCCTTCATGGATTGCTTGAGAAAAAGAGAGGCAAGATTATCGGTCATTTTCTTCACGCTCCTTTGTTAGTTTTCAATCTGTTTTATATTTCTTTTTTGTATAATAATTATGGTTATCAGCTTAGTTACGGCCGCCGCAAGATTTCCGATACAGAAGCCCATCAGATTATAATAATGAAGAAGAACGAAGCTGAATAAAAGATATGAAACGGCATAAACCGCATTAATCGTTATCTGTTTTTTGGAGGCACAGAATCTGATTATTATCACATTATATATATGGGTCACAAGATTGATAATGCTTGTCAGTGCCACAACGGGAACATATTTCATTGAGCGGTCTGCCCATGCAGGATAAAGAAATTTCAGCATCGGAATGCTCATGATACAGCATCCCGAATAGCAGACAATCAATGCGGCAATTCCGAAAAAAACGATTTTAGGGGTTATCTTAAAATTGATTTTGTTTTCCTTGACTATGTAACTGAGAAAAAAGCTCGTTAACGGAGTTGAAAGAAGCATTATCATTTTTCCCATAACTTCCGCAGAAGAAAGAATTGAAACAGAAGAGCCGTCAAGAAGAGGATAAAGAAGAAGTCTGTCTCCGTAGGAAACGATATATGACAGCAGACTCGCTCCTGCCAGAACAAAATATCTTTTGACGGTTCCATAGAATAAAGGTGTTTTTTTCAGTGGTTCCCTGTAATAATCGGTATGCGTCAGGTCATATATTTCGCAAACGCCATATGCGATAATATAAACTATCTGCCAGCAAGGGAACACATACCAGAAAACCAGAATTCCTATGATATATCCTGTGCAGAGTGCAATATTGCTGAAAAGTATTTTGGTGTAGTTCAATTCAACCCTGTATTGAACCGAGATATAATTCTGCATAAAAAACAGAATGCTTAATATTGAACACAGAAAAATATCCCTGAATTTTACACCATTGCCGATATAAAGGCTTGCTCCGACCGACATTACAAACACAACCAAGGTTATCATCGCAATAACTATGATGTTATAATCACCGACAGCATTTTCCTTTTCATATTTTTCGTTCTGAAGAAGCCTTGTCTGAACCAGTATGCCTGCGGTTATGTTGACGCTGAAATACATAAGAGCGATTATTGTCAGGAATAAACCGTTCTGCTCTTCTCCGAGTTTTTTTGCTATAACCGGCTGAACAAGGAGCTGAATCAAAGCTACCGGTGCGGCATATGCCACAATATTTTTCATGAAATCAGCAATTATATCTTTAAACCTTTTTTTCAACTTTTTCACCTTTTAACAGATCAATTATCAATATTTTTTATGTGCTTAGCCGGATTTCCTGCCCAGATTTCATTATCGGGCACGGATTTTGTTACAACCGAGCCGGCACCGATAACGCTGTGATTACCTATTGAAACGCCCTTGAGAATTATGCTTCCTGCACCGATAAACGCTCCCTCTTTTATTATAACGGGCTTTGATACAATATTCTTATCGCCATTCAGAACTCTGTCTTCATAGCTGATTGAATGGAAATCGTTATCATAAATTGTCACTCCGTTTCCAAGCATAACATTATCCTCAATTTCAATTGAAGACAGGCTGAAAACAGTAACATTTGCCATTCCGACATTATTGCCGATTTTTATTTTTCCGTTTCCTTTGGAAATAATCGAAGTCATAACTCCGCCCGCACCAACCGGATTCATTTTTGGTCCCGAAGAAATAATAACATTTCTGCCCATGGATATGTTATGCGGTTTTGTTGAAGAAACCGTTAAAAAGCCTCTTGTTCTCGGAAACCTTTCATAATCAACGGAATTCAGCGAAAACCTTATCCGATTGACAACGGTACAAACGGAAAACAGAAATATTTTTTTAATAATGGAAATCGCTTTTTTCATTTCTTTTTCCTCCATGTTATCAACGAGCTGAAAAGAATTCCCGTGCAGACAGATAATGCAAAACACGGAATAAGCAAAACAGCAAAAAGAAGATTATCCGAGGCTTCAATTATATTCCTAATAATTTTCGGAACATACCACGCAAAAATAAAATGCGTCAGATAGCAGCCGTAAGTTCTCTGACCTATAAATATCATGAGATTCTCTTTTTTTTGCATTAAATCGTATTTCCTTAAAAGCAAGACCAGAAATACGAATGAAAGGCCGATAAACGCCGGTGCAAGAGAAACCAAGAGATAATTTTTTGTTTTCAGTATTATCAATGAAACAAGTGTAAACAGGAAAAAAGCACAAGCACAGAATGCAGGTTTTATTTTTTTCGTTTTGAATTCATTCAAAAACATTCCCATTAGAAGCACGGGAAGCTGAGTGAAAATAAAGTAATATGAAAATGAATTATTGCCGACAAGCGAGTTATCCACCATGCAGCATATTTTTGCAAATGCAACAGAAAGAAAAACCGAAAACAGAATTGCAAGAGCCTTTGCACTTTTTTTCTTTCCTTTGAAAAATTTATACAAAGGCGGCAAAACAAAGAAAGCAATGACCAGTGTGCCGACATACCATCCGCCGGGAACAACATTATTGTTATACTGCGGAACAAAACCATTAAGCAAAAAAGCATTAACGAGAATGCTCCTGATGTTGTAAACGCCTTCAAATGCAGGCTGAATATCCAACCTGACGAGAACTGAATTGAGCAGAAAATACAATGCAATTGCAACAATATAACCCGGAGCAACGGAAAAGATTTTTTTTCGGATAAATGTCGGATAACTAAATCCGTCTTTTTTTACAGAATCGGCAATAAAATAACCTGTTATCAATAAAAAGAGCTGGCAGCCGGATTGACCGTACATAAAAACAGAATGAATTATTCCGTTCATGTGAGGAAACATCTGGCTGAAATGAACAGAAAAAACGCACAGAAATGCAAAGAATTTCAGATAATCAAATAAAAAAATTCTGCTCTCCTTCTGCAATTTCTTTTCTCCCCTGTCATCTTTTTATTTTGATTTTGATAAAAGAAAAACGAATTCTTTTTTTCAATAAGCGAATAATTACCAAGCTCCAGAATCCTACACACATATTGGAAAATGAAAGCATATAATTCAGGCATGAAGCGTTTAAGCACGCCAATATCATCATATAAAGCAAAGTCATTGAAACCGGGTCATCATCAACAAGCGTTTCCTTGAAAAGTCGGCAAAAGAATTTACCTGCAACAAACATAAGAACCGTAACTCCCGGGAATGACAAATCATTTGCGAAATAAGAATATACCGATTGAAATGCACCGGAGGCAACAAGACCTGTTTCAACAACTCTTGTCTGATATGTTATCGCAGAAAGCCTTATTCCCGTCAGACGATAAAATATGCTGAGAAGGAATGTTGAATTGCCTATTCCGTAGGTTGGTTTCCATTCAAGCCCGGTTCCGATAATTATCCTCATGCTCTGAAATCCCTGGCAAAGATAACTTGTGATTTTATAAACCGAAGACCTCAGCCCTTCAGGCACAAGAGAATAGGGAAACTGCTGAAAATATTCCATCGGATAAGACGTTGACCTTGACGAAAGAAAATAACCGAAAACGCAAATAAAAGCAACAATCGAAACAATCGCAATTGCCAGATATTTTCCGGATTTCTTTTCAACCTTTCTCTCATTGCTCATTTTGCTTTTCAGATATTTGAAAAAGAAAACCGAGCCGAAAAGAACCGCTATATCCATAAGTCCCTTGTTTGTTCCGACTGAAGTCCACCTGAAAATTTCAAGAAGAAAAGTTGAAATAATTGCAATTTTCTGAGCCAATGTCATATCCTTGAAATAATAAGCCGACAAAATCTGAGTCGGAAATAAAACCGGAGCAAGAAAAACCGTGATATAGGTCAGAACCGAGTAAGAAGTTGAAACACTCTGCATGGTCAGTATTTTCTCAAAATAAGCAACACCCGGATCAGTTAAAGCAGCGATAAAATTGCCAATAAGCCCCGAAATGCTTGTTGTGTATGAATACTGAAGAGCATTCAAAAATGTGAAAATCAGATTAATCCACACAGTAATTGTTAAAAAGGAAATAATTGAATCTTTATTGTCCTTCTTCGGTGTTTCGTTCAAGGTTCTGACTTTGGTATAACCGTAGCCATATCCTAACCCAAAAGCCACATAATAAAGCACGATATAAATACAAAGCTCAAGCAATCCGCCGTTATATTTTTTCAGATAGTTTATCGGTCCGATAAAGAACCACAAAAAACTTAACCACCAGAAAAGCTGAACAAATAATATCGGCTTTTTCATTGCTTTCGTATATAAATTCTGATTATAATTCATTTCCGTCTCTCTGTATATTTATTAACATAAATTCTGTTTTTTATCTTTTCCGGAAGAATTGCCTTAACATCCGTAGCAATAACCTTTTTGAACTCGCTGAAATATATTTTGAACCTCGAGCCTCTTTTATGAGCAATCTGCATCCTGCTTCGTTCTCTGAACCACTGCCATCGGTTTTTGCGATTATCGGTTGCCCCGCCTTCCCTCATATGGTTATAAACCTCATGAGTCAGTACATACCGCACCTCGTTATCCTCCATTGCACGGTATTGCCAGTCGCCGTCTGCCGCCCAACGATAGCCGGTGTCATAAAGACCGATTCTGTCATAAACAGCCTTTGCGGCAAACATAGACGGGTGACCGAAGCATTGCTTCCTTTCGACCTGCTCATCCCGAAAAGAGTATCTGACAATATTTTTGCCGAATTCAGACACTCTCATCATGTCACCGCCGAGAACAAGAAGAGGATAATTCTCTTTCCGAAACCATTCTGCAACGCTTTCAAGAGCATGGGAAGCATAATAATCATCGCTGTTAAGTATGCCGATAATAACGCCGTTTGCATTCCTGATTCCTTTATTTATTGCATCATACATTCCGCTGTCCTTTTCGCTTATAACAGTCAACCTGCCGTTGAATTTGTCTCTGTATTTTTCAATAACCTCAAGCGTATTATCCGAAGACCTTCCGTCAACGATTATATATTCAAAATTATCATAGCTCTGCCTGAGCATACTTTCAATGGAAACGGATATGGTTTTTGCACTGTTATAGCAACAGGTGATAACGGTTATCAACGGCTTTTCAATTTCCGCACACATCTTTCATAACCTCAACCCACTTTGAAGTTCCTGTCTTCCTTGTGAGATTTTCTTCAATATATTTTCTGCCGTTTCTTCCCATTTCACTGCCGGAAGCTCTGTCCTGCACCATGTTGAGAATTGCTTCTCTGAATTTTTCGGGGTTATCTGCTTCAACGCAAATTCCGCAATTTCCGTTTGTAACAATCGAATCAAGCTCACTGCCTTTATCAAACGAAGCAAGAACGGGTCTTGAAGCAGACATGATGCTCCACGCCTTGCTCGGAACGGAATTTGAGCCGACATTAGCTTTCGAAATAATCAATCCGCAGTCTCCGAGGCTGAAAACCTCCGAAATTCTTTCATAGGGCTGAAACGGAATCATCGTAACATTGGCAATTTTTTCGACGTTTATTCTCTCCTCAACCTGCTTGCGATAAGCTCCGTCACCAACAATGATGAAGCCTATTTCAGGTTTGTCAGAAAGACCTTTAGCAGTGTCAAGAAGCATATCCATATTCTGCGTCAGACCGACATTTCCGCTGTAACAGACATAAAATTTATTTCTGTCAAGCTTATATTCATCAAAAAGAATATTGTTTTCTCTCGGTATATCAACAACCGCTTTTTCGTCAACCCAGTTGCGAATCATAACAATTTTTTCTTCCGGAACACCTTTTTCAATTATGTTCTTTCTGAAATCCTCAGAAATAACAACTATTCTGTCGGATGCTCTGTAACCTGCATCCTCCATTTTTCTTCCGATTTTCCAAAGGATTGAACCCTTTGACGAAAGTCCCGTATTTGCAAGAGAATCCGGAAAAATATCCTGAAGATTATAAACTATCTTCAATTCAGGTCGTTTCTTTTTTATCCATTTTACAAGAAGAAGATTGAGCGGAGGAGTGCTTGAAATTGAAAGCACATCAACATCCTTTTCGCTGAGTGCATTGCGGTATTGCTTCATCACACAAAGGAAATAGCGGAAAGCTCGCTGAATCGGATTTCTGCCCTCCCTCATCATCGGGAAACGGCGAATCTTCAGTCTGCCGTCAAGCATTTCTTCATTGAGTTTATTTTTATATTCATTGCGTAATTCTGCGGTTATCCCTCTTGTCGGAACGGGCGTATAAAGCACCATATCGAAGCCGGCTTCAGCGTAAGCCTGACGGATATTTTCGCCTAAATACGGACTTGCCACTCTTTCGGGATAAAAATAATTCGGAAGAAAAAGAATCTTCATTTTATACTACCTTTGAAAACTTATTTTGCACGGTTAACATCGAACCGCATATTAAAAAGCTCTCTGCCGTCGGGATTCTTAACTGAAATTCCGCTCTGAACCTCTTCAACCAATCTGAGCATTTCCTCCCGTGTTTTCGTGCAGAATGCAATTCTTGCAAGATGCTGACCGAGAGTGCCGATAACGCTTTTATCTATGGTATCGCCCTCATGATAATACTGAATAAGCTGAATAACCTCAGGCATTTTTTCAATGCTTTCAAAGCCCTCTATCGAAGCAATTTCGCCCTCATCAAGCGGAATCATGAGTTGACCGACATATTTATTATCGGCAAGCAGATTTATTCTGCTTTTTTCTTCATCAGAAATAATGCTATCACCGAGAGCATAGCGAATCATCATTTTCATATCGTTGATTCCGTAAAGAGCATCTGTCATTTTATAGACCATTCCGCCGCTGAGACGATAACCCATATCGTGAACATAGAACTCATTTCCGTATGGCAAAGCCTGTGCAAAGCATACTCCGTGCTCAAGTCCCATATCACGAATCATGCTTCTGACCTTTTCATCCGTCTTTTCAAGATAGAGAGATGAATACTTTGACGGCGAAATAGTGAATGCACTTATAAGACTTTTTTTATTTTCAGGGTCGGCAATGTATGTATCCATCAAAAAATACGGATAGACATTATCGCCGTCAAGAACATATCTGAATGAGAAAAGCTGACCGCCGTTATCAAGATATTTTTCAACAACAACATTTCCGCTCTGCGAAAACTCAAGAGCTGAGCTAACGGCTTTTTCAAGCTCCTCCCTGTTTCTGCACACCGAAACGCCCTTTGAGCTGCATCCGTCAACAGGCTTGACTATGACAGGAAATTCTTTTTCCGAAATTTTGTCTGCATTTAAGCAGGAATAGCACGGAATTTCCGGGAGCTTATTTTTGCGGCAATAATCCTTCAAAATCTGCTTGTTGCCGCATTTATCCCACAGCTCCTGATTTGCGTAAAATCTCAGCCCGGAAGCCGTTGCAAGCTTCATCGCATTCTGAATGTTAAATTCACTCGGTCCGCAGAATATGCCGTCAATTTTTTCCGATTTAATATATTCTGCAAGAGCATCAATATCGGTTGTGCTTATCTGAACGCCTATATCGGCAATCCGATAGGCTTCTCCGGTTGTTTTCATATCCGCAACATATGTTATAGCTCCGAGCTCCTTTGCGTTTTCTACAATAGCGTAGGTCGCCATCGAGCCTCCGAGAACAAGAAGCTTTTTACCAGAAAGATTCATATTCAACACCTTAAACAATAATTTCAATCATTTTCATGGCTTCTTCGCAGACCGAAACCGCTTTTTCCGCATCGTCAGCCTGTGCAATAACAAAGCCCACTCTGTCACCGCTGCTGCCGATTTCGCCCGTTGCTTCGCCGACTTCCTTTGTAAAAACTATCTCCTCAACGCCGTCAATCTTCTTTGCATTTTCAACACCGTTAATCTCTCTGATAACCCCCTCGGGAACATCAAAATAGCGTATTGCCGAACCTTTTTCATGTTTCACGGAAAGGTCGGGAGTGTTTCCGAGACATATGTCAATGGTTGCCTTAATCATATCAACACCCGTTGAAAGAGGAACGAGATGAGTTGTTATGCAATCACCGCCCATTCTTGCACCGAGCTCAATCATTTTCGGACCGCTTTCGGTGAGCATTATTTCAACATGAGCCGGACCGTTTTCAATTCCGACAGATTTAACCGCTCTCTCTGCAAGGTCTTTGATTGCGGCAACATTTTTTTCGCCGAGTCTGCTCGGCTGAGAATGACCCATTTCAACGAAATGCGGAGCTCCGGTAGTAAGCTTATCCGTAACCTGAAGCACGTGAACAATTCCGTTATAAACAATTATCTCAACGCTGACTTCGTTACCACGCATATATTCCTCAACGATAACGCTTCCCTTGCGTCCGTTTTCGGAGCTGTAACGCAGAGACTTTTCAAGCTCCTCTTTATTTTCGACAAGCATAACTCCCCTGCTTCCTGCATTGTCAGTCGGCTTCGTTATGCAGGGAAAAGAAACATTTTCAATTTTTTCATCAGGTGAAGAAACTATCCGATACCACGGATGCTCAACACCTGCCCTCTCAAAGGCTTTTATCATGTCACCCTTATCTGTCGCCCTGACGGCGGTATCATAGCTTATTCCGATTAAGCCGAGTTTTTCGCACGCATAGGCAACGGAACGCATCGGCATATCGGTTGCAAGGGTCATTATTCCGTCTGCCCCGAATTCCTTCGCCGCCTGACAAACGCCTTCTTCGTCAATTGTGCTCACATTGAAAAATTCATCAGCATAAGGAATTCCGATTGCCTTCGGATTATAGTCCGCAACTCCGACATATAATCCCATTTCCTTTGCCTTTATTATCGCAGGAAGCTGAAGAACGGATGCACCGATGATAAATAATTTTTTCATTGAATCAACTCTTTACTTTGTAGCTGTATCTTTTCCCGATTTAACTTCTTCTGTAACATAAACATTATCGTGCATCAGCACTGATTTTACTGTCCTGATAAGCACCTTGACGTCCATTAAAAACGAAACATTTTCAACATAATAGCAGTCATATCTGAATTTTTCCTGCTTGGTAATTGAATTGCGGAAATAAGCCTGCGAATAGCCCGTTATGCCCGGTCTGACCTCAAGTCTCTTCTTTGAAATCTCCGGAAGCTCTTCATAAGGGGTTTTGGCAAGTGCAGGTCTCGGACCGACAAGGCTCATATCTCCCTTAAGCACATTCAGAAGCTGTGGAAGCTCGTCAACGGAGGTCTTTCTCATAATTCTTCCGATTTTCGTAACTCTCGGGTCATCATTGCCGTTATATGTTGAGCCGTCTGCATTCCTGAGGTCAGGCGAATTGACATACATTGAGCGGAATTTATACATTTTGAAATCCTTGCCGTTCATCCCTCTTCTTGTTGCGTTATAGAAAATCGGTCCTTTATCCGTGAAATAAATCAGCGGAGCAACAAATAGCGTTACAAGAAGAACAAACGGAAGTGCAACAAGCGAAGCAAGAATATCAATCAATCTCTTGAAAAACTTCTTATACATTGAGATACTCCTTCAAAACTTCAACATAATTCTCAATGATATATTCAACATCCTCATCTGTCAGCTTTGTATGGAGAGGAAGAGTGAGCGTTTTTTCATACATTGCATAGGCATTCGGATAATCCGAGATTTCAAAGCCGAGATTTTTATATGCAGTGAACATAGGCAGAGGCTTATAATGAACATTGGTCACTATTCCTCTTTCCGACATTTTTTCGATGATTTCATTTGCCTGTTCACGGCTGATTCCAGGTATTCTCGTAATATAGAGATGACCGCTGCTGATATGTTCATCGGTGAAATGAGGAAGAAATTCAACGCCAAGAGGTCTGAATGCCGCATCATATTTTTCGATTATTTCTTTTCTCCTCGCAAGAAGAGATGTGTATCTTTCGAATTGTGCCAATCCGATAGCGGCGGTAATATCGGTCATGTTGCTCTTATACCATGTTCCGATAATATCATATTCCCATGAACCCATCTGCGTTTTAGCAAGAGCATCGGTGCTCTGACCGTGAAGCGAATAAAGCTGGGTATATTTATAAATTTCTTCATCATCAATGCCGTCAATTGTTTTCCATGCCATTGCTCCGCCTTCACCGGTTGTGAAGTTTTTAACCGCATGAAAGCTGTAATTGACAAAATCTGCCGAGACAGCAACGGGCTTACCCTTATAGGTTGCACCGATTGCATGAGCACCGTCAGAAACAATTGCAACTCTGCCGATTGCCTTCTGAATACCGTTATTGGGTCTGAAAAGAGATTTCTTTCTTTCAACAATTTCAAGCAGTCTGTCATAGTCACACGGCACTCCGCCGAGGTCAATCGGAATAATAGCCTTCGTATTTTCCGTTATCGCATTTTCAACCGCATCATAATCAATTTCAAGAGAATCCCTGCAACAGTCAACCAGAATTATTTTTGCTCCGACATGGCGAATAACCGAAGCCGAAGCAGTGTATGTATAAGCACAGGTGATAACCTCATCCTCGGCATTTCCGCAGATTCCGTCAATCCCGTCAGAAAGACTTCCGATGCCGAGAATACGCAGAGACATTTCTCCGCAAGCGGTCTGGCTATTAAGGCAGATACATCTTCTTACACCGACATAATCGGCAATAAGCCTTTCGAGCTTCTTGACCCTTCGACCTGTTGTTATCCAACCGGACTGAATTGCCTCGGTAACATATTTGATTTCAAGCTCACCGACATCCGGCGGACTGAAGGGTATTTTTCTCATTATTTTCATTACGAAGTGCACCTCTAAACCAAAACATACATATATATTTTATTATATTATAATACACAGCAAAAAGCAACATTTTTTTGCTGTGCCGATACACATATTCAAAAAAACGGCTGACATTTTCATGCCAACCGTTTCAAATATGATTTTTTATGGTTTTGTAACGCATTTCATGCCAAAACAGACCGAAAAGCTACAACGATACATTTATTCAGCAGTTCCCGAGAATTTATCAAGCAGTCCAATTTATGCACGCATCGAAATAATCAACGAGATAGTAATCCTCAGTTTTCTGGCGATATGATTTTTCAAAATCTTCAAAGCATTTTTCAACCGCTTTATCACGCTCATCCTCGCTCATATTTTCTGAATAATATTTTTCCTCATCCGAATAAATTACCCACAAGCTTTCTGCAACTGTTCCGTTAATCTTAAACGCCTGTGCTCCGTTATAGAATGCAGTTCCCTGCGTATGACCGCCGTAACGGACAATTATTATTCCGTTATCGGAATCAACAAAGTATCCGGAATTTCTTCCGCTCGGGAACAGACTTCCGCCGACAACCTCGGATTCAATATCAACAACAACAAACTCTCCGTCTTTATATATCGCAAGAGAGGGGAACCAAAAAGCGTTATAAACAATATCCTTATAGCCGTCTCCGTTAATATCAACAAAGTAGGCCCGCAAGCCGTCCTCCTCATTGTATTCCGCTTTTTCGGCATAGACTTTTTTATGAAAAGCTTCTTTTGCCGCAAGATATTCCGGCTCATTGCTTCTGTCTTCAACGGCGGCTTCTTCCTGTGTTGTTTCCTGAGTTACTTCCTGCGTTATTTCTGAAATGGAATTCAGCCTTTTCTGATAGCGTTTTCTTGTTGCATTCGAGCTGATTGACGAAATAATCAACAAAAGAATCAGAAGTGCAACGGGAACTGCAACAACAATAAGAATAATCTTTTTGGTTTTCTTTTTCAATCCTGCGTTCTTATCTGATTTAACCTTTTCTTTTTTTGCCTTCTGCTTCTTCGGGGAAGCTTTCTTTTCGTGCTTTATCTTCTTTGAAGCATCATCAGTTACCGCCTGAACCGGCTTAACCTCAGCAACCGGGTTCGGAGCTTCGGGAGCGATTACCGGAGCAACATCCTGAATAATAACCGCTTTTTTCTCCGTTACGGTTTCTTTATCATTTCGCTCCGCTCTTTCAAGAATATCGCCGTATTTCTGCTTCACTGCTTCAGCAGTCATAGTTACGGTTTCATCGCCTGCATAAACGGGCTTTTCTTTTTCGGTCAGTTTTTCAAGAAATTCATCGGCAGTCTGTATTCTGTCTTTTTCTTTAAGCTCCAGACCCTGCATAATCGCATATGCCGCCTGCTTCGGAATATCAACAAGCTCGGAAACATCCTGAA
>DCII01000004.1:0-3925 GCA_002315935.1 Ruminococcaceae bacterium UBA1730
ATGCATCCTCACCAATGCTTGTGACACCGGTTTCGATAACAACCGATTTGATTGATTTCTCGCCGCAAAATGGCGATTCAAAGCCATCGTCAGAACACATCATCTTCCCCGTTCCGCTGATGGTCAGCAAGCCGGTGTCTTTATCCAATGTGTAGGTGACATTATCGCCGCAGGAGCCGCTTTCGATATTTGCCGCACCTGCCTTAACGGTAAAAGCCTCCAACACCTCGGCAAATCCTTCGCCGCCGACGGCGACCGTGCCGAGCATGAGAATCATGCACAGCAGGATTGACAATGCTTTTTTAAGATTTCTTTTCATTTTGTGTCCTCCTAAAACAAATGTGACTATTCAGTCCACAATAAAAATACCATAGTATTTATATTTTGTCAATATTCGGATATATAATAGTATCGTAATATTAGACCGAGAGGCGATAAAAATGTTAGGAAACCGAATAAAAGAGTTGCGTATTTCTCACTCGCTAAATCAAGTGGAATTCGCCAAGGAATTATCCGTTGCAAAACAAACCGTTTCAAACTGGGAAAATAACAACATTCAGCCGTCAATTGATATGCTCGTTAAAATTGCGGATTTCTTTAATGTTTCAACCGATTATCTCCTCAACCGTGACAGCAAAAAGCAACTTGATGTTTCCTGCCTGACCGATAACCAAATCGCCCACATCAACTGGATTATCAACGATATAGCCAAAACTGAAACAACATTTGAAAATCAATAACGGACTATGACAGATTAAGGTTTGCCATAGTCCGTTTGTGTTATATAAAAATAACCGCCGCTACAGTTTGCGACAAATTAAATCCGTGCGTGTAGGGGCGAATATTATTCGCCCGAAAGTAGCTTTTGCAGAGCAACTTTCAAAAATTACAATGCGTTTGGTGGGCGATTGATAATCGCCCCTACGGGATACTGCGTTGCTCCGTCATTGCGAGCGTAGCGTGGCAATCCGTTTCTTCCTCCGTCATTGCGAGCGGAGCGTGGCAATCCGTCCTCTCATCCGTCATTGCGTGCGAAGCGTGGCAATCCGCTTCTTTCTCCGTCATTGCGAGGAGCGTAGCGACGTGGCAATCCGTTTCCTTTCGCATTTTAATTCCCCGAAAATCTGTGAAGAACCCCAAAAAAGAGCACCGAAGCGTTCGCTTCGGTGCTCTTTTTTGGCTGGGGAATAGGGATTCGAACCCCAACAGGCAGAGTCAGAGTCTGCAGTGCTACCTTTACACAATTCCCCAATATTTTTTTGCGGGCTACGGATATATATTATACACAATCTGAAATAAAAGTCAACACTTTTTTAAAAAAAATTATCCGTCTGACGCAAAATCCGGAAACATTTCATATCATTTGTTTTGACCGAGAATATCATACACTTTATTCAGATTATCAATGTTGAAGTCAATCCTCAGGTCCTCGGGGGCAGGCTCATGATTTCTGTTATACCGGCAACAGAGAATTCCCGAATTGTTTCCGCCCCTCATATCGCTTGTGAGTGAATCGCCTACAATAAGAATTTCATTCTTTGAGTATTCGCCGATTGAATCAAAAACATAATCAAAAAATTCGTTTGTCGGCTTTTCATAGCCGATTTCATCCGAAATAAAAACTCCGTCAAAGAGTTCGCCGAGACCGGATAATTTCAATTTGTTAGTCTGTGCACGGACCGTTCCGTTGGTAACAGCATACTGCTTAACCTTTCCTTTGAGATTTTTCACTATCTCATATGAATTGTCAAAAAAGCATATTGTGTCGCCGAGACGAACCTGATATTCGCTGTTGAGTGCATCAAAATCATTGAAGTTAATGCCCTCATTTCTGAAAAATTCCTCAAATCTTCCACGGAGAACAGTCGGCTTGTCAATTATGCCGGCTTCAAGCATTTTCCAGTATTTTTTGTTGATAAGTGAATATCTCGCTATCATTTCGTCAGTCGCTTCGCCGATTTCGAAAAAACGAAAACAGCTTTTGATTGCTTCTTTTTCGGCGGCAATAAAGTCAAGAAGAGTGCCGTCAATATCCCATAAAATAACCTTTATCATATTTAAACTCCGCATTTTTTTACAATTGTAACACGGATTATCCGATTTTTCAATGCAAAGAGAAAAATGTTATCTATAATTCTAAATCAGAATAACCATTTAGAAACAGAATGCTATAATTTCGATAAAATCAGTTGGGAGATGGACATAATGAAAGAAGAAAACAGAAAATATGCCAACGAAGCATATGACATCATTAAGTATGCTTCCGAAAAGGTCGGCTCGAGGCTTCCCGGTTCCGAGGGCGAAAGAGAATATGCGGATTATATGGGCGATAAGCTCCGTGAAATCGGTATTGAGCCGAAAAAAGAAGAATTTGCAGTTTCTCCGAGAGCTTCAATCGGCGGCATTCCCTATGCAGGTTGGGCGGGAGTAATTCTCAGTGCACTCACCTATGTCGCAATGAGTATGTCAACTGTATGGTTCGGAATGGCACTCGGCTCAATTGCAGTTATCATATGGCTTATTTTCAGCGTTTTTCTCTATAAACCATGGTTTGATATGTTCTTCAAGAGAAAGATTTCGCAGAATGTTTACGGCGAGCTTCTTCCCGAAGACGGCAAATATGATTACACAATCATTCTTTCGGGTCATACCGACACAAGCTGGAACTGGAAGCATTCCGAAAACGCATATAAATACAGAAACAATCCCGTTAAGGGACTTATTGCCACCTTTGGAAAGGTCGGATTCGGAGCACTCTGCTTCTTCTTTATTGCAGGCGTTTCAATCTTCATGTCTGCGTTTTATCTCGGACGCTATGTCAATGCTCCCTGGGCTTTGAACATGGCATATACGCAGTCCTTCAACACCTTCCTCATTGCAATGCACTTTATCCCCGTTATCACGGCAATCGGAAGCTTCTTCGTTATCATGTGGGCAGACCCCGACCCTGCAAACGCTTCAAAGGGAGCAATGGATAACGCATCCGGCTGTGCAATCAGCTATGAGGTTATCAAATATTTCAAGGAAAATCCCGAAAAGATGCCGAAGAATTGCAGAATTATTGATTTCAATTGCGGCTCGGAAGAGGCAGGTCTGAAGGGTTCAATAGCGTTCACAAGCGAACACAAGGGCGAAGCAATTCTCAACAATGCGTGGAATATCAACATTGATTCGGTTGCCGATAAAGATTATTTTGAAGTCGTTATCAAGGATGACTGGCAGTTCACACGCTTTGATAAAGACCTTGAAAAGATGTTCAAGGACACATTCAACGAGCTTGGAATTGAAAGCAAATCGGGCGGTTGCATTCATAACCCAGTTGGCGGCTGTGACAGCACACCCATGACAAAGGCAGGTATAAAGTCAGTTACCTTTGCCGCTCAGAATCCGATTCTTACATATTACTATCACACATTCCGTGACACCGCAGACCGCTTCGAACCCGAAACAATCGGCGACGGCATTGATGTTGTGCTCGGAGTTATTGATAAAATAGCCGCATTCCAGGAGGCAAACGGCTTCAACGGACCGCAAAAATAAAGTAAAAAATTCCGGTATGGGTATATCCCGTACCGGTTTTTGCTTACAAATCGAGTAGGAGGCTACCCATTAATTGAGTAGCCGACCTCTCATACCACCGTGCGTACCGTTCGGTACACGGCGGACATTTTCTGTAGCCCATTATTCCAAAAGAATGAATGATAAGGATAACATTCCCATCGTCAATTTCAAGTAGACAATCACTGAAATAAGGCAAATAAAAAGAACCTGAAACAACCTTCGTTTTAATACCTTGTTGTAGGTATACAATAAAAGCACCTGCAAAAAAACGACAGATGCTTAAGGAAACGCTGATTAAATCGGCAAGCAAGATTTTTGAGTATGTTTTCGGTGTGAAAAAGGCACAAAACCGCAGATATACTTT
>DCII01000004.1:3944-5610 GCA_002315935.1 Ruminococcaceae bacterium UBA1730
AAACAGACCGAAAAGATGCGACGATTCATTTATTCAGCGTTTCCTTAACCTTATTTCTTACTATTTCCCTTATTTTTTTCTATTGTTTAAGGGAATAACCACTTCAACGGATTATTTAATTCTGAAGTAGAAAGTTGATTTGCCGGAACCCTCACGTTTTATCTCACCACCGGCGACCATTTGGCGAAGTGAACCTTCAATCGAACTGATACTCAGCGACGGACAAAGCTCCCGAATATCTTGCTTTGTAAATCTTCCGATTTTCAGAAATGTTGCCTTTCGTACCATTTCTATTGCAGGAAGTTTTTCTTCAACAATAGAAAATCTGTCTTCAAAGTCTTTGTACGCCGCAAGAATTGTACCGAGAATATATTTTATAAACGGTACGGCATCCTCCGTGCCATCATGCCATCCGTTTTGGGATAAACCGAGTGTATCATAATACAAGTCTTTATTTTTGGCTATCTTTGCCTCCAATGAAATGTATTTTCCGACATAAAATCCGCTACGATACAGCAGCAGGGTAGTCAGCAATCGGCTCATTCTTCCGTTGCCGTCATTAAACGGGTGAATACAAAGAAAATCATGAATAAAAACAGGAATTGCAATTAACGGTTCTATATCATAATTTCCGATAACACGGTTATATTCCTCACAAATTTTGTCAAGTGCCTCCGGTGTTTCATACGGTGCAAGCGGAGTGAACAGAATTTCTGTATGCCCGTTGGGATATGTTGCACTGATATAATTTTGCACATTCTTTGTTTGACCTGCTAATGGATTATTCATGTGGCTGTACATAATTTTATGGAGTTGCAAGATGTAGTTACGGGTAATGGGAATTGCATCAAAACTCTCGTGTATAATATTCAACGCATCCCTATATCCCGCAATTTCCTGTTCATCACGGTTTCTGGGTGTTGTCTTATCTGCAACAAGTTGCTTGATTCTGGTACTTGTTGTAACAATGCCTTCGATGGCATTCGAAGCTTCTGTGCTTTGTACCTTTGCAATTTCTACCAGTTTTTCAAGCGCTTCCGGCTGTTGTTTCAGATAGAGTTCCTGTTTTCCGGCTTCTTTATAAATTGCCGCAATCAAACCGAGTATATCCGAATCCCATTTATTGTTTTTTATTGCAGAATAGTTGAAATCTCTCATTCCGGTAAGACACCTCGCTTTCTCTTAAATTATAGCAATTATTAAGGGAAAGTCAATATGATAATCAAATATTGCCTTATTTTCCCTCTCAATTTAAGGGATATTTTTCCCGTTAAATGCAGAATTATACCTTCCGGAATGTCAGATAATCTTGTTGATTTTGATTATCAATCTCTTAATCATCTTTTATTTTCATCATTTTCTATATCCGGAAACGGTGATAGGTTTCCGCCTTGCGACGAACCTTCGTCCGTTTTGCAATGCCTAATATGCGATTTCTGTTCATCAGCCCGGAACTTTGCCCATCGAGAACTTTTCATCCCTCAATCCGGCTTCCTTCAGATTCCGTCTCACGATGGACACCCTTGCCTTCGACTAATGCTTCCTGCTACCGAGTACATAGTGGACTTTCACCGCCAAGTAAATGTGCGTGCCGAGCACAATCGAGTAGGAGGCTACCCATTAGTTGAGTAGCCGACCTCTCACACCACCGTGCGTACGGTTCCGT
>DCII01000057.1:0-40308 GCA_002315935.1 Ruminococcaceae bacterium UBA1730
TCATTTCCCTATCGGAAAGTCAAGAGCCGGATTTGTTTTTCCTTTTTAACATTTTCGCAACCGTTACGGCGGCGAACGATGCAACGCCGACTACCGCTCCTGCGATAAGTCCGATTTTTTCGGGAATCTTATCATCCGCATCCCAGATATACGAAAGCTTCGCCTCAAGGCTGTTTCCGCAGATTTCGGGATAGGTCAGGCAATAGGTCACATAGTTTTCCGGGTCTCTTTCATCAAGCTCAAAAATTCTGACACCTCTCAAATCATTGCCGTAGCATCTGAAGGATGCACAGGGAGTCTGAACAAGGTCAACGCCCCTGTATGTTGCTTCAAAGCTGTTTGCATGGTCATGACCCGTCACAATTGCCTTCACTCCGCCGCACTCAAGAACCGCATCAAAAAGACCTGCATCATCATCAAGAATTGAAGGCGGTTCGCCGACAAAGCCTTTTCCGTATTCGGGGTTGAGCTTATACCAGCCGTGTTCTTCATTGCCGAGAGTTTTCGGAAGCTTTGTTAAGGATTTTTCAACAATATCCATTGTTATCGGAAGCGGAATATGAAGGAACATAAGCGACGGCATTGCCTTATCGCCGTTTTCCTTCTTCATTCTTTCGCTTTCCTTTCTGAACCATTCAACCGCCGAAGGCTTAACCTCATTGAAGCACTTATCCGCCTGCTTGTCATACCATGCGGAATCAAGCATCCAGATATTGAAAAGCTGTTTCCTTCCGTCTGATGACATAACGGGAATTGAATAGGTCGCAACATCTCTTTCGGGGTCTTCATTATTCATCGGAAGGCACATTGAGCATTCACGGAAAATATCCGCCTGTTCCTCTTTTGAAACCTCATTCATATCATCGTGATTTCCGTATATCATCGCAAACGGAATTTTTCTTTTTTCGAGAGGATAAGTAATATGCCTTATTGCCGCCGCCATGCTTTCGAGGGTAGCTTCCTTGCCGCTCGCAACCTTCTTGCTGCCGAATCTTGCATCAAGAAGGTGATTTCCGAGAATATTGTCACCCGTAAAAAGAACAATATCGGGTTTAACCATATCATAAGCTTTATCGAGCATTCTTACCATCGCTCTGCGGACATATCTTAAATCCTGTGGGTCACTGACCTGCATAATTGTCAGCTTTCCGTTTTTATTGAATTTTATTGTGTTTGAATTCATCTCTTAAGCAGTCTTTCTCTTTCTTTGATTTCTGCATCCCTTGATTTCGTTAGGAATTCCGATTTTGCCGGAACAACAAAGGTGATGCCTTTTTCAACGATTTCAAAGGTTGTGTCATTAACATATTTGCATTCGCCGTCAACATTGACCGCCGCAAGCTTATCCGAATGGATAGTCAGCTTCTTGCCGCTTCTGAATTCGCAGACCTCCCATTCAAGATGCTCGCCTCTTTTATATTTATTGAGAAGAGAAGTGAGCTTGAGCCTGCCGAATTTGCTCTCAATAATAATAAAATCAAGCATTCCGTCATCGGGGAACGCAAGAGGAGCCGCCTTGAAGCCGCCGCCGTACCAGCGTGAATTGCCAGAAACGCAGAAAAGGCAGTCTCTTTCGAATGCTTCGCCATCGTCAATTGAAATTCTGAACCTGTTCTTGAATTTCTTGAGAAGTGCATAAAGGCAACCGATATAGTAGGCTCCCTCGCCCGTTACAAGCGGAAGCTTCTTGATTTTGCCCTGCATTGCACAGACCTCGGCATCCATACCCATGGAGCACTGATTTATTGCAATTTCATCATCGCACTTGATAACATCAAGCTCAACTGGAACACCGTTAACAAGGTCATCAAGCTTGAGAAAATCATCCTTCGTTCCGAAAAGACGGATAAAATCATTTCCCGAGCCGAGTGGGATTACGGCAACCTGTGAATTTTTATATCCGAATGCACCGTTGACAACCTCATAGAGAGTTCCGTCTCCGCCGCAGGCATAAAAGCGAAGCTCCTCGCCGCTTGCCGCACGCTCTCTGACTATTCTCTGACCGTCAGCTCCGCTCTTTGTAACATAAGTTTCATATTCAATGTTATATTTTTTGCAGACTTCTTCGATTTTCGGCTTGATAATATCAAGGCATTTGCCCTGACCTGCCGCAGGATTAATAATAAAAATATGCTTCATAATTCAACTGCCTTTCCTCTTATTTGAAATACATATACAACTGACACTTTATCATGCCATTATAGAGCTTTCTGCGTTTATCGGCTTTTCTTCCGAACGCTTTTTCGAATTCCTCATCGGGGCTGATTATGCTGTAAGACCAACCGTGCTTCTGCTCAAAAACTCCGCCCATCGTCTTATAAATCGCTTCACATTCCGAAAGGTCAAGAAGTCTTTCGCCATACGGCGGATTGCAGATAAGAGTTCCTTTTTCGCTCTGCGGTTTAAAATTTTTAACATCGGCAACCGAAAATCTGATTTTATCGGCAACCCCTGCCCTCTCGGCGTTGACCCTTGCAATTTCAATTGCCTTCGGGTCAATATCATAGCCGAACGCTTCAAAATCATTGATTTCTCTCACAAGGCTCCTTGCTCTTTCTCTTTCCTCTGCCCAAACCTTTCTTGAAATCTGTTCAAATCTTTCAGCCGAGAAGCTTCTTTTGATGCCGGGAGCGATATTCGCCGCCATGAGAGTGCCCTCAATCAGAATTGTTCCCGAGCCGCACATAGGGTCATAGAGCTTATGATAAGGTCTTAAATGAGAAAGGCTACACAGAGCCGCCGCAAGCGTTTCCTTAATCGGTGCTTCGTTGGCATCAAGGCGGTAACCTCTCTTGTGAAGTCCCATTCCCGAGGTGTCGATAAGAAGCGAAACCTTATCCTTCATTATTGAAAACTGAATTTGATGAACGGGACCCGTTTCGTCAAACCACTCAATTTTATATTTTGATTTAAGCCTTTCAACAACCGCCTTCTTGATAATTGCCTGGCAGTCTCTCGTGCTGAAAAGCTCCGAATTGATTGAATAGCCCTTAACGGGAAACGCATCGAGCGAACCAATCCATTTTTCCCATTCAAGGTTTTTCGTGCCCTGAAAAAGCTCCTCAAAGCTCCTTGCTTCGAATGAACCGACAAGAATCTGAACTCTTTCTGCAAATCTCGAGCAGATATTGACTCTTGCAAGAATAATTTCATCACCGCTGAAAAGAACTCTTCCGTTTTCGGCGTTGACATTCTCCGCTTCAAGCTCACGAAGCTCTGCGGCAATAAGCGACTCCATACCAAGCAGGCACGGAATGACGAAATCTGTTTTCATTGAATTTGCTCCTGTTTTTTCGAATAAATTAAAAAGGCGGGAATCAGAAAGCGATTCCCGCCGCTGTTCACTTGGTTTTATCGCAACACCACTGCCGATTATTCAACCTCGGGAGTGATAAGTCCGTAACCTTCATCATTGCGTCTGTAAACAACGCTGATTAAGCCCGTTTCTTCATCGAGGAACATATAGAACTGATGTCCCACAAGATTCATCTGAAGAATTGCCTCTTCAACCGATTCGGGTTTAACAACAACCTTCTTCGTTCTCACAAGCTCATATTCAACCTCTTCGGAAACATTTGAATCCTCTGCAAATGCTTCAAAGTTGCCGGAACGGAGCTTCTTTTCGAGACGGGTCTTGTTTTTGCGAATCTGCCTGATAAGAGTGTCAACACATCTGTCGAGAGCTTCATTCATGTTTTCCGCTCTCTCCTGTGCTCTGAAAACCATACCGTTGTTATTAACGGTGATTTCAACATTTTGTGATGACTTTTCAACAGTAACCGTTACCTTTGCTTCCACATCGGCACCAAAGAATCGCTCAATTTTGGCGAGCTTCTTTTCTGCGTGCTCTTTGAAGGAGTCTCTCGGTGAACATTTTCGCCCTGTAATTGTGATCTTCATATAGTCATCCCCTTGTATTGATTATGAAGTGTTCTTCACTTCGGCTATATTGTAGCACATATCAACAAAAAAATAAAGGGATTTCACAAAAAATTATTAATTTTGTTACAATTTACACAATTACAGTATAACGGTTTCGTGACGGGTTACATGGCATCCTATATTTACGGCTGCGGGTAAGCCTGCAATATGAGTGGGTGCCGCTTCAATCGCAACGCTCAAAGCGGTTGTTTTGCCGCCGAAGCCCTGCGGACCGATATTGAGATTATTAATCTTCTCAAGAATTTCCTTTTCCATTTCTTCATAGAACGAATCGGAATTTGCTTCGCTGACATTTCTGCAAAGAGCCTTTTTTGAAAGATATGCACAGTATTCAAAATCGCCTCCGAGTCCTACGCCGACAACCATCGGCGGGCAGGGGTTACTGCCTGCAAGCCTGACAACATCAACAACATAGTCTATTATGTCTTCACGCTTTGCAGACGGCGTGAACATCCTGAGCCTGCTCATATTCTCGCTTCCGAAGCCCTTGGGAGCAACGGTGAGTTTTATGCCTTCGCCGTCAACAATTCTCGTATGAATAACGGCAGGGGTATTATTCTTTGTGTTTATTCTGCGAAGAGGGTCGGCAACAATTGAGCAACGGAGCAGACCTTCGGTATAGCCCAGTGAAACTCCCTTGTTGACCGCTTCTTCAAAGCTTCCGCCGACAAAATGAACATCCTGACCGATTTCGGCAAAGATAACCGCCATGCCCGTATCCTGGCAGACGGGAATATCAAGCTCCTCTGCGGCTGAAATATTATCTTTAAGTGTCTGCATAACGCATTTCGGCAGTTCTTCGCATTCCTTGGCGGCACATTCCGATATGCAGCATTCAAGGTCAGCCGGCAGATGCTTATTTGCACTTATGCACATATCTCTGACCGCCTTCGTGACGGCTGAAACATCAAATTCTCTCATATTCTCTCCGTAAAAAACAAAACACGGACAGACCGCCGCAGATATACGGCTGTCTGACCCTGTTGATTTCTTAATCAGTTTTTGCCTTTTCTTGAATAGCCAACGCTTCCTCTTTTGGAATCGCTCCTCTTGAGGTCTGTCATTTTTTCATCGCTGACCTGCTTGAAGCGAGCCATCATATCCTCGAAAGACTGCTTTTCGCCTGCGGCAGGTGCATTAGACTTCTGACCGTTCCACACGGGAGGTGATGAACGCCTCTCGGTTCTGGGTCTCATGGGTCTCTGAAATTTCTGTTCCTCTTTCTTTTCTTTGGGCTGTTCGTCAAGCTTCTTGATTGAAAGACTGATTTTTCCTTCGGGAGAAACTGCAATAACCTTTGCTTTTATCTCCTGACCGACAGCAAGATGCTCCTTGATGTCCTTAACATAGTTCGGTGCAACCTCGGAAATATGTATCATGCCTGTTTTTCCGCCTTCGATTTCAACGAATGCACCGAAGTCTGTCAACCCCGTAACTTTTCCGCTTACCACTGCACCTTCTTCAATTTGCATACCCAAAATAATCCTTCCGTTTTTTCAAATATATAAATAGCCTTCCGGCAATTATGACGCAGAGGAATCATAATAAACCCTTTCGCCGGGTTTTGCATATCCGTATTCTTCTCTCGCAATTCTTTCGATATAATCAGCCTCGTCACCTTCATCAAGAACCTTCGAAAGCTGCTCGTTTTCTTCAACCTGCTGATCATACTGCGATTGCAGCTGTGCATTGGCATCCTGACGCTCCTTGACCTTAATCCGAAGACTGACGAAGGTTGCAACAAAATAGCAGATAACCGCAAGAACAAGGACTGCCACAAGAATGCTGCGTTTATTCTTTTTAATTTTAACAGCCGCCATGTGCTCTCCTCTTTATAAAATATACATCTAAAGGTGATTATACACTATACAATATTAACATTGCAAGATTATTTTTTAATTTTTCCCATGTTTTTTATGATTTTTTGCGTGAATTTACCATCTTTTTTCTTATTTTAAGCTTCACCGCTCTTATATTTCTTTTTTGACTGCGAATGAGATTTCTTATTTTCGCCGATGCAATTCCCATTGAGAAATAGCAAATCAGCCATCCGGCAAGGTTGCCCACAAGAAGATAGGCTCTGATTTCGCCGTTGTCGAGCACAAGTGCAAAGCAGAAAATCAAAAATCCGCAGAGGGTAAAATACAGCATATCCATAAAAATGATAAACGCTCTCTTTTCCGAAATCAGTATTCTTACAAAGCGGAAAACATCATACAGAATTCCGAGCAGAAAGCCGAATCCGACCGACTGAAAAAACAGCCTTGTCTGAAAATCCAGACCGTGAATATATTCCATTTATCTGAACACCTTGCTGAAAAATCCTCCGCTTCTGCCTGCATCATCGGTATAAATCAATGCGGAAATATTGCCCTCAACCGTCAGCTCCCCGACCTCAACGCTGAGCTTGTTGATATGCAGATTGCTTCCTCTGACGGTCAGCTCGCCCATATCGGTAAATACCGTCACGGCTTCCTCGTCAAAGGAATCAACATCCGACACCCCCGAAACGGTCAGCATATGTCTGTCCTCAAGCATAATATTATGAGGAATCTGAACTGTTTTCTTTTCTTCCGGCATAAAAAAACCTCCCGTAATTATCATTCGATAAATGATATGCTTCAGGAGGTGATTTTATTCAGTTCAACTGTTTGAACATCAATGATGCGTTCTCTTTTGTTGCATATTCATTGACATTGAGCACCTCGAAGCGGTTAGTGTTCGCTCCGAAGGTTATTTCAATCACATCGCCGATTTTTACATCATATGATGCTCTTGCAGGCTTGCCGTTAACGGTCACGTGCTTTGCATCGCAGGCTTCGTTGGCAACGGTACGCCTTTTTATTATTCTTGAAACCTTAAGATATTTATCTAATCTCATTGTGTCTCCTTAAAAAATGAGCCGCCCCGAAAGGCGGCTTTGATAGCTTTGATTATTTTGCAACCTTTTCCTTAAGAGCTGCACCTGCTTTGAAAGCGGGAACCTTTGTTGCTTCAACCTTGATAGTTTCGCCTGTTCTGGGGTTACGGGCAACCTTTTCTGCACGCTCACGAACCTCGAATGTTCCGAAGCCGACAAGCTGAACCTTATCACCTGCTGCAAGAGCATCTGTAATAGCTGCGATAACAGCGTTAACAGCCTTCTCAGCTGCCTTCTTTTCGAGACCTTCATTAGCTACGATAGCGTTTACAAGTTCTGCCTTATTCATTTTGTTTACTCCAATCTTTTT
This sequence comes from Ruminococcaceae bacterium UBA1730, assembly GCA_002315935.1. Taxonomy (GTDB): domain Bacteria; phylum Bacillota; class Clostridia; order Oscillospirales; family Acutalibacteraceae; genus CAG-177. The sequence continues at coordinate 7,173 of DCII01000057.1, forward strand.
GATCTATTCTATGAAGTGCTTAGAAAAATACGGTGTCAAAGCCATGCTCAGCTCGACTTCTTTTTGCCTATGCACATACATATTCAGTTTTGTGACTTCTCAATTTTCTTTGCTTCATCCCAAAGCTCATCAAGAATTTCAATGGATGATTGCTTCATGTCAATGTTTCTTTCCTGAGCAAGTCTTTCAACATCAAGATACCTTGAAAGAAATTTATCGCTTGATGCCGTCAGTGCTTCCTCTGCATCAACCTTGACAAATCTTGAAACATTGACTGCCGAAAACAGCAAATCGCCGAGCTCCTCGGAAGTGTTTGCTTCATCCCTGTTTTCAATTGCCTGCTTAAGCTCGCCTATTTCTTCATAGAGCTTATCAACTGCACCCGAAACATCGTCCCAGTCGAAGCCTGCATCAGCCGCCTTCTTCTGAATCTTTGTTGCACGCATCAGAGCGGGAAGCTCACGGGGAATGCTCTTCATTGAATCAGAGGTCTTTTTCTGACCCTTGGTTTTCATTTTGATTGCATCCCAATTTGTCAGCACATCGTCAACACCGTTGACATTGACATCGGCGAAAATATGGGGATGGCGTTCAATAAGCTTTTTGCAGATACCATCTGCAACCTTGTTGAAATCGAAGTTACCTTCCTCTTCTTCCATAACGGAATGAAAAACAACCTGCATAAGAAGGTCACCAAGCTCTTCGCAGAGAAGAACCTTATCATCCTTATTGATGGCTTCGATAACCTCATAGGTTTCTTCGATAAGATTTTTCTTTATGCTCTGATGGGTCTGAGCCGAATCCCACGGGCAACCGCCGGGAGCACGAAGAAGACGCATAATCTTAATAAGGTCCTCTGAATTATAGCTTTCTTTAAAATCAAAACCGTGCATTTCCGAACCTCGCTGAGTTAGTATACACCATTTTAACTCAAAAGTCTATATTTTTCAAGCATTTTTGAAATTTTTTCTCCTTTGGGCAAAATAACAATATCACTTTCGGTAATTCCGCCCATCAGAAGAAGAGATAGAACATATATTGCCGCACCGCAGAAAGCCGCCGCAGCTGCGGCAAAGCCAGAGCCGTTGAACAGAGAAGACAAAACCGCATTTGTTATGTATGCCGCCGCACTGCAAAAAACCGAGCAGAAAAGCGGCTTAAAAAGAACGGATTTCACATCAATTCTGACATCCGAAATTTTCAGAAGCGAATACATATTGCAGACTACTATTATCAGATAAAACAGAACAGTTCCCGCAACCGCTCCGTAAATATTGATTTTCGGATTGCCAACCAGAACATAATTGCATATTATCTTGCAGACCGCCGCAACGGAAACGGATTTCATGGGAATATCCGTTCTGCCGATTGCCTGAAGCATATTCGCCGTCGGCGTTGAAACGGCAATAAGCGGAGTTGCTATGCCGTAAGCCATAAGCATGGGAGCGATAACCGAAACCGAATCGGAGCTGGCTCCCCTGCCGTAAAGAATATTCAAAATCGGTCCTGCAAGGCAAGCCATTCCGAAGCCTGCCGGCAAAGAAATCATCATGCAGATTCTGATAACTGTTTCTATTGTTGAACGGATTTCATATTTATTCTCCGCAACCCAGCCTGCCGCAAGAGCCGGCAATGCACTCACTCCGAGCTGAACGGTAATTGTCGGCACAAGAGTCTTGAAATCAAGTGCCGTTCCGTAAGCTCCCCAGAGGTAACGGACCGTTTTCGGAATATCGGAAGCATTCAGCCTTCCGAGCGAAACAGCCTTGTCAATTGCCGTTCTGTGAAGCAGATAAACCGAATTATAATCCTTATTCAGTGCAGAAAGAAGCCTCGCCTGAATTGTTGTTGTGTCTATTATATTAGTAACATTCATAATAAGAGTGCTGATAACCATCGGCACGGCAATGGCTGTCATTTCCCTGAAAATTTCGGATGATGCTCTCTGCTTCGGAGAATTGATTAGCATTCCTCTTGTTATGCCGTCGCCCTTAACGGAGTGATAGATAATAACAAAAATCAGGCTCATTAGAGAGCCTGCGGTCACTCCTGCCATTGCCGCCGCCGCAGAAACAGGTGCAATTATCCCTGCAAGCTCTTCGGAATTCTCAACCGTTTTTCCGAAAACAATTCCGCCGTTTTCATATTGCGAATATCCGATAACCGAAACAATCCTTGCAAGCGAAAGACCGATGCACAGCTTTCCGAAGGCTTCGATAATCTGCGAAACCGCAACGGGTGTCATATTCTGCAAGCCCTCGTAATATCCACGATAGGCGGACACTATGCAGCAGATAAAAACAAGCGGTGAAACAGAAATAACGGGCAGAAGAACATTGAAATAATCTCCCTTACCCGTTAATTTTGCATAAGGAAAAGCCACCGCAAGCAGGATGACCGTTCCGATAATTCCGACCGCTGAAAAGGTCTTTTTTGAAATTCCGAAAACCTCTCTTGCCTCACGACAGTTGCCGAGAGCAACATTTTCCGCAACCATTCTTGAAATTGCAACAGGCAGACCCGTCATAGCAACGGCAAGAATCGGAGTGATGATTTCGTAAGCAGAGCTGAAATATCCCCTGCCGACACTGCCTATCATATTGGATAACGGCATTTTGAATAGAACGCCGATTATTTTGACTGCGATAACCCCTGCCATCAGAATAACCGCACCGTCAAGAACGGAATGCTTTTTTGCCAAATGCTCCACGCTCCATTAAGGAATAAATTCTTTCAATACCGAATCCTCAGGAAGCAATGAAGCATCAATACTTCTGAATTTTTTCAGCTTTTCATAAAGCTGTTCCGCTTTTTCGGAATAATGGCCGAGGTCCTCTGCCGACAAAAGCCTTGTTGCAACATCATTGATTAAGCAAGGTTCGCACGCATGGAACGAATCAATTTTCGCATCCGCATTGTCTTCAAACGGAAACAGGTATTTATTCTCTCCGTCTATGACACTTCGCCAGATGCTGAAGGTACGGAGAACGGACATTGACCTCGTGTGATAATCTCTGACCGCTCTGCGGATAAAACGCTGGTCACGCTTCGTGAGCATAATATTTCCGTCTTCCTCATAAATTCTCGTTGAAATGCTGACAAAGATTCTGAAAATATTCTTTTCGTCAATTCCCTGCGTAATGACGGGATTGAGAGCGTGAAGTCCCTCTATGATGATAATATCGTTTTCGCCGAGGTCAATTGATTTAACATCATCGTTACGCATTCCCGTTGAAAAATCAAATTCGGGAAGCAGAGTTTCTTTTCCGCTGACGAGAGAAGCGATTTTTTCTCTGATAAGCCCGATTGCAAGCGATTCAACGCATTCATAATCGTCCTCGCCCCTTGAATTCTTCGGATAATCTGGTTCATTATGGTTGCGATAAAAATCATCAAGAGAAACATAATATGCTTTTCCGCCGAGCTTTTCGATGATTGCCGAAAGAATACCTGCCGTTGTGGTTTTCCCCGAGGAGCTCGGACCTGCAAGCATGACTATTTTCTTATCGGTATCCGCAAAAATTCTTTCTGCACACGCCGTTATTGATGCTCTGTATCTCTCTGCACATTCCTCAACGAATTTCTCCGGATTCTCTGCACGGGAATTTATTCTGTCACAAGTGTATTTCATTTTAAATCACCTGTTCAAATCAATATGCGGAATAGAAGTCTTTTATTCCGTTTTTGCGTTCAACTATTTTATCAAAACCTGAAATATACTCATAAGGATATTTGAAATTGAAAATGCGTTCAACATTGGTTGTGCCTGGTTCGCAGAGCTTTGTAACTCCGCCCGCACCTGCCGCAATGACTGTATGACATTCCTCCATCATGAACACATTATATAGTCCCTCTTTGCCGGGCTTGCACCATCCGACATTTTCGAGGTTGCCGACACACTTGCTCTGGCGATACATATAGTAAGGAAGATAGCCGTTTGCCGGAAGCCTTTCCGAAGCATAATCAAGCATTTTCCTTGCTTCGATTCCGTCTGAAACCTCCGCACCGGAAGCATTCAGATTTGACGAACGCTTGAGAGCAAGAGAATGAACTGTTATGTTTTCGGGGGCAAGGGAAATCGCCGTGTCAAGGCTTGCTCTGAAATCATCATATTTTTCCTCGGGAAGACCTGCAATCAAATCCATATTTATGCAGTCAAAGCCGTAGGTCTTCGCAAGCCTGTATGCCCTGATAGCCTGTTCAACTGAATGGTTTCTGCCGACAATATCAAGGGTATGCTGATTGAAGGTCTGCGGATTAATGCTGATTCTGCCGACATTATGGTATCTCAATGCACGGAGCTTTTCGGGGGTAACTGTATCGGGTCTACCGATTTCAACGGTATATTCTCTGATACCGCTCATATCGAAGCCGTTTTCAACCGAGCATAACAGCCTGTCAAGCTGAGGAGCTTCAAGCACTCCGGGGGTTCCGCCGCCGAAATAAACGCTTTCAAGCTTAAGTCCGCATTCCTTTGCAATTCTGCCCGAAAGCTCAATTTCTTCCGCAAGCCTGTCAAGATATTCCGGCAGAAGCTTTTTGGCATTCACATTGGTTATCGAATGCGAAACGAATGAGCAGTAACTGCATCTTGTGGGGCAGAACGGAATTGAAATATAAAGGCTGAAGGATTCGGGCTTTGAAAGAGAAACAATGCTCTGCTCAGTTGAAGCAACCGCTCTTGCAAGCTCCGTTTTCTCTTTGCTCACAAGAAGGTTATTCATGAAATAATTCTTTGCATCCTCGCTTCCCATGCTGTCAATAAGGCGAAGCATCAGCTTTGACGGACGAACACCCGTCAGCACTCCCCAGGGAGGAGTATATCCCGTAATCTCTGAAAATATGTAAAAAATCAACTGTGCGGTTTTAAGCTCACATCTGTCATGAAGCTCATCCGCAGAGCAAATAACCTTTTCTGTTTTCTCAAGATATTTTTCACCTGTTTTAAAGCTGACAAATATCTCCGCACCGCCGTCAACGGGAGTCAGCGAGGTTACAACTTCATTTTCATCCTCGCCTTCGTTGTCACGGCACACATCTATTTTTTCATTCGGATAAAATACTCTGCACAGATTTTCACATTCATAGTGATAATCGTGGCCAAGCACTCTGAGAATCATCGGTTAATCCATCCTTCTGATAAATCTGTTGCGGTGTCTCTCATGTTCGAGAGTGGTCGTTCTGTTATGACCGGGGAAAACATCATAGTCGCCGTCAAGAGCAATGAGCTTTTTCAGCGATGAAGCGAGAATTTCTGCATCTCCTCCGACAAAATCGGTTCTGCCGACTGTGAGGCAGAAAAGAGTATCGCCGCTGACAATGGCTCTTGAGTTCTCAATAATATAGCATACTCCGCCGGGAGTATGACCCGGAGTGTGCATAACCTTGATTTTTTCTTTTCCGAGAAAAAGCTCATCGCCGTCATTAAGCTTTATATCCGCTTCAAGGCATTTCTGCGGCATGGGCATATTTTCTGCGGCAAGGCTTTTTTGCGGATTTATAAGGCATTCCGCATCAAGAGCATGAATTGCAGCCTGTGCTCCCGTTGCTTCCTTTATATCGGAAACACCCATTATATGGTCAAAATGTCCGTGGGTAAGCAAAATATACTTCAGCTTCGCTCCCGATTTTTTTATTGCATTGAGTGTGCTTTCGTAGCACCAGCCCGGGTCAACAACTGCACATTCGGTTGATTCGTCATCCGTCAGCAACCAGCAGTTTGCGAACACCGGATGCTCCATCGGAATAAGTTCAATTTTCATTTCCGTTACCTCTTATCCCATATATCGGTATCCATAATGATTGTAACAGGTCCGTCATTGTCAATCTTAACCATCATATCCGCTCCGAATTCTCCGTGTTCAACTCTGCCGATGCCGAGATTTTTAAGGCATTCGCAGAAATATTCATAAAGTGCATTCGCCTCGGCAGGAGGAGCGGATTCGGTAAACGAAGGTCTGTTGCCCTTTCGGATATTTGCACATAATGTGAACTGCGAAACAACAAGAATACCGCCGCCTATGTTGAGAATATCGAGGTTCATTTTTCCCTCTTCATCCTCAAAAATGCGGAGCCTTGCAATCTTTGAAGCGAGCAATTCAGCCTGCTCCCTTGTGTCGCCGTTCATAACTCCGAGAAGAACATTATATCCCTTATCAACGCTTCCGATTATTTTTCCGTCAACGCTGACACTTGATGATTTAACTCTCTGAACAACTGCTTTCATGGCTTTTCCTCATATTCCCGAGCGTTCGATATTCAGAACACCCGATATTTTTGAAATCTTCTGCGTAACGGAATTGAGATGCTCAACGCCGTTGACCGAAATCGTGACGGCAATGTAAGCCGTTCCGTCCTTCAGGTATCTTGAGCTGATGTCATTAATCATGATGTGCATTGAAGCCAGCATACTTGATATATCGGCAATAAGTCCGATTCTGTTAAGGCAGAAAAGACCGAGAGTGCATTTGAATTCATCTCTTGAATTTGAATCCCAGTAAGCATTAATCCATCTCTCGGGTTCGTCTGCCTTCGAAATATCCTTCGGCACATTTGTGCATTTCTTCGTGTGAATAGAAACGCCGTGACCTCTTGTGATGAAACCGATTATCTCGTCACCCGGCAAAGGATTACAGCATCTCGAAAATTTGACAAGGCAATTATCAATTCCTTCAATAACAACACCCTCATTGCTTCTCGTCTTCTTCTTTGCGGGAGCAATGTTAATAACAGGCTCCTCAGGCTTGTTGAGCTTATTATAGTCATCCTTGATTCTCGGCATGAGCTTCATGAGCGAAATTCCGCCGTAACCGATGGCGGCATAGAATTCCTCAACCGACTTGCAGTTCTGCCTTTCGGCAATCTTCAAAAGGAATTCCTCAAGCTCATCGCCGCTCAGCCTGATAAAGCTTCGCCTGAATTCCTTTTCAACCTCATTTCTGCCTTCCTCAATATTTTCTTCCCTGCGTTCCTTCTTGAACCATTGGCGGATTTTCGTTCTTGCCTGGCTTGTTTTGACTATCTTGAGCCAGTCTCTGCTCGGACCCTTTCCCTGCTGTGAAGAGGTGATTATCTCAACAATTTCGCCTGTTTTGACCTGATAATCAATCGGAACGATTCTGCCGTCAACCTTTGCACCAACCATCTTACTGCCGACTGCGGTATGAATAGCATAGGCAAAATCGATAACCGTTGAGCCGAGGGGAAGATTGAAAACATCGCCCTTCGGAGTGAACACAAACACCTCTTCGGGAACAAGGTCACTCTTGATTGTTGTAACAATATCCTCAACATCGTCACTTTCCTTCTGGCTTTCAAGGAGCTGTCTTATCCATGCAAGGCGTTCCTCAAACCTCTGCGTTCCGTTGATTCCGAGCTTATATTTCCAATGGGCGGCAATACCGTATTCGGCGGTGTGATGCATTTCCCATGTTCTTATCTGAACCTCAAAGGGAATTCCCTCTTTGCCCAGAACGGTGGTATGAAGCGACTGATACATATTCGGCTTCGGTGTTGAAATATAGTCCTTGAATCTGCCGGGGATAGGCGTGAACATATCGTGAATTATTCCGAGGCAGTTATAGCAGTCGATAACCGTGTCAACTATTATTCTCACTGCATAAATGTCATAAATTTCGTCTATATTCTTATTCTGCATATACATTTTGCGGTATATGCCGTGAACAGATTTTATTCTTCCGCTGACCTGTGCCGAAGCAACAACAGGCTTGACCTGCTCTTCGATTTTCTTTTTTGTATCTTCAAGGAATTCACTTCTTGACTGATTCTGCTTTTCAAGTGCATTTTCAATATCACTGTAGGCAACGGGGTCAAGATAGCTGATTGAGAGGTCTTCAAGCTCTTCTTTTATCTGTCTGATACCGAGACGGTGAGCGATTGGTGCATATATTTCGAGAGTTTCAAGTGCAATTTCTCTTCTTCGCTGTTCCTTTTTGAAAATCAGAGTTCTCATATTATGAAGGCGGTCGGCAAGCTTGATGATGATAACACGGATATCTCTCGACATCGCAATGAGCATCTTGCGGATATTCTCTGCCTGCTGTTCTTCCTTTGAGGTTATCGAAACCTTGCCGATTTTGGTAACACCCTCAACAAGGTCGGCAACCGTTTCCCCGAATTCCGTCTGAAGCTGTTCATGAGTTATGCTCGTATCCTCAACGGTATCGTGAAGCAGAGCGGCAATGACAGAGGCTTCATCCATGCCAAGCTCCGCAATGATAATTGCAACACTCAAGGGATGGATAATATACGGTTCACCCGAAAGACGCTTCTGGTCAGCATGGGCAGCTTCTGCCGTTTCATACGCCTTTCTGACATTCGGAAATTCCGAATCGGCAATATTCTTTTTCATCAGCGAAACGAGAATATCATAGCCATCTTCGGGAGTTGAAAACAAATATTCTGTTTTTGATTTAAGTTCTTTCATCTATCACACGCTCCGATAAAATCAGATGTAGCTTCTGAGCAGTTTCATTATTTCGGAATTTTCAAGGTCAACCTTCTGCGTTTTCTCGGGAACAACCGTTCTTCCGTCTGCATCGGTTTCGAGCACACCCATTTCAAGCATAACCGCAACGGCAGTATTGATTGCGGCAATTTTTTCGCCGTCATCGCCGAGCCTTATGCAAAGCTCCTCACACTGCTCATCCTTGAGAGCTTCCTGCCTGATGCTTCTGAAAACATCAACCTGCAATGCTCTTTCGGGAATGAGAGACCTTGCTTCCTCTGCGGTCAACCTTTCGTTCCTGATAAGCTTTTCGAAAAGATTAATTCCCCTGAGGACCTTTTCTTCATCCGTGTCCGAGGGTCTTATCGCCTTAACGATAACCGAAACTCTTTCCTCGCCGTTAAAGATATTCCGGTCAAGATTAACAGCAAGGTCAACTCTGCATCCTTTTGAATACGGAAATTTCTTTTCAGGCATTCCGAACCACAGAGCATTGAGTCTCGAATTGCCCTTTGAGATGCTTATCTTAATATGTTTTCCCTCGGAAAGACTGTTAATATCATCAATTTTTACGCCGAAAAGACCGAAAACAGGCTGCGGATTGCCTGCACCGAAGGGTTCAAGCAGGGTCATTGCCGAAACCATATCCAGCGAAACCGAATCGGGATGAAGGCGGCAGTCAATTCTCTGAACCGCAAACGGCATTTCCTTATCGGCGGCAAATCTGTTTATTCTTCTTCTGAATTCATCTATATTTTCCGATTTAAGACTTACTCCGGCGGCAAGAGTATGACCGCCGAAATGGTCAAGAATATCGGCAACGGATTCGATCGCATCATAAATTGAAAAGCCTTCAATGCTTCTGCATGAGCCTCTTGCGTTTTCGCCGTCACGGGAAATAACCACTGACGGTCTGCCGTATTTTTCGGTTATTCTTGCCGCAACGATTCCAACCACACCCTGATGCCAGCCCTCGCCGTCAACAACAATAACTCGCTGATTTTTTATATCGACATTTTTTTCAATGATGGTTGACGCCTGAGCAAAAATATCCGTTTCAGTTTTCTGACGCAGAGCATTCATATTGTTGATTTCATCTGCGATAAGCGATGCATTTTCATCATCCGCAGAAAGAAGAAGCTCAAGAGCCTTATCCGCCGAACCCATTCTGCCTGCGGCGTTGATTCTCGGGCAGATTGTGAATGCGGCAGTCGAAGCTCCGAACACCTTATCCGCAATTCCGGCAGAAATCATGAGTGCATATATGCCGGGTCTCGGGTCTTCGTTAATGAGCTTAAGTCCTCTGCTGACCATAACCCTGTTTTCGTCTGTAAGGTTTACAACATCGCCGATAGTGCCGAGAGCCACAAGGTCACCGTATTCGGCAAGAAGCATATCATCTTCTCCGCCCTCAAGAGCACACACAAGCTTGAACGCTACTCCGACTCCCGACATCTCCTTGAAGCTACTCGGGCAATCCTCTCTGTGAGGGTCAACAACGGCAACCGCATCGGGAAGCTCATCGCCGACCTTATGATGGTCTGTCACAACAACATCCATTCCAAGCTCATTTGCAAGCCTTGTTTCTTCAATCGCAGAAACGCCGTTATCAACCGTCACAATGAGCTTAACGCCCATTCCGGCAAGCTTTCTGACAGACTCCGGACTCATTCCGTAGCCCTCGCTGATTCTGTCCGGAATATATCGGATAACATTTGCATCTCTTGCTTCAAGATATGAATAGAGCAGAGCGGTTGCGGTTACGCCGTCACAATCATAATCGCCGAAAACACAGATAAGCTCAAAATTATCAATTGCAATGTTAATTCTTCTGCTTGCCTTGTCCATATCCTTTATTGACATAGGGTCAAGCGAAAGAGGCGCATCGGCGTCAAAAAATTTCTCCGTTTTTTCTATTGTTTCAAATCCACGAGAGGCGGCAAGAAGAGCGGCAAACGGGTCAAGACTAAGCTCCTGTGCAAGCTGAGCCGCAAGGTCTTTATCCGTTTTCGCCACTATCCATTTTTTTCGTCTCATAGCGTTCATTCCTTTCAATATCTTTTTATTTTAACATATATATGCAAAATATTCAAGAATTTTATGAACGATTTTATGTTCCGGAACGCCGATTACGCATATAATTTATTAAGGCAGGTGCATTATTATGCGGAAATGGAATTCACCATATTCATCGGGCAGAAAAATTGTTTTTTCGGCAGTTTGCTTTGCACTTATTTTTGCAATCATTTCTCTGCTTATTGATGCAAGAATTCAGCCTGCCGTCAAGGAGCTTGCCGCCCTTGAAGCAAGAAATATTGCAACAAAAAAAATCAATCTTGCCGCCGAGAATGTTATAAGCTCTTCGATTGAGGACTGTAAGAATATCATCGTCTTGAGCTACGGAGACGGAAAAACCGTTACGGGAATTTCGGCTGATATAATCAAGCTCAATCTGTTAAAATCAAGGGTTACGGTTGCGGTTGAAGAAGCTTTCAGGAAAGAACCCGAAACCGTAGTCAGAGTGCCCGTCGGAGCGGCGGCAGAGCTTCCGATTTTTCAGAATCAGGGACCCTTTAAAGAGGTTGAGGTCGGATATTCGGTCTGCGTGAACTCCGATTTTGACAATGTTTTTCAGAGCACAGGCATCAATCAGACGGAATACAGCATAATTCTTCGCATGAAGGTTGAAATAATCATGATGCTTCCCGGTTCAACCATAGCCGAAACCGTTGAAACCTCATTCTGCATTGCTCAGACGGTTATTGTCGGCTCCGCTCCGAAAACAACGGATAGCACTCAGAATTATGTCAGCGGCAAATAAATGTTGATTTCAGGCACTTTTATGGTATAATAATTTCATATGACCGCAAAGGAAGTTACGATATGGATTTTGAAAACGCAAAGGTCAGAGCGAAAGAGCTTCGTGACCTTCTCAATTATCACAGCCACAGATATTATGTTGAAGATTCGCCTGAAATAGAAGACTATGAATACGATATGCTCCAGCGTGAGCTTGTGGCAATAGAAAAGGAATTTCCCGCTCTTGTCACTCCCGATTCGCCTACGCAGAGGGTCGGTGGAAGTGCAGAGGGGATGTTTGAGCCTGTTGTTCATGCAGTTCCCCTCGAAAGTCTTCAGGATGCCTTCAGCCTTGAAGAGGTTCGTGCATTCGATGCAAGAGTAAGAGAACAATTTTCTGATATTGAATATTCAGTTGAGCCTAAAATTGACGGTCTTTCCGTTGCTCTTGAATATGAAAACGGCGTTTTCGTAAGAGGCTCAACCCGTGGCGACGGCAATGTCGGCGAGGATGTTACCGCCAACCTGCGAACGGTCAATTCTATTCCGCTCCGCCTTAAAGAGGATGTTAATATTGAGGTGCGTGGCGAGGTATATATGCCGAAAAAGGTTTTTGCTTCTCTCGTTGAAGAGCAGGAACAGAACGGCGAAAAAACATTCAAAAATCCCCGAAATGCCGCCGCAGGCTCGCTCCGCCAGAAGAATCCTGCAATAACGGCAACAAGAAATCTTGATATTTTTGTTTTCAACATTCAAAGATACAACGGCAACCATATCACAGGTCACAAGCAGTCCATTGAATATCTTAAGTCTCTCGGATTCAAAACAATTCCGTTCTGCAATAAATTTTCTTCGGTTGAAGATGTTATAACCGAGCTTGAAAGAATAGGAAGCATAAGAAGCTCTCTGCCGTTTGACATTGACGGAGCGGTTATCAAAACCGATTCATTCGCCATGAGAACCGAAATCGGAAGCACTTCAAAATTTCCGAGATGGGCACTTGCATTCAAATACCCTCCCGAAGAAAAAGAAACAACCGTAACCGATATTGAGGTTGCTGTCGGCAGAACGGGAGTGCTCACTCCGACTGCGGTTTTCGAGCCTGTTCTCGTTGCAGGGTCAACGGTTTCAAGGGCAACGCTTCACAATCAGGATTTCATTGACGAAAAGGATATACGAATCGGTGATCGCATCGTTATCCGCAAGGCGGGTGACATTATTCCCGAGGTTTTAAGAGTTATTTCACATAAGGAAAACAGCGAAAAATTCCTGCTTCCGTCAGTGTGTCCCTCGTGCGGTGCAACGGTTATCCGTGAAGAAGATGAAGCGGCCGTCAGATGCGTCAACCCCGAATGCCCTGCCCAGCTTCTTCGCAATCTCATCCATTTCTGCTCAAGGGATGCAATGGATATTGACGGCATGGGCGAAGCGGTTCTTGAAAAGCTTGTTTCAGGCGGAATGCTCACCAAAGCAAGCGATATATATACCCTGAAAAAAGAAGATGTGATGACTCTTGAAGGGTTCAAGGATAAGTCATCACAGAATATAATTGATGCAATTGAAAAATCAAAAGCCGCCGACCTCGGCTGTCTTGTTTTCGCTCTCGGAATCAGGCACGTAGGTCAGAAAGCGGGCAAAATTCTTGCCGACCACTTCGGAACGATGGAAAAACTGATGAACGCCACCATCGAAGACCTTACCGCAATTGAAGGCTTCGGCGGAATTATGGGTCAGAGCGTTGTCGATTTCTTTTCGCTTGAGCAGTCAAGGCATGAAATTGAAGCTCTTACCGCTCTCGGAGTGAATATGAATTCGCTCAAAGAAACAATCGACAACCGTTTTGAGGGCAAGACCTTTGTTTTAACCGGCGCTCTGCCGACTTATTCAAGAAATGAAGCAAGTGAACTAATTGAAAAATTCGGCGGAAAAACCGCTTCCTCCGTTTCAAAGAAAACGACCTATGTTCTTGCCGGCGAAGATGCAGGAAGCAAGCTCACCAAGGCACAGACTCTCGGAATTACAATTATCAGCGAAGAAGAATTCAATGAAATGATTAAGTAGTCAAAAAAGGATATGGCAGAAACCATAATCGGAATCTGTCATATCCTTTTTTATCAGTCTTCTATTGCCGCTTTTCTGCTGTTGATTTTTCTGAATATTTCAGGGTCAAACTTTGCCTTTCTTTCGTAGGTATAAAGTCCGTTCTGCTCCTGCTCAACATCGTAAAGCTGGGTATAGCAGAATGCAAACATATTGGGATTGTCAAGAAGTGCATCAGTAAGTCCTTTATATCTGTTGATGAATTCCTCTTCGGTCTTCGGAGCATCGCCGTAGCCCCAGGCGTTTTCGCTTTCGCCGACTGCCCACTTAATTCCGCCGTATTCGCTGACAAACGCAGGTTCGCCGTGATATGACTGACGGTCCTCAAATGTTACAAACATTTTTCCGCCGTTTTTGAATTCTTCATAACGCTTTGCAAAGCTATCCGGATTCTGGTCATAATCGTGAACATCAAAAATATCCGTTTCAACATGGAAGTTGCCGCTCGTGTCAATGCAGGGTCTTGTTTCGTCAAAGAGCTTCGTAACTCTGTAAACCATGCGAAGAACATCATCATGCTGCTGTCTGCCTTCGTAATTCCATGTTTCATTGAACGGACACCATCCGATAATCGCAGGATGGTTAAAATCTCTTGCAAGCTCTTCGGTCCATTCTTTAATAAATATCTCCGTAACCTCGGGATTTGAATAATCAAGACCCCAGTTCGGGAATTCTCCCCACACAAGATAACCCATTCTGTCGCAATGATAGAGAAATCTCGGCTCAAAAACCTTTTCGTGAAGTCTTGCACCGTTGAAACCGACTGCAAGAGAGAGCTTTATATCATTCAGAAGAGCTTCATCGCTTGATGCGGTATAAATTCCATCGGGATAAAAGCCCTGGTCAAGCACAAGTCTCTGATAAACTGATTTGCCGTTAAGAAGGAATTTCATTCCGCACATCTCAACGTTGCGAAGTCCGAAATATGACGAAACTCTGTCACCCTCAAAGCAAAGCTCAAGGTCATAAAGTCTGCCGTTGCCGACTTCCCAGAGATGAATTTCCGAAAGCTCAAGATTCACAAAAGCATTTGACGATGCGGATTTCGATTCGCAGGCAGCCATTCTTCCTTCATACGAAGCCTTTACCGTGAATTCACCTTTTCCTGCAAGAACTGCCGAAATTGCAACGGTTCCGTTTTCATAATCGGGGAAGATTTTAAAGCTCTTAATATATTTTTCGGGAGTGAATTCAAGCCAGACGGTCTGCCAGATACCTGTTGTTCTCGTGTAATGGCAACCGTGCGATTTAAGCTCTCCGCTCTGCTTTCCGCAGGCAATCATCGGATTTCTCGTGTCGTCAACCGCATTGACGATAACTTCGTTTTCTCCCTCTTTAACGAGGTCGGTAATATCAAATTTGAACGAAGTATAGCCGCCCTTGTGATAACCTGCTTTTTTGCCGTTTATGTAAACAATTGCTTCATAATCAACAGCACCGAAATTGATAAAAACTTTTCCGTTGAGCTGCTCGGCAGAAAGAGAAAAGCTTCTTCTGTACCATACAGCAGGGATGAAATCGGTATAGCCGATTCCCGAAAGAACGCTTTCGGGGCAGAAGGGAACGGTTATCTTTTTGCTCCATTCCTTCTTTTCAAGCATACCGCCGTCAAAACCGCTGTTGCCGAAGTCAAATTCAAAATCCCATTCTCCGTTGAGATTGAGCCAATTCGCTCTTTCAAATTGCGGATTGGGAAATTCGGGTCTCGGAATATTATTCATAACAAGTTCTCCTATAAAAATTATTCTTCAAAAAAATTATCTTCAATCATTGCGGCAAGGCAATGATAAACAGGCAGAGTAAGCTCCTGAATTTTAAAGGTTTCCGTTTCGGGAAGCCTGATACATATGTCGGCAAGACCGGAGCATTTGCTCTCCTTTTTGCCTGTTATCGCAACCGAAACAATTCCCTTTGCTTTTGCCGCCTCAAGTGCATAAACAACATTCTGCGAATTGCCTGAGGTTGAAAAGCCGATTAACACATCCTCTTTCTTTGCATAGGCATAAACCTGCTGAGCAAAGACAAGAGCCGGCACTGCATCGTTTTCAAAAGCCGTCATAAGTGCGGCATGAGCCGAAAGAGAAATTGCAGGCAGACCCTTCTGAAGGTTTTCCGCCGCATAGTCATCTCCGAATGCTTCTTTTTCTTCGTTTGAAAAGGGTCTCTTTTTGAGAAAACCCTTCATCAGCTCACCAACAAGATGGTCGCTGTCTGCGGCACTTCCGCCGTTTCCGCAGCAAAGAAGCTTGCCGCCGTCAAGATAGCATTTTTCAAGTGCTTTATAAGCCTTCATAATATCCTCTGCACATTCGTTAAGCATAGGATACCTTGAAAGAAGTTCATTATATATTTCGTTAACCATTTCAGACCTCCGAAAAAGCTTTTGCAACGCCGAGAGCGGCATAGTCTCCTATTTCATCACCGAGCATTGCGGGAAGAATCATGCACTGCTTTGCGGAAAGTGCAAGAGCTTCTTTGCCGATAACCTCATTCATCTTTTCGGCAAGAAGATGGCTCGAACGCTCATAGATGCTTCCGATAACAATTCTTTCGGGGTTAAGAATATCTATCAAAATCGAAACACCGAGACCGAGCTTTTCGGCACATCTGCGATAAATCGCATTTGCAAGCTTATCACCGCCGTTTGCGGCAATCGCAACCGATTTAGCGGTCACATCATCCTGAGGAACGGTGGTTGAGCCGTTATAAATTGAAAGCATTTTCTTTGCCATCGTTGCAATTCCGGAGCCTGAGCAGAAGCCCTCAAACGAGCCTGCTTTGCCGTAACCGACAGGTCCGTCGGCATCAAGTCTTATGTGACCTACCTCGCCGGCAAGTCCGTTTGAGCCGCTGTAAAGTCTGCCGCCGAGAATGAGACCTGCTCCCATGCCCGTGCCGAAGGTGAGGAATACCATGTCATTGCATCCCCTGCCGGCTCCGAACTGCCATTCGGCAAGAGCACAGGCATCGGCATCGTTGCAAACCTTGCAGGGAAAGCCGAATTCCTCGGTTATTATATCCGCAAGAGGAACATTATCCCAATCGGGAAGATTGGGAGGGCACATGATGATACCCTTTTCGCTGTTGAGCGGACCTCCGCAGCTGACACCGGATGCAATAATATCCGAAGGCTCAAGATTGTTTCTTCCGAGCAATTCATGAGCTGATGAAATAAGGTCGGCAACAACCGCCCTCCATCCTCTTGAGCTTAAGGTGTCAAACTTGATTTTATCTTTTTTTATGACGTTGCTTCCGCTTTTTTCTCCGATAACAACAGCACATTTCGTGCCACCGATGTCAAATCCGAGATAACATTTCATGTTAATCACCCCTGAATGTTAACATTATATATCACTTTAGGTTTACCGTCAAGAATAATTCGGCTTTTCAGACAGATAATATCTTCGGATGGTGATAAAAATGGCGGTTACAATAATCCGAGCATTCATTCTTTATGCGGTAGTTGTTATTCTTCTTCGTCTGATGGGCAAAAGACAGATAGGAGAATTACAGCCTGCGGAATTCGTTATCACAATGCTGATTTCGGAAATTGCCGCAATACCCATGCAGGATAACCGGACTCCGATAATCAATTCGGTTATTGCACTTTTTATTCTTGTTTCTCTTGAAATTCTTGTGTCGGTTATCAATCTGAAAAGCGTTAAAATAAGAGGGCTTATGCAGGGGCATCCCGTTATAGTTATTCGGAACGGAACGGTTGACATGAAGGCTCTTGCGAAGCTTCGCATAACCCTCAACGACCTACTTGCCGCTCTTCGTCAGAAGGATGTTTTTGATGTTACGCAGGTGTCATATGCCGTGTTTGAAACGAACGGACAGATAAGTGTGCTTCTCAAACCGCAATTTGCAAATTCAACCGCAAAGGACCTGAAGCTGAACCCGAAGGACAGCGGAATGCCGTTTGCTGTTATCTGCGACGGAACGATTATAGAAAATGCACTGAATGAATCAGGCAAGGATGAAGAATTCATCAAAAGCACCCTTCAGAAGCAGAATGTCCCCCTTGACGAGGTTCTGATTATGACGGTTGATAATTCGGGCACGGTAACAATTCTCAGGAAAGGAAACTGAAATGAAAAGATTGATTGCAGCATTTCTGCTGATTGTTTCTGCCGTTTCGACAACTGTTTACGCAAGAAAAGCATTTCTCAGAGAAATTGATTCTCTTTCGGAATCAATTCAGAATATTGTTGAGATTTCCGAAAAAGGTTCTGACAGCGAGCTGAATGCAAGCATTGATATTCTTCTGAAAAAATGGCAGAAATCAGGAAAAACTCTTCACATTCTCGTCAACCACGCCGAAATGGATGAAGCGGAGCAGAATATCACAGCTCTTAAGGAAACCGCTTTGCACGCCGACCGCAAGGAGCTTCGTTTAAAATGTATATCCGCTCTGAACCAGATAAAAAATCTTCGGGAATCCGAAAAAATAAGCATGGAAAATATTCTGTAAGGCGGTTTACCTGTAGATAAATATAACCATATCCCGTGAAACAGTTTCGCCGCCGAACTTCTTTTCACCGATTTCATATGTTCCGAAAGCGGTTGAAATGAAGCATTCTTCTTCGGAAAATTCACCCGTTGACGGGTCAAACCACTTATATTTATATTCCGTGCAGGGTTCGAGACTTCCTACCCTGCCCGTTTTTGTTCCTGCCTTTGAATTCGGCTTTGCACCGACTGAATCATCGCTGAAATTATAGAAATAAATTACGATTTCTGAATTATCTTCATTGCTTGCAGCATATGAATAAACTCCGTTTTTCGGCGAGAAATAGAGCCTGTCATCAAACCTCGGAATAAGCTTCCACCAATCAAACGCTTCGAAAAAGCTCTTCATGTATCCGACCTGATAGGATGACGGATATTCAAGCGTATCCTGCCATGTGGCATTGATTTTTTCCTGCGAGGTTATTGTGTCAACCCCGTCTGATGAATCGTTGCCCTCATCATAAATGTTGAGATAGCTCCATGTGTCGTGAGCACCCCAACCATATCCGAACATTCCGCTTAAATATGAAGCCCAACCCTGCATTCTTGAGCCGAAATTCTTTGTCCATAGATAGCAGTATCTTCCCTCGTAGTTGATTACCGGCTTACCCTGCGAATTATACCAATAATCCTTTTCAACCTTGTAATTGCTTGATTTTGTGAGGCTCGGAGACCATTGAGCGGCATACCAGCTATGAGCGGCAACGCTTCTGAATGCGGATGGCTCCGCATCGCAATATGATATTCTTTTTTCATCGGAATTGCCGCCGTTTCCGTATGCGACGGTTGCTCCCGAATTTTCCTGATGAGCAGTCAACGGATGCGAATAAGCATCATATTTATCAATATATTCAGCCACAAGCTTATAGGGATTATTCCTATAATCCCAGTCCGGATGGCTTTCGTCAGACCGATAGAAATCGTTATCAACCTCCTGACCGAGAGTCCACATGACGGGATATGAACCATATCTTGCAACCCAGTATCTTGAAGCCTTTTCAAGATAATTCTTTACCGTTGCATTCAGGCTTCCGTCTGCTTCATATCCGCCGAAGTTATCGATAAGCACCTCCATATAATACGGATAAAAAAATTCCGCATTTGCATGGCAGAGACCGTTTTCGGCAATTATCTTAAATTTGGTGTCATAATCCTCGAAGCCTGCCATATCATCCTGCGATATGCCGTTTTCAACATTGAATTTTGCACCTATCGGTTCGCTCTGCATAACGGTAAATCCCTGCGAAGCTCTTTTTTTCGAAATAGTCTTTACCATTTCCGGAGTTTCGTCTCCGAGACTCCAATGAGTGTCGCCGAGATAGAAAAACGGAGTGCCGTCATCATAGGTCAGATACTTTTCGTTTGCCGAGGATGTCACGAATCCGTGACGGTAAATATCATATTCGCCGTCATATTCCGTGCAGATTACCTTGCCTGTTCTGCCGTCAAGAGCCGAATTGGATTTATCTGTGCAGACTGTTTTAAACAGCCACTCACCCTCTGACGGAACGGCAAAACGAATTTTCCATGTGTTGCCGCCTGCCCAGAATCCGGGAACGATATATTTTACGCCGTTTCCGACAAGAATCAGGTCAACATCAACATCGTTGAACGCATCGTCATATGACTTTTCACTTTTGAACGAAAGCTCATTCGAAAGCCATGTTTCGGTTTCGATAACAGTTTCTGGATTCAGCACAAAATCAGCTCCCGTATCGTCTGCAAAAATCTTTTTAGCATAAGTCGATTTTTCGGGATATTGCTGCGATTCCGCTTCGGATTTTCTGACATATTCCGCAACAGATATGCCGAATGAACGAACAAAGGGAATTTGGAAAATTACATTTCCGATTGCTCCGGAATTCAGAATTCCGCTTCCTAAAAAGATTACCACAGATAATATTGCGGCAATGAATTTTGTCATATTCAGCTTCCTTTCAATAAAAAAATGAGCTTTAAGGCTATCGGAAATTCGCATAGAACTTAAAGCTCACATATAGTTTGGTATTTTAACCCGGAGGAGTGTCTACCGTGCCTGCCTTGACAACATGAACGGTTGCACTCTTTCCCCAGCCTGACTGCTTCCAGACATTGTTATACAGCACATTATCTGCATTTTCATTTTTATCATTTGAGAAAACAGCAAGGGTCTTATCAAGGTCATCAACCTTATAATCCTCATTGTTTTCCTTCCTCTCATAGCTGAAATATTTCATATGAAGAGTATACTTATCCTCACGCTCTTTACCGTCAACTCTGCGTTTGATATTAAGACGGGTTATTCCGGGGAAGAGGGTCCACGGGAAGATAAATCCGACACCGGCAGAATTCCATACCGTGCAGGCAAAGGTAACGCAGTTGAAGATAATCGGATCCCACCAATTAAGATTTCTGATAGTATTGCTGACCTTCTCCAGCGTATTCTCATTGATTTCGCCGCACAGATATTTGACATTCTTTATTCTCTCTCTGTCTTCTTCGTCTGCACTGTTTTCATAAAGATTATATGTATAATTTTCAACATTATAATGAAGACCGAAGCCGTCACTTCTTGTCAGACCGAATTCGCCGACCGAAACGCCCTCATGCGGAAGAAGCTTGAACGCACCGACATCAAGCACCTTGTCATCTGTAACATTTTCGATATATGCCCATATATGGCCGAGAGAAATAAAGCTTGAATCATTCGAGCAAAGAAAAATCAACGCAACCGTATCTTCGTCATACTCATATTTTTCAGGCTCTTCATTTTCGCCGTTTTCCTCGGGATTTTCAGGCTCTTCGTTTTCCTGAACAACCTCGTTTACTTCATCAGGCAAATCTTCATCCGAAGCGGCTCCGCTGAAAGAAAGGCAACCGAAAACGGTCAGAAGAGAAAGGATAATTGCAATTGAGCGATTGAAAATATTCTTCAAAATGTATCTACTCCTTTGCGTTAATTATACCACATATTGTGCGAATTGCAACCAAAAAATTATTTGCTTAATAGGAAATATTTTGAAAAATCCCGCACCTTCCGGCACGGGATAAATCTTTATCTGATTGTTTTTGCAACATCGGAAACAATCTTCTTGCATTTTTCAATTGTATCCGCTTCAACCATAACCCTGATAACGGGTTCCGTTCCGCTTTCTCGAACGAGAATTCTGCCTGAATCTCCAAGCTCTTTTTCTGCATTCGCAATTGCATTTTTTGTTTCTTCTCTGCCGAGAGCCTGTGCCTTATCCTCAACACGGACATTTTCAAGCACCTGCGGATAAATCGTCAGCCCGTCATAGAGCTTGCTCATGGGAAGCTTTCTGCTCATCATAATCTGCATCATTTTAAGAGCGGTAAGCATTCCGTCGCCTGTGGTTGCATACTTCGAGAAAATGATGTGTCCGCTCTGCTCTCCGCCGATCGAATAACCGTTTTTCGACATCTCCTCATAAACGAATCTGTCTCCGACCTTTGTCTTTACGCAGTTTATTCCGATTTCATCAAACGCCTTGAAAAGACCGAGATTGGACATAACCGTTGCAACAACAGTATCATCATGAAGAGTTCCTTTGTCTTTATAATACTTTCCGCAGATGTAAAGAATATGGTCACCGGTAAGAATATTTCCCTTTTCGTCAACGCAGAGACATCTGTCTGCATCGCCGTCAAAGGCAAAGCCTGCATCAAGTTCATTTTCAACAACATATTTCTGAAGCACTTCAATATGAGTTGAGCCTGCATTCTCGTTGACATTAAATCCGTCAGGTTCGTTATTGATAACATAGGTCTTTGCACCGAGAGCATCAAAAACCGTTTTGGCAATATTCCATGTGCTTCCGTTTGAGCAATCGAGACCGATTTTCTTCCCCTTGAAGGAATAAACTCCGAGAGAAATGAGATAGCCGACATATCTGTTTCTGCCCGAAACATAGTCAACCGTTCTGCCGATATTCTCTCTTTTTGCAAGAGGAATTTCATATTTTCCGTCAAGATAATCCTCAACGAGTGCAACAACCTCATCATTCATCTTTTCGCCTGTTGAGCTGATGAGCTTGATTCCGTTATCGTAATAAGGATTATGGCTTGCGGTTATCATTATTCCGCAATCGAAATCATCCGTTTTAACAACATAGGCAACAGAAGGAGTAGTTGTAACATGGAGAATATACGCATCTGCACCCGTTGCCGTTATGCCTGCACAGAGGGCATATTCAAACATATATGACGAACGCCTTGTATCTTTTCCTATAACAATTCTGGCTTTTTCCTTATTTTTTGAAAAATACCATCCGAGGAATTTTCCAACCGCAAAAGCACGGTCGGCGGTAAGCTCACAGTTGGCTTCTCCTCTGAAGCCGTCAGTGCCGAAATATCTTGACATAGCATCAATTCCTTTCAACAATCACATTTTCGGATTTATAAATTGAATTTTCAGGAACGGTTCCTCTGACGCTTGAAAGAGGATAAACGCTGCTTTTTCTTCCGATAACGGTTCCGGGATTCAGAACGCAGTTGCAACCGATTTCAGCGTAATCGCCGAGCATAGCTCCGCATTTGTATCTGCCCGTGTCAATTTTTTCATCTTTGCAACGGATAACAACATTGCTTCTGTCTGCCTTAACATTTGAGGTAACCGCACCTGCTCCCATATGAGACTTATAGCCGAGAACGCTGTCACCGACATAATTATAATGCGGAACCTGAACATTATCAAAAAGAATGCAGTTTTTAAGCTCTGCGGAATTGCCGACAACGCAGTTTTTTCCTACAAGAACCGAGCCTCTTATAAATGCACACTGTCTGATTTCCGTTTCGGCTCCGACAATGCACGGACCGTCAATTGATGCAGACGGAGCAACAACGGCAGTTTTATGAATCCAGATGTTCTCTGCTCTTCTGAAATATTCATCCTCGGGCAGAGAGCATCCGATGGAAATTATGATATTTTTTATTTCTCCGAGAATTTCAAAGGGATAATCGGTCTTGCGAAGATAATCCCCTGCGAGTGAATGCGAAAAGTCAAATAAATCTGCTGATTTAAGCATAATTATTTCCTCAAATCCGAATAAAGTTCTTTGCAGTATTTTCCTTCATCGTGGAGCTTCTTGAAGCTTGCAACAACTGTCGGCTTATCCTCCATGAATGTTACTCCGAACCACTGTGAATCCGTGCTGACAGCATAAACCTCAGTTCCGGTTTTAATCTGGTCATCAATGATTGCAGGAAGCATATATTCGCCCTTGAGGAGGTCGGTATTTGTTTCAAGGAATTCGGGGAAGCCTTTTTCAACAACATCAATGAATGAAGCAGGAAGACACCAGAAATTCATTGAAACAATTGTTTCGGGGTCAATATAAACTCCGTCTGCCTCCGCTCCTTCAGCAGTTCCGATAATATGTCTTGTTTCCTTGATTGCGGTCAGCTTGCCGTCTTCAATTGTGCAAAGTCCTCTTGAAACACCGCCGTTTTCGGAAAGAGTGTTCTTAAGAACATAGCCGATAAGTCCGTATTTTCCTTCATCAATAAGCTTTGAAGCCTTAACGAAAGCATCTGCTCCGTAGTAGTCATCGGCGTTGAGAATTGCAAAGGACTCATTGATATAGCCCTTGCAGCAAAGAAGAGCGTGACCTGTTCCCCAAGGCTTAGCTCTGCCTTCACGGAGCTTTTCGGGAATGTTATCCATGCTCTGGAAAACATAGACAAATTCAACATCGAGACCCTCGCAGGCTTTTTCGATTCTGTTGCCGATAATATTTTTGAAATCTTCTTCAATCTCCTTGCGGATAATGAAAACTATTTTGTTGAACCCCGCCTTGATTGCATCATGAACGGAATAATCCATGATTATTTCGCCGTTCGGTCCAACCTTTTCAAGCTGTTTGATACCGCCGACAAATCTCGAACCGATACCTGCCGCAAGAATAACAAGTGTTTTTTTCATAATTGAAAACCTCTCTTTTAAGTATATCCTTTAGTCGATGTAATATTATAACACCGTTTTCAGATTTGTGCAACAATTTTTATTTGCACTATTAATTATACACCAAAAACAATAAAAATGTCCATTAAAATTTAGATTTCCGCTTTTCTAATCCTGAAATATGTGATATATTGTTGATACTCACAAAAAGGCGGTGAAACAATGAGCCGAAAAGCCGTAATATATCTTGCGGATGTTGAACCTTTGAAAAACGAATCCGTTTTCAGCAAGCTGTATAGTTCTCTTCCGGAAGAAAGAAAAGCAAAAACAGACCGTCTCCGTTTTAAAAAAGATAAGCTTCTTTCGGTCGGAGCAGGTGCATTGCTGAAAAAAGCCCTTTCAGATGCAGGAATTGAGGATGCTGAATTTTTAACAAAAAAAAATCAGAAGCCTTATCTGAAAAATCATCCCGAAATATTTTTTAATCTTTCACATTCGGGAGAAAAAATAATGTGCATCATTTCCGACTGCGAGGTCGGATGCGACATTGAGGAAATAAAAGAAAACAGCAAACACATAGCGGACAGATATTTTGCTTCCGAAGAACAGAAGCAAATCGAATCATCCGACAAAAAAGAAGAAATGTTTTTCAGAATATGGACTTTGAAAGAAAGCTATATCAAGGCACTCGGGCTCGGACTTTCGCTTCCTCTCAAGGATTTTTCAATTGTTTTCGGAGAAAGAATTTCAGTTATCCATAACGAAGAAAACGCAGAATATTCCTTCTTCGAATTCAGAGAAATTCAAGGATACTGCTGCTCCTGCTGTATAAAAGGAAACCATAATGAGCCTTCAATCCGGGTTACAGACCTCGGCTCATTGGTATGATGATTATGAGTTATAGAAATTGAGAATATCCGAATAAACCCTTGCGTTTTCGGCTTCGTTGATAACCTCGTGCTTCATTCCGGGATAAATGATACCCTGAACATCCTTATAGCCGATTTTATTAAGTGCTTTGATTGAACTCTTAAGCCCGAGTGCAGTACCCATGCAGACATCCCTTTCGCCGTTTGCACTTAAAATCTTGAGCGAAGGATTTTTGCATTCATATTTATCATAATCGGTCAGAAGCTCATCCGCCTGAACAAGCGAAGCAATCGCCGCATTGGTGTAGGTGCATTTCTTGACAAGCATATCCTTGCGGTAAACTGCCATAGTTGCCGGGTTTGCACACACCCAGCTGTCAACATCGGCATTTACAATCTTTGAAAGAGCACCTGCAATTGAGCTTCCGCCGTATTTCTTCATAAAAATATCGCAGACAGCAACGCCGAATTTAACAATGGGAATCGGCAGAAGTGTGCCCGTCAGAACCATCTTTTCAACATCTGTATCATGCTTCATGAGATAAGCTCTTGCGATGCAGGAACCGAGGGAATGGCCGAAAATATATAAATCCTTATCGGGATAAATGCTCTTTATATATTGGGTGATAAGATACTGGTCTTCGACTATCGGCATAATCCCGTCAAAATGGCCGAGAAAATATTCCCTGTTGACGGAATGACCGTGACCCCTGTTATCGCTGACGATAACGGCATAGCCGTTTGAATTGAGAAATTCGATAAAATCATAGTATCTTTCCTTGTGTTCCTTTGCACCGTGGATAACCTGAATGAGTGCCTTCGGATTTTCGCATTCAAAGAGAGCGGTTGAAAGCTCAAGACCGTCTGCGGCGGTAATTGTAAATTCTTTCATCGGAAACACCTCCGCATTTTAATCTATCACAAGCCTGTATTTATTTCAACAAATTTCTTCAAATATCTGACATTTTATTGAAATTTACCCGAAAATGATTTATATTGTTAAACAAAGAACGGTTCACGGAGGAAAGCTTATGGCAACAAAAGGAACACGCAATCTGACTCTCCCTGCAAGGATATTTATGATACTCTCCTGTGCCTGCATGACAGCTTTTATGTTCACAATCACAGGTTCATATGTGTGGAATGAAATGCTTGTCGGTGCAACGCTCATTTTCTTTATTTACGCATTCTTCGGAAACAGAAGAAAAATGAATTATGAATCAATTCCCGTCGGAATTATTCTGATTTGGCTGACCGTAGTCAGCATTGAAGCCTTCAGCGGTCAGATGTCCGGCTATCTCAGCAGCGGAAGCTACGGAGGAGATGCAATCACAAGGGTTGCAATCGGACCTTATTCCGGACTTGTTATTATGCTTCTTCTCGGCTTCGGTCTGATTCCGCTATTCTCTATTTTTATCGGCTCTTTATTTTCGAGGAAAGAATATAAGATATGGAAATATGCAGTAATAATTGCTGTTTTCTATGTTGTTTCAATAGCATTTGAATTTTCGGCATCTCATTATATTCTGCTGAAAATTATGCCTCAGGCAGTTGAAAATTTCAAACTCGGTCTTGCAGACAGCGGAATTGACCTTTCTCCGATGAAATTTTATATCAGGAGCCTCGGCGGCGGTTCATTGGGAGCCGGAACAGTTCCCTATGGTGAATTTTATTTTGCAAGCATTCTTGCAATTTCAAGAGCATTTGCCGCTCTCATCAGTTCGCTTGTTGTTCTTATCGCTTTCAAAGATAAAATCACGGGTTTTGTTTCATTCAAAATCAATCTTGTTTCCGCTCTTGCAATCGCTCTTGCAAGCGTTCCCCTTATGGCAGATTCAGACAGAGGCTTGCTTGCCAACAGACAAATCCCAACCTTCTTCACAGCGGACAAGGTATCAATATGGAGATTCTTCACGGGATTTCTCCTCGGCTTCGGAATTATGCTTATTCTCGTATGCCTGCCGAAAAAGGTTCTTGACGGCGAAGGCAAATACAAAGAAAAATCATTCCTTGCAAAAGATTTTATCCGTTTCCTCTACGGAAGCGTTGCCGTTCTCTTCTTCCCAACCTATCTGCTTATCGCAAAACCTCTCGGCTTCGGGATTTACAATATGCTTAAAGAAGCAAATAAATTCGGAACAAATGATTTTGCCGTTGATTTAAAAATCACAGCTTCTTTTTCTCTAATTGCTTTGATAATCTGCCTTTTAATTTGCAAAAAGAATTATATCAACAAGGGATTGCAGGTTCCCGTTGCAATGAGATGCGAGGATTTCTGCATCAGAGCACTTCCCGTATATCTCTTTGCCGTTGCATTGATTTATTATTTCACGGGTTCGGAAAGAATTACAGCTCTCCCATTTGCGGAAATGAAATCCTTCGCTTCGTTCAAGGTGCTTTTCTTCAACGGAGCATTGAGCGTTGCAATTTTAACAATCTCCGCATTCGTTCTTTTCTGTGTTTTCTTCTTCACGGCAAAAAAATGTGTAAAGGTTGAAAAGAGAAAATGATTAAATCAAGTGAAATTATAACGGAAATTCTCCGCTCCGAGAATAATCCCAGAAACAGTGAGGGCGATTTTGCTCTTTTGAAAGACGGCAGAATTCTTTTTGCCTACTGCAAATACAGCGGCTCCGATGCGGGTGATGACGAGCCCTGCAACATTGCGGGAATGATTTCCGAAGACGGCGGAAAGACTTTTAAGCATCTTGATTATTATCTTGCAAAGGCTTCCGACCACGGTGTTCAGAACATAATGTGTGCTTCGCTTATGCGGCTTGATAACGGCGAGCTGTGTCTTTTCTATCTCTGCAAGGTCGGAGTATGCTCATCATTCTATATGTGCAGAGCGAAGGCAGACGAGGTTCATTTCGGCAAGCCCGAATGCTGCGTTGAGCTGCGTGACGATACATATTATGTAATAAATAATTGCAGAATCTGCAAGCTTTCTGACGGCTCGCTGATTATTCCTGCCGCTAATCATCAGGTTATCTCTGACGGAAACGGCAAAAAGAGAAACGGCGGATATGCAAAAGCAAGATTTTTCAAATCCGATTCAGACGGCAGAAACTGGCGTATAGAATGCGACAATGTTGAAATGCCATATCCATCGTTTAGCGGAACAGGTTTGCAGGAGCCGGGAGCGGTTGAGCTTCCCGACGGCAGAATTTACGCCTATTTCCGCACTGATTTATGCTTCCAATTTGAAAGCATTTCAAGTGACGGCGGAAAAACTTTTTCTGTTCCCGTTCAGTCACGCTTCACCTCCCCGGCTTCGCCGATGCTCATTATGAAAAATCCATTCAGCAAAAAATATTATGCACTCTGGAATCCCATTCCGAATTATAACGGCAGATACCCTGCAAATTCTCCGTGGATAACAGCAGGAAGAACACCGTTTGTTATGGCTGAGAGCGATAACGGAATTGATTTCTCGGAATATACAGTTATTGAGGACGACCCCGAAAGAGGGTTCTGTTATCCTGCAATCCACTTTATGAGCGAAAAGGAAATGCTTATTTCATATTGCTGCGGCGGTAGGAATGACGGATGCTGTCTCACGAGAACGAGAATAAGAAAAATAACATTGCAATAAACATTTTTTCAATCAGCTTATATTTTATTTGGAAAAATGTTGACGGATAGCCGGTCTTTGTGGTAGTATATAAAAAGTTGCCAAAAAATAAAGAAAATGGGTGTGTATCGTGAAAGAAGAAAAAAGTAAAAGTCAGTTTATTACAATAGTGACGCAACTGTTTACAAATTGGGATGAAATCAAAGGACACCTTTTGTGGATATGGAATCTTTCAAAGGGCTTCAGAAAATATGTCTGGGGGTATCTTGCCATATCCGGAGTGTCGATGGTTATTTCGCTCGGTTCATCGGTTGCAAGTAAGTATGTTGTTGATGCGGCAACAGGCTTTGCAGGCGGCATATTCTACAAGTATCTTATTGTCATGGCGGCAACAACAATTGTTTCGCTTCTGATGAACGCCGTTTCAACCCTCTTCAACAGTTATGTCAGCGAAAAATATTCATTCTCTTTGATGTCCGAAATGTTCAACAAGGTTCAGAGAGGCAAGTGGCTTGAAATAACGAAGTTTCACAGTGCAGATATTATCGTCAGACTGACCGATGATTTAAGCTCGATTTCAAGCAGTATCATCACTCTTATTCCGTCGGTTATCGTTGCCGGCATTCAGCTTCTCATCGTTTTGTTCGTTCTTCTGAAATATGAACCGATGCTTGCGATAATCGGATTGGTTGTCGGTCCTCTCGGCTTTGCATCAACAGTTATTTTCAGAAAGAAATATTTAAAATATGAAAAACAGCTCAGAGAAACCCGTTCGGAATATCAGTCCTTCTTCCAGGATATTTTTTCAAACCTTGCAATCACAAAGGTTTTCCAGCTCGAAGATAAAAACACAGCAAGATTTGAAGATGTCAGAAGCAGAAGACTGGGCATAGTTCTTAACTCCTCGAAAATCGGCGTTCTCATGTCTTCAATAACAAGAATTATTTATTCTGTCGGTTATCTTATTTGCTTCAGCTACTGTGCATATCTTCTTTCCAAAAACACCTCGTATGATAACGCCGGAGCTATTATGACCGGCACCTTTACATACGGCACAATGACCCTCTTCCTCAGCCTTGTCAGCAGAGTTCAGTCTTCGATTTCTTCAATCGGTTCGATTGTTCCCAGACTTCTTTCGATGTATGTTTCGGGTAAAAGAGTTCGTGAGGTTGCGGAAATGGGCGAAGAGAATTATGTTAAAAAAGATTCAGAGCCGAAGAGAATCGGCGTTAAGGTCAGAAATCTTAATTTCGGTTATTCAGATGATACAACCGTTCTTCATGATATTTCCTTTGATATTCCCGCCAATAAGGTTTACGGGCTTGTCGGAAGGTCGGGTACAGGCAAAACAACGCTCATCAGGCTTCTTCTTTCACTCGCCAAGCCGAACAGCGGAACGATTGAATATATTGACGAAAACGGAAATTCCGAAGAAGCTTCAACCGCAGTCAGAAGATTCATTTCCTATGTTCCTCAGGGCAATACTCTTATCTCCGGTTCAATCAGAAGCAACCTTTCAATCAGCACGAACGATGTTACCGAGGAGCAGATGTGGAATGCACTGAGAATAGCCGATGCAGAAAAGTTTGTCAGAAAGCTTCCGGATGGACTTGACACTCCTCTTTCCGAAAAAGCAGGCGGAATCTCGGAGGGACAGGCACAGAGAATTTCAATTGCAAGAGCAATAATCAGAAATAAACCGCTTCTCATTCTCGACGAAGCAACAAGTGCTCTTGATGAAGAAACGGAAGCAAAAATCTGCGAATCAATTTCGAGAGAGGTTGATAAAACCTGCATTATCATTACGCACAGAAGCTCAATGCTGAAATATTGCGATGATGTTCTGCGTATAAGCGAAGAAGGAAAACTCACAATAGATTGAATTTGTTGAAAAAGCGGGGAAACCTGCTTTTTCTTTTTTTGCAGGCAACAATATCCTATATTACAATGTTAGTTGAATAACCGTTTTCATCCTCGTTATATCATTGGTTTCCGTTATCACGGTTCATATTGACTTTAACAATTTTACCGTTGCCCGTGGAAAGAAGCTCCATAATGGCATAATCATCGGAATAGTTTGCTTCTTTTGAACTTTTTTACTGTAACGCTTTCAACATATTTACATTGCATTCACTGCTTAGCGAATGTGTTGTAACGAAAAAACAAGTTCTTTCTTTATGCAATGTTATTATCTCTCTTGTTATTTATCCAAATACAGATTGAATATTACGATTGCCGGTGTGAAAAAATAATGTATTTAATTAATGAGGATAATAAAATGAAGAAACTTTTCATAGTTGAATACGAAAATGTTCACGATGATGGATTGGTAGCAATTCCCGGTAACATTGGTAAAAATCATGAAAGCCTCTTACAGCACCGATGCCGGGCACAGCCATACTTCTCTACTATAAGGTACAAGCTCATCTGCCATGCAGATAATCAATGCAGGCATAATGTTTTTATCAAGCTTTTTCAAAACCGACAGATTCTTATCGGGTGATGACGGATTTTTGCTCTTTTTTATCTCAATCGGATAAATGTTATCGCCTTCAACAATCAGAAGGTCAACCTCTTTTCCGTCAATGTCACGGTAGTAATACAAATCGGGATATTTCCCTGCGTTGTAATAGCTTTTCAGGATTTCGGTAACAACATAGGTTTCAAAAAATGCACCGTCCATCGCACCGTTTTGAAGTGTTTCGGCGTTGGGCCAGCGGCAAAGATACGCCGCAAGTCCCGTGTCGCAAAAATAAATTTTCGGAGTTTTTACAAGCCGCTTTGAAATATTCGTTGAATAAGGATGCAGAATATAAATGATTCCCGAGCGCTCAAGGATAGATATCCACTCTTTAATGGTCGGAGCAGATACGCCTATCGCATTTGCTATTTCGCTGTATTTCAGTTCCTGTGCTGTTCTTGCTGCAATAAACACAAGAAAATCATAAAATTCATTCAGCTTTTCGATCTGTGAAAGGTCTTTGATATCCTTTTCAAGATAGGTATTCACATAGTCCGCATAATACCTGTCACGGGAAATATCAGTTGTAATTATCTTAGGCATACCGCCTTTGAAAATGCTGTTAAAAATGCCGTGAATATCTTTCTTTTGAGAAGCGGAAAGTCTCTGCTTAACGCTTTCGATATCTGCACGGAAAAGTCCATCTTTTCTTTCTTCGATTTCAACTGCAGAGAAAGATGACAAATCAAAAACGGCAACCCTTCCGGCAAGTGATTCCGAAACATCCTTCATCATTTTGAATTTTTGGGAACCCGTAAGCCATACAGCCCCGTTAACATCTTCGCCATTCAGAGTTCTTTCGTCAGTTATTCTCTTGATTTCAAGCAGAATAGACGGAGCACGTTGAAATTCATCTATGAGAATAGGGAACCCGTAGGTTTCAAAAAACAGTGCAGGGTCTGTTTCGGCAAGACGGCGTGCGTTCATATCATCAAGAGACACATATTTTCTGTTTGCATCTTTAATGTGATTGAGCATGGTGGACTTGCCCACCTGACGCTGACCGCAGACCATAACAACCGGATAATATTTTGAAGCATTGATTATTTCCTGTTCCATTTGTCTTTTAATATACATTCAATCACTCCGAACAAAATAAAGTGTTACTTTATTTTACCCAAGAGCAAAGAAAAAGTCAATACATTCAAAAATAAATGTGTTGATACGAAGAAACGGTTACAAACGGCATGATGAGTATAGGTAAAAATGATGAAATCGATCAGAAAAGAAGCCGTTCAGGATACTGCAAGATATTTCAACATAACTTCTTTTGAAGAACTTATAATTGAAAACGAAACTCTTGAAGCATTGCATAATGCTCCATCAAATTCAGGTTGAAAGATTTCATAGGGTATGATATAATTATTAAAAATTTGTAGAGGATGTCTGATATGAAAGTCAGGAAATATGCTGTTATCAATATGATAATAAGCAAATTTTATTCCGTCAGATAACAGAATGCTTTTTCAAAGCAAAATCCTCCCAAACAACAAAAGTTGACTGCCCCGATTTGTGCAGACAGTACAAAATCACTCCTATGAGTAAGAAAGGACAAGATTGATTATGAACGGAAATGAAATCGTAATGGGCAATTCTTTTGTTGATGATATCAAAGCGTTGATTTCAGCCGGACAGATAACGGCATATAATACGATTAACTCCGTTATGGTAATGACCTATTGGAGCATCGGTAAGCGAATTGTTGACGAGGAACAGTCCGGCGAAAAAAGAGCTGAATACGGAACGCATTTAATTCCGATGCTTTCCGAAGAACTGACGAAGGAATTCGGCAAAGGTTTCTCGGCAAGAAATTTGAGAAATTTCAGACAATTTTATTTGTATTTTCCGGATAATGAGATTTGGAACACATGTGTGCCAAATCTATCTTGGTCACATTTCCGTTCGCTTTTACGTGTCGACGATGAGGATGCAAGAATTTGGTATTTGAAGGAAGCATCAGATGAAAACTGGAGTGCAAGAACGCTCGACCGAAATATTTCAACGCAGTATTATAACCGCCTGCTTTCCGTACCAAACAAAGAAAAAGTAATTGACGAGATGAAATCGAAAGCGATAGCTCTGCCGAATAAACGGTTCGAACTTTTGAAAAGTCCTGTTGTTGCGGAATTTTTGGGCTTTAAAACGGAAGACAGTTTTCTTGAAAGTGACCTTGAAAACGCTATTCTTTCCCACATCAGAGATTTTCTTATGGAAATGGGCAGAGGATTTGCCTTTGTCGGTCGTCAGCAGCATATTGTAACCGATACCGATGACTATTATATTGACCTTGTTTTCTACAATATTGAATTGAAATGCTATGTGCTGTTTGATTTAAAAATGGGCAAGGTTACTCATCAGGATGTTGGACAGATTGATATGTATGTCCGTATGTATG
>DCII01000057.1:40372-40847 GCA_002315935.1 Ruminococcaceae bacterium UBA1730
TTTTGCTTTGCTCCGAAACAAGCGAAGATATAGCAAAATATTCGGTGCTTCATGATAACAATAACTTGTTTATGACCAAGTATCTGACATACCTGCCTACGAAAGAACAACTGAAAGCTGAAATCGAAAAGCAAAAGGCTGTATTCTACTTGCAGCATCCCGAACTCAAAGACGGAAATGGAGAATAATAGAAGTATCTGAAATGGATTGGAAACTCTTTTCGCAAATAATGAACCAGCATTTCCTTCGGAAGTTACGCAGAAGAAACAAATAAAATATCAGTGCAGATACGGTAACGATATTTTCTTTCAGTATAACAGAATACTACATAAGGAAAAAGAAAAGAACAAGAGATGAAATATTCAAAGACCTGCCTGTGGAAGAAGTAATACATGAGGTTGAAGATAAAACCTGTCCCGAATCCTATACATGGTTCGGGACTTGCAAAAGCGGTTCAGCACGCAAAGAACAAAAA
>DCII01000021.1:0-1175 GCA_002315935.1 Ruminococcaceae bacterium UBA1730
TTTGGACTTCTGACTCTCGAGAAGAAAATAAGAAGAACAAATTACGAAAATTATGTTGCCCATGTTTCCACTGAATCTGAGTATTCTCAATAACAGCATTTGCCAATCGGTTGTCGTAGCCTGAAAATCAACAAAGCTCTCAAGAGTTTGAACGCAATGAGAAGTGCAGATAAGAATCATTGCGATAATTTTGTAAAGCTCAACTCCTGACCTGCGGACAGTTTTCGGATTGTTTTGACTTTTAACCATAATCATTCTTCCTTTTCTGAATATCTCTATTTCTTTATCAAATACATTTTAAGCCAAAAAAATCGGCTTGTCAATGTTTTCTCTTTTTTATTCATTGTCCATTTTTCCCGGAAACGCCTTCTCATTGATAATATATTTTCCGTGGCCGGGAGCTATAATGAGAGGATTCATTTCAAAAATCTTTTTCTCGCTCAGATATATCGAATCAACATTTTCGCCGAACATTGCCGTAAAGTAGTCTCCTCCTTTTGCGGATACTGCATCGCCGCAATACATTACCCTTCCCTGCATGATACCGATTGAGCCTTCGGTATGACCGGGAAGCATCACAACATCCGCATCAAAACCGATTTTACGCAGATAGTCTGTATCATTATCTGTGATAAAATAATCAACAGTGCAGAAATTAATGGGATGCTTGGAGGCGATGGCATTCGCACAGGCGGTTGCGTATTCAGTCTTTTCGGATGAGGCTTTCAAAGGAATATAATTTCTTTCATACAGAAGCTGCTTATCATTTTCGTGCATCAGTACCTTTGCTCCGTATTTTTCTCTGAAAAAAGAAGCGTTCCAAACATGGTCGTAGTGTCCGTGAGTCAGGAACACCCATTTAATTTTAAATTGATTTTCCTCAATCCAACAATCAATCTGCTCAAGACACCCCTCCATTCCCGTATCTATGAGCATATCTCCTTGGTTTCCACGCAAAACATATACCATTGGTCTTTCAGCGATATTTCCTACGCAGAAATATAATTTTTGTGATTTAGACATACTGTTTTCTCCTCTGTTGCAAATAATTCTCGTTTTCTGAAGGAAAAGCTGAATAAATGCGTCGTCACATCTTTTCGGTCTGTTTTAGCGTGAAATTCGTTGCAAAACCTTGAAATACACAAAGTATATCTGCGGTTTTGTGCCTTTTTCAC
>DCII01000021.1:1192-42699 GCA_002315935.1 Ruminococcaceae bacterium UBA1730
AAAACATACTCGAAAATCTTGCTTGCCGATTTAATCAGCGTTTCCTTAATATTTTTCAATTCTTGACATCAACGCCACCGTCTCGCAATGGCCTGTTCTTGGGAAGAGGTCAACGGGAGTGGCTTTGACTGCGGTGTAGCCGAGCTCCTTGAAGAGTGCACAGTCACGGGCAAGAGTTGCAGGGTCACAGGAAACATAAACAATTCTGTCGGGGTTGAAGCGGACAGCACTCTTTACCATTTCCGGCGAACAACCCTTTCTCGGCGGGTCAAGAATGATAACATCGGGCTTTATTCCCTCTTTTTCAAGCTCAACAGCCGCTTCGGAGGCATCACCGCAGATGAAACGGGCATTCCTTATGCCGTTTAGCTCTGCGTTTTCCTTTGCATTTTCAATTGCTTCGGGAACGATTTCAACGCCGATAATTTTCTTTGCCTTGTTCGCCATCGAAAGACCGATTGTGCCTGCTCCGCAATATAAATCCATAACGGTTTCGTTGCCCGAAAGGGAAGCATATTCGGCAGCCTTTTTATAAAGTTTTTCAGCCTGGTCGTGGTTGACCTGGTAGAAGGAAAGCGGCGAAATTCTGAATTTAAGTCCGCAGAGAATGTCGGTAATATAATCATTTCCGAATATGGTTCTGCATTTTTCGCCCATTATCACATTTGTTTTTTCTTTGTTGGAATTAACGATAATACTTGTGATGCTTTTATCCGCCTGAGTGAGCAAAGAAACAAGCTTTTTTTCATTTGGAAGACGGTTTCCGTTGATAACGGCACAAACCATAATTTCGCCTGTTGCAACGCCCTTGCGTAGATAAATATGGCGAAGAAGTCCTTTGTGAAGTAATTCATCATAGACAGAAACATTTTCTTCTTTTATGTAGTTTTCAAAATTTTTCAGAATGCCTTCAAAATCCTTCGGTTGAAGTCTGCAATCGGGGCAGTGAACAACCCGGTGGCTGTGCGAAGAAAAGAAACCCATTCTGATTTCGCCCTTATCAATTGCAACGGGATACTGTGCTTTGTTGCGGTATCCTTCGCTTTTTTCAGACGGAATTATTTCTTCGAATTCAGGCTCAACTCCGCCTATTCTGCGAAAGCATTCCTTAACATTTTCAGCCTTTATTCGGCATTCCTCGGCGTAGTCCATATGAGCAAAAACACAGCCTCCGCATCTGAGATAAACGGGGCAGGACGGCTGAATTCTGAATTCCGAGGGCTTTTGGATTTCTTCAACCTTGGCGAAGGCGTAGGTCTTTTTGACCTTGAGGATATGAGCGGAAATATCTTCTCCTATTGCGGTTGCAGGCACAAAAACAGCCATTCCGTCATGCCTGCCTATTCCGCTTCCGTCGGCGGTGCAGGAATCAATGTGTAGATTTATGATGTCATTTTTCTTCAGCAAATTCTTTTCCTCACTTCAGAGAAATATAATTGAGGGTAACCTTGAACATAATGAGAATTGCGAGTATCATGGCAGGATTAAGGAAGAAAACCGCAACCTTTTTTGAGGCTGAAAGAGCGGTGATATGGTTTTCGGGCTTCTTTTTTCCTTTGATAATCAGGAATCCTGCCGAGCCGATAATTGAGATGACGAGCAGAAAAAAAACAATAATCAGGTAAATTTTATTCTGCGTTTCTGTATCGGGCACATCCTCAACGAGGAATTCGGTGAGAACAGAATAAAGATTATTTGCAAAATGAATCATAACGCCTGTCCAGAGGCTTTCGGTCAGGCAGACTGCATAACCGATAGCAAGACCGACCATGAAAGCGAAGGGAGCCTGAATCAGGTTGCCGTGAAGAATTGCAAAAACGAAAGAAGACATTACGATTGCGAAAGCATCTCCGTATTTTCTCAATGGCTGCATGACCGCTCCACGCATACCAAGCTCTTCAACGAGGGGAGGAACAACGGCAATTGCGATGATATAAGCAAATCTGCCGGGAATTCCGGAGGGAGTACCTGTTTCGGGAGACGAAAGATTAACGCCTATTTCCGAAGAAAACGAAACAAGAAGACTTGTGATATAGTTTGCAACAAGGCAGATGAAAAATCCGAACGGGAGTGCAAGAACCGAAAGACTGACACTGTTCGGTTTGTTGAGCTTGAAGACCTCCGAACCCGTTTTATTTTGAAGATAAACGCCGCCGATTGCAAACGGCAGACCTATGCTTAAAATGGAATTCAGAGCGATATAGCAGGATTCAAAAATACTGCTCTGAAAATAAGCTAAACGAAAAGACGGAATCAGAAGCAGTGCACCGAAAAGAACCTGAATTGCAGTTGAAGCAACAACGCAAACACCTGCAACAATGCCGACTCTGCGAATGCCCTTCTTTTCATATTTTATCTCAAGCTCACGCTGCTGGAGAAAAAATTCATAGTCAGTCATAATATCACCTTATAATCGCATTATTCTATTCTATATTTTATCTCAAAATTTCCGGTCTTACAAGTATTTTACAGGTTTTTGTCAGATTATTTTTGCTTTTTAAAAATGGATTTAATGCATTAATTATCAACACATATAAAAAATTCAGCACAAAAAAGCACAAAATCAAAAAAGTTGTGTGGAAGAATCTTGTGGGATGCAGTTCATTATTGCTATCAGAATAATATTGACTTTTCCTATTTGTTGCGATGCGATACAATATTTTTGACAAGGTGTAGATTTCTCTTGACAAATGCAAAAAATATCGCTAAACTATAAACACAAGGAACAAATGTTCACTATATTTTGACTTTATAGAGATTGAAATGAAAGAAAAGAAAATTATTACATTAGATCTGACTGATTGTAAATATTTGGGTGAACTGCATGAACGAATCAGAGTTGCTTTTGATTTTCCTGAATGGTATGGAGCAAATTGGGATGCATTTTGGGACTTATTATGGAGCGAATGTGATGCAGATGAAGTTGTGATAGTCGGAGAAAAAACAATGTCTGAAGTATTTAACAGTCAACTTAAAGATATGCATGAAATGTTAGATAAGTTTGTTAATGAACGAGCTGAGGATAGCAATATCTATGATGATATAAGACCTTTTTCTTACAGAATCGAGGGTTAAATTAAGAACATAGAAACAGTGCTAAATAGTTATTTCTTCATTTTCAATTTGTGTTACCTTTACATCTTGCAATCCAATAAGTTTTTCAATAGAATAATAGTTGAGCATATTTGTTAATCCTTTCTATGATTTCTGGACAATCTCATTTTACAGGATTATTTAAATATGCTCCTTTTTTATTGTTGAAATATTTCCTTTCCTCAACATATATTATAGAACCCATTAATGCAAAAAGCAATTCGACTTGTCAATGGACAGTTTCGAATTGCTTTTTACATTTGCTTCATTTTTGTGCGGATGATTGCAATTTCTTTTTCAATAATGTTCAATTCCGTTTCTATTTGATTTTGAATCGGAGAAGTATTGTGGCAAATTAAGTAATCAGTAGAAACATGAAAAAAATCCGCCAATTTGATTATTGCAAAACTGTCCGGGTTAGTCTTGCCTGTTTCATAATTTGACAGAGTTCGTTGGTCAATACCTACCGCATTGGCAACATCGCTTTGCCGTAACCCGATTTCTTCCCTCAATTCCTTTATTCTGTTCACAAATACCACCTTCTTGAATTTTGATGGTAGTAATTATACCAAAATATTAGTGAAAGTTATTGACATACTAAGAATTTTATGTTATTAAATAAATAGCAGAAAAATATTGGTACAATGTGCATAAAATACCTGATAAATGTTAATTAAGAACATCGTGTATGGTTCTTAATCATATTCTAATCCAATAAACGGAGGAAGGTCAAATGAGGAAAAAGTTCAAGATACTAATCGCTGCGGTTGTGATAACAGCCATTGTATCGTGTTCGCTCACTGTAACGGTCAATGCCACCGCATATAAGCAAGCGGTGAAATACGGTTACAACGGAACGGAGATTCAAATGCTTTGCTCTCTTGCGGCGGAAACCGGGGATGTTTCCGGAGAGGGCGAAATCGGTGGCACCTCATACGAAGAGGCAAAGGTTAACGGTTTTACCGGTTCCATTGAGGAATGGTACAGCCTGTTTGTTGGTAAAAAGGCAGATTGCAGCAAAACTGTTTTTGAAAATGCGAACAAGAGCAGTCTTGCAGGTTGGCTCAAAAAAGTCAGCAGTAAGAATGTGAAAAAAGAAGCACAAACGGATGTGAACGGCAATAAATCCGCATATTTATACGCTTGTGATTACGGCTTTGAGGGTAG
Source organism: Ruminococcaceae bacterium UBA1730 (assembly GCA_002315935.1). Taxonomy (GTDB): domain Bacteria; phylum Bacillota; class Clostridia; order Oscillospirales; family Acutalibacteraceae; genus CAG-177. The sequence continues at coordinate 5,453 of DCII01000021.1, forward strand.
CGTTGAAGATTGGCTTGCATCACTTATCGGCAAATCAGATGAAGATAATGGCGGAATTTTTTCCATAACTGCTTCTGCCGCAGGAAACATAAAATCTGCATATATACAAAGCAATGAAAAAGGTAATAAATCAGGAATGCAGAAATGGTTATGCAATCTATTTGGTATTCAGGATGGTGAAGACGGCGAAAAAGGATTAAGTGCCTATGAGATTGCCGTCAATAACGGGTATTCCGGAACAGAGGTTGAGTGGCTTCGCTCTCTTGCGGGTCAGAACGGCAAATCCGCTTATGAAATTGCAAAGGATAATGGCTATTCCGGAACCGAACTGGAATGGTTGGCTTCTCTTGTGGGTGAAAAAGGACAGAGCGGAAGCAACGGCAAATCCGCTTATGAAATTGCCAAGGACAAGGGATATATCGGAACAGAGCAGGATTGGTTGGCTTCTTTGATAGGACCGACAGGTGCACAGGGAGCCAACGGAAATAACGGTAAGTCTGCTTATGAACTTGCAAAAGACAACGGATTCAAAGGTACCGAAAAAGAATGGTTGGATTCTTTGAAAGTGGGTTCCAAGGGCGATGCCGGAGCAGATGGCAAATCAGCATATGACCTTGCTAAAGACGATGGTTTTGAGGGAACATTAAGCCAATGGCTCGCTTCTTTGAAGGGCGAAAAAGGCGAAACCGGCAATGAAGGTGCAACAGGAGCCAAAGGTGAAAAGGGCGACACAGGTGCGACGGGTGCACAGGGTGCAACAGGTTCAGACGGAAAATCTGCTTATGAAATTGCCGTAAAAAATGGCTATAAAGGTTCGGAAACAGAATGGCTTGAATCACTTAAGGGTGAGAGCACCGAATATGGAAATGACGGAAAATCGGCTTTTGAACTTGCACAGCAGGAGGGCTTTGAGGGCACCCTTGCCCAATGGCTGGATTCTCTTGTAGGAGAGAACGGTGTTGACGGAACGAACGGCGAGGACGGAAAATCTGCCTATGACCTTGCGGTGGCAAACGGTTATGAAGGCACCGTGACACAGTGGCTTGCTTCTTTGGTAGGCAAAGACGGCGAGGACGGAACAAACGGAAAATCCGCCTATGACCTTGCCGTTGATAACGGATATAAGGGCACCGTTCAGGAATGGCTTGCATCACTTGTTGGAGCAAACGGAAAAGACGGCAAATCCGCTTATGAAATAGCGGTTGAACATGGTTACAAAGGAACGGAAGAGCAATGGCTCGCTTCTCTTGTAGGAGCCAAAGGAGAAGATGGTAAGTCTGCCTATGAAATTGCCGTTGAAAAAGGATACAAGGGTACTGAAAGCGAGTGGCTTGCTTCCCTCACGGGTGCAACAGGTGCAAACGGGAAATCCGCTTATGAGGTTGCCAAAGAAAAAGGCTATACCGGCACAGAGCAGGAATGGCTGTCTTCCCTTGTTGGTTCATCCGGTGCCGCAGGAACGAACGGAAAAAGTGCTTATGATTTGGCGGTCGAAAACGGATATCAGGGTACTCTTTCCGAGTGGCTTGTTTCTTTGACCGGAGCAAAGGGCGAAAAGGGTGACGCAGGTGCAAAGGGAGACACAGGTGCAAAGGGCGATGCGGGCAAGAGTGTTGTCAATGCCTATGTCAACGAAGAAAAGCACCTGATTTTGGAAATGTCCGACGGTTCTACCATCGACTCCGGCTATGTGGGTGTGACAACCACGGAACCCACAGCAACGGAATATACTGTCACCTTCAAGGACCATGACGGAACACAACTGAAACAACAAAAAGTAAAATCCGGCGAGGATGCCACACCCCCCGCCAATCCAACAAGAGCGGGTTATACCTTTAAAGGCTGGAACGGAACCTATACGAAGGTTACTGCCGATCAAGTGGTTTATGCCACCTACGATGCCGTAACGGAACCCACCTTGATTGTGGAAAGTGCAACCGCCGCAGCGGGCGATACCGTCAATGTGACCTTGCGGATTTTGAACAATCCCGGCATTGCGGGGGCAAAGTTCACAATAAATTATGATGAGAAATTAACCCTGCAATCTGCTACGGTCGGTGAAGCCTTCTCCGCATTGGATTATACTGCACCCGGCAAGCTGACAAGCCCCTGCAGTTTTTCATGGGATTCTTTGGATGCGGAGTCCAAAACGGATGGTACGGTTGTCACATTGACATTTAAGGTGGCAAACACAGCCGTTGTGGGAAGCAGTTTGGCTGTAAATTGCACCTATACCGACGGCGATGTGTTCAGCGGAAACGCAACTATGGACGATGTGTCTCTCAACATTGTAAATGGCAATGTAATTGTAAAATAATACAGAAAAAGGAGGAACTACCATGAAAAGAAAAGCCATATCTCTTGTCCTTGCGTTGATTATGGTTTTAACCGCAATTCCTTTCTCTTTTGTGATTTCGTTTGCGGAGGAAATCACCGCAAATCCCACCATACAGGCGGTTGATACTTATTGCAAACCGGGAGAAGCCGCAACGGTTCAGTTAGTTGTGTCCGACAACCCCGGCATTGCAGGCGGTGCAATCACAGTAACTTATCCCGAGGGATTGACCTTGATTTCCGCCGAGAATGGCGAAGTGTTTGAAAATGCATCGGATTACACCGCACCCAACAAATTAAGCAGTCCCTGCAAATTTTCGTGGGATATGCTGGACGGTGTAACCGTAACAAATGGTGTGCTTTTAAGTTTAACTTTTTCCGTTGATGAAGAAGCGGATTGTTACACACAATATCCCATTACTCTTTCAAGTCGAAAAGGTGATTTTTTCAACGAGGAATCCGGAGATGCAGGGAATGTTAATTTCACACTGCAAAACGGTAGTGTTGAAGTGTTGGATTTTATTCCGGGTGATGTCAACGATGACGGCTCCGTCAACGGAAAAGACATCCGTTTAATCCGTCAATATAATTCTAGCGGCTACGATGTTACCATCAACGAGGCTGCTGCAGATGTTAATGACGATAATGTTATTAATGGCAAGGATGTGCGTATTATCCGCCGTAATTTTGCCGGAGGATACGGGGAAGTTTTAACCCCACATCATCCCCGCTGCACACACGAAAATATGACCTCAACCCCTTATAAAGCCGCCACCTGTACCGAACCCGGCAATATCGCCTATTGGTACTGCTCGGATTGCGGAAGATACTATTCGGATGATGATTTTTCAGACGAAGCTACCTATGAGGATGTGATGTTACCAATAAATCTCAAGGAGCATACCGCCTTGGGTTTTGTTGCGGGAAAAGCAGCAACCTGTGTATCGCAGGGCAATGCCGAATATTATCACTGTACCGATTGTGACAGATACTATTCCGATTCCTCTCTGAAACATGAAATCACATTCAATGAAACTGTTGAAAGCACCAATATGGAGAATCATATTTCCATGACAGCTGTATCTGCAAAAAATGCTTCCTGTGCACAGCAAGGAAATACAGCTTACTGGTATTGTGAAGACTGCGGTAGATACTTTGCCGATGCAGAAGGCGAAAATAAGATTCGATACTCCGATACCGTCATTCCCGAAAACAACAAGCACACCCATTTAACGGCTGTCTCTGCAAAAGCGGCTACCTGTACGGTTGACGGAAATACACTCTATTGGTCATGTTCCGATTGTAATCGCTATTTCAGCGATGCCAAAGGAACCAACGAAATAGATGTATCCCAAACGGTTTTGCAGGCATCCCATAAGTTGGCACATCATGCCGCAGTTACGGGTTCGTGCAAAGCTGCAGGCAACATTCAATACTGGAATTGCACATCCTGCGGTAAATATTATGCAGACGGTGCAGCGGAGAATGAAATTACTTTAGCTGATACGATTGTAACTGTTCCGCATACCGAAAAGATTGTTCCGGGAAAATCCTCCAACTATACCGAAACCGGCTTGACGGAGGGCATAAAATGTTCTGTATGCGGTACTTGGATTGTTGAGCAGGAAGTGTTACCGATTTTGGAGGAAGGATACTATGATATTTCCTACTGCAATATGAAGGGCGCAACAAATAACAACAATCCGCAATCCTATTCGTCGAAAACCGGCGTTGATGCTTTCCAAACTCCCAAAACAATCCCGGGGTATACATTTGTCGGTTGGTTCGATGCGGAAATCGGCGGTAATGTAGTCACATCCGTTCCCGCAAACACAACGGGAACCGTATACATATATGCACATTGGGAGCTTGTGACATACAAGATAAATTACAATTGCGGCGGCATTGAAAATATAAATTCAGCCGACAATCCGAAAACCTATACCATTGAGGATACCATTACGCTTGTGGGAAGCACATCTGCAAACAAGTATTTAACCTTCGACCACTGGGTTGACGAAAACGGTAAGGTAGTTAAGACACTAAGCGGAAACACCGGCGATATTTCATTAACTGCAAAGTACAAATGGACTTCTATGAGAAACATAGTTACGTCCTACAGCAAACTGGAGGAAAGCGGAAAGGCAAACTATGAAAAACTAACCATCGCAAACGAAAAATCAAATTCCAATGTGTATCACCTTGTGTACTATATGGGAAGAGTGAATAATGTTGTCATTGATGACAGTTTGCAGTCTGTCCATTATGAAGGTCTCGGTACACAAAACATAAACTATTCGCAAATGAAAAGCGAAAGCGAATCCATTTCGACATCCGTTACAAAAGAAACATCAAAGTCAAAAAGTTGGCAAAAAGAAGTATCCCAATCCGCCACAATGGAAGTATCGTCAACGGTTTCTGCTACGGCAGGAGTGGAAGAATTCGGCTGTAAAGCAGAGATTAGTGCTTCTGTAACGGAATCTTATGCCGTTTCTGCAGGTTTATCTTCTAACTGGGGCAAAACACATTCGGTCACAAACAGCGAAACGACAACAGAAGAACTGGCATTTGATTATGCGTTTACCGAGATTACCAATATGATGTTTGATTCTACAACGCCTGTTGGCTATTACCGCTGGGAAAATGTATGCGATGTTGATGTGTTTGCCGTTATCACCTATAACACGGTCAGCAACACAATTCAATATGATACATTGAATATTATCAATAATATTTCCACTATGTGGGATTACAGCGAAGACGGTTCCTTTGAAGCCAATCCGATTCAATTGAACCTTCCCGTCTCGGAAGGCGAAGTGACTGCAAAGCTGATGGAGCTTCGTCAGCCTTTGGCAGATAAATATCACATGACGGTTGAAAAGCTGAACACATTTACAATCTATTATTCAATTGACGAGACCCCATTCACCACTGCGAAAAAGGCGATTGTGGATTGGTCGAATGAGACGGATACCAATCTTACAAATCACCGAGAAACCAGAAATATCCAAAACAGAGAAAGATATGATAATATTGATGTTGTAGCGGATGAAATCTATTTTGTGGGTGCACCGGATAAAGTATTCACATACCTATGCTTATCCTTGTGCCTCTATCCGGAAAACTCGAAGCTTCTTATGCACTTTATGGATTTTAACTTCACAACGCAACAACGCTATGCAATCGATCTGTATCAGTGCAACCCCTTTGATGTTACAATGGATATTATAGGGAATTGCAATATAAAATCGATCAATGTAGTCGGCGGAATCATCAACTTCGGTGATATCGCAAATCTCTCTGTTATCGGTACCGGCAATTTAACAGTAAAGGCCGGTGACGGTGCAGTAGGCACATCCTCAAATAGAAACGGTTCCAATGGCGGGGTCGCAGTGAAATGCAAAGCATTCACATCTGCTCTTACAGGAAATCTAACCGTGAACGGCGGTAACGGCGGTAACGGAATAAGCGGAACCGCGGCCGGAAGTAACGGCGGCAACGGCGGTAACGGTGGAACGGCAATTGTCTGTGAAAATATAATGATAAACAATCTTGGAACCGTTTCCGTATTTGGTGGAAAAGGCGGAGATGGTAAAAACGGTGTTATCGGGACAGATTCGAATAATGCTTCAAGCAACGGCGGCAACGGCGGCAATGGCGGTAATGGCGGTAATGGCGGAATAGGAATTTTATGTGATAATATAGCAGGTCAGGCAAGCACTTCTTTGCCCAATCTTTTATGCGAGGGTGGCGATGGCGGTAATGGCGGTAATGGTGAAAAAGGAGGATGTGGCTGTAATTCCTTGACACCGAATATTTCAAATGGCGGTAACGGCGGTGATGGCGGTAACGGCGGTGATGGCGGTGATGGATTAAAAACAGCTGTAACATCATCCGGGCAAGGCGGCAACGGCGGAAAGGGCGGAAACGGAGGTAATGGTGGTGATGGTGCACCAGACCGTGGTGTTTATTTTGTGAAAACTCCTTATGGATTAGATGGAGGCAATGGGGGTAATGGAGGAAACGGTGGTGCTTCTGGAAACGGAATTGATATTGGTGAAGTTGGATTACCAGGAGATGCTGGTATAGGCGGAACGGGAACTTATAAAAATTTTGGCGTATTTGGAAATTACGGGAGAACCGGTTCCGATGGTTTAAAAGGTGTCGATGGATTCCAAGGCGGTTTTGTAAAGTCGTTTTCAAAAGGCACATTCTCTGTAGCTGAAACAGAATATAGTACGATAGAACTTACCACATCAGCAAAGAAATATCAACTCGTGCAATACCAATGTTCTTGGACACAGGCACAAAAAATTGCAGTTGAAAACGGAGGTAAATTGATTTCAGTCAACTCGGAAGATGAACAAAAAATCGTTGACAGATTGATTGTTGAAACATCTCAAACAAATTATTGGCTCGGAATGCAAATGCTCAAAAATGGTGAGACTTCCTATTATCAGTGGGAAGATGGAACTATTCTTGCTTACAACTCCAGAACCTGGTACATTACCGATGCAGTTGGCAGCACAAATAATCTGGGAACACCGTATACATATTGGTCAAGTGATCAACCGAACCATTACGAAGGCGACTCTGAAAAATATATCGGAACTTACTCGGGTCAAAGGGGCTGGAATGATTATGTTGATAATGATGACAGGATTTACGGCTTTATCATCGAATATGACATATAAAATAAAGTTGTATTCAATCATTACGCCATGAAAAAACACGATAATTGCTCCACTTCTGAATGATTGCGTTTTCGAGAACAGATTCGTTTTGCCTTTCGAGAAGGGGCAAAAAAATGCAATTTGAACTTGTTAAATATTCGTAAAGTTTCCGACGATATTGCAGATTTGATTTAAAATAGCTCGATAATAACGCAAAGAAAAACGGCTCCGAAATTAATCGGAGCCGTTGATATATATAGGATTGGGATTAACCGAAATATCTCTGAAGAAGGCCTGCAAATGCCTTGCCGTGTCTTGCTTCGTCTCTTGCCATTTCGTGAACTGTGTCGTGAATAGCGTCGAGATTCTGTTCTTTAGCCATCTTTGCAAGAGCAACTTTGCCTGCTGTTGCACCGTTTTCAGCTTCAACTCTCATTTCGAGATTCTTCTTTGTGCTGTCGGTAACAACCTCGCCGAGAAGCTCTGCAAACTTTGCGGCGTGCTCTGCTTCTTCATAAGCAGCCTTTTCCCAGTAGAGACCGATTTCGGGATAGCCTTCACGATGAGCAACTCTTGCCATTGCAAGATACATACCAACCTCTGTGCATTCGCCTGCGAAGTTAGCTCTGAGACCTTCGATGATTTCATCGCTTACGCCCTTTGCAATGCCGACAGCGTGCTCTGCTGCCCATGTCATTTCCTCTGACTTCTGTTCAACGAACTTTGAAGCAGGAACACCGCACTGGGGGCATTTTTCGGGAGCTGAATCGCCCTCGTGAACATAACCGCAAACCGGACATACGAACTTTTTCATAATAAAATTCCTCCAAAAAATTATATATTATTTGTTTTTCCGAGACAATCGGAACAGCAACCTTTGTAAAGAACGGAATAGGAATCAATTTTGCCGTTAAACTTTTCGGCACCTTTATCAATTATTCCGTCGCACTTTATCATTATATCAAAGACTTTTCCGCATTTTTCGCAGAGCAGATGCTGATGCTCGGACATATCGGCATCATATCTTGCGGTTCCGCCGGAACCGATGCGTATAATCTTGCCCTCATCCTCAAGCATTGAAAGGTTGCGGTAAACCGTCGCAAGGCTCAACGTAGGCAGAATGGGTTTAAGCGATAAATAAATTTCTTCGGCAGTCGGGTGATCCTTGCGCAGGCAAAGGTTGTCATAAACTGCATCCCGCTGTCTGCTGTGTTTGGTCATCCGAGGTTCCTCCAATCAATAATGATAATTATTATCATTATTATAATTTGCAATACTTCATTTGTCAATATATTTTTGAAATTTTTCTTTGATATGACGAAAAAATGTGCTATTATATATGCAGAATATTGAAGGGGAGTAATTAAATGAAAAAATTTATTTCCGTTTTGCTCTGCGTATGCATAATCGGTGCATCCTGCGTTGTCATGTCGAGTGCAAAAACGAATGTTGACGGCAAAATCAGCGACCTGCCTGTTATCATGGTTGCGGGTTACGCTTCAACATCGCTCTACAAGGTCAATCCAGACGGTTCTCACGAGCACGCATGGGGAATTGACATCAACGAAATTCTTTCGCTTGTGCTTAAAAAAATAGTTGACCTCGGCAAGGGACTCGGTGCGTTGACATTCGGCAATGCGAAAATTCTTGCAGATACAGTCGGTCAGGGCTTTGTTGACCTTTACGGAGACCTTGCACTCAATCCCGACGGCACGAGCGTTGAAGAGATTTGCAGATATGCTTCAACCGCTTCGGAGGCGAATGTTGCAAATATCAAGAAGGTTAATCCCGACGGAGACGATATTCTCATTCATGAAAGGGATATTATAAAGGAAATCGAAGAATATGTTGATGATGAAAACATATTCATTTTTCAGATGGACTGGAGAATGAATCAGACCTCCTGTGCAAAACAGCTTGACGAATTTGTTGACAGCGTTCTTGAATATACGGGTAAGGACAAGGTGAACATTTATGCCGTCAGCCACGGAGGTCAGACGACTTCAACATATCTTGCTCTTTACGGCAACAAAAATAAGGTCAACAATGCGGTTCTGACTATTCCGGCAATCGGCGGAGCAGGAATTGCATATGACCTTCTGATGAATAATGTTGAGCTTGACGAGGACTGCCTTATCAGATTCATCGAACACGGAACAATGACCGAAACGGACTTCGAATGGCTTGTCAGAGCACAGCAGTTGGGCTTTATTGATAATCTTTGCAAAGAGCTTGTTCCCTATCTTCTCAAGGTTCTCGGATATTGGGGAAGCATATGGGATTTTATTCCGTCAGACAAATATGAAGAGGTCAAGAGCTTAAAGCTTGACTCCGTTGCAAGTGCAAGGCTGATTGAAGAAAGCGATAAATTCCATTATGAAATTCTTCCGACACTTGCGGAAAGGTTTGCAGAATGTCAGAAAAACGGCACTCATATTTCAATCATCGCAGGAACGGGCAACCGCATTGTAACGGGTCTGAATGAAAATTCGGATGGTGTTATAACTGTTTCATGTTCAACGGGTGCAACCGTTGCACCGTTCGGAAGCAGATTTGCAGACGGTTACACGCAGATAAATCCCTGTGACGGAAAATATAAGGTTTCTCCGTCAATGGATATTGATGCTTCAACGGCATTCCTGCCGGACAATACATGGTTCGTTGAGGATTTCTACCACGGAATGACCCTTTGGGATTATTACACTATTGACCTTGCCATGACGCTCCTGTTGACAGACCGAATCCAGGATGTTTATTCTGATTCATATTATCCGCAGTTCAGATACAGCTCCAATCCTTCAAATACCGTCTATGCGGAGTTTGATAATTCAAAGCAGGGATATGTCGAAAGCGGAGCAACGAAGCTTATTGTTACCAATGTCAACAGAAAGAATTCCGCTTCAATCAGTGCAATAGTCTGTGACGGTGCAGACCTGAAATTCAAGGTCAATCCGTTTAAGCTTCTCAAGCCCGGGGAGAGCATTGAAATTCCGTTTGAGGGAAGCGTTCCGGCCGAAAGCAAGACCGAAATAACGATTACAATTTATTTCAATACCACAACGGTAACTCCTTCGAATTGCAGAGCTATGGGATTCACGGTTATGAACGGCAATGATGCAGAATATGACGGAGGATTTGTTTCAACCGAATCCGCAACTCCGTTTGATAAGGCAATCGGCGGTGGTTTTGCATCGTTTCTTTCAAAGCTCGGTCTGCTTGAATTCTTCAGAATGATATACAATGTAATCAATTACTGGATAAATATTGTTACATAAGTGGTGATGTAAGTGGCGTTTGATTTTAAAAAGGAATTCAAAGAATTCTATATGCCGAAGAACAAACCGGAAATTATCAATATTCCGAAAATGAATTATATTGCCGTGAGAGGAAAGGGTAATCCGAATGATGAAGACGGCGAATACAAAAAGGCGATGAATGTTTTATACGGAGTAGCATTCACTCTGAAAATGAGTTATAAATCCGATTATAAAATTGAAGGCTTTTTTGAATATGTTGTTCCTCCGCTTGAAGGCTTCTGGTGGCAGGATGATGTTGACGGCATTGATTATTCCGACAAATCAACATTCAGATGGATTTCGGTTATCAGACTTCCTGATTTTGTTACGGAAAAGGATTTCAGATGGGCTGTTGAAACCGCAACCAAAAAGAAAAAAGCTGATTTTTCGTCTGCCGAATTTCTGACCGTTGAAGAGGGTCTCTGTGTTCAGATTATGCACACGGGTTCGTTTGACGATGAACCTGCAACGGTTGAAATCATGGATAAATTCATCGCCGAAAACGGCTATGTGAATGATTTTTCAAGCGAAAGAATTCATCATGAAATCTATATGAGCGACGCAAGAAAGGTTGCTCCCGAAAAGCTTAAAACAGTTATCAGACATCCGATAAGGAAGGCTTAAGAATATGTGTAAGATTGAAAATATTCAGTATAAATATCTCTGCGGAGCGGTTGACCTTTTCAACGCAGGTACGAACGAATTCACGGGTTCGCTTCCTGCAAAGGACGGAACAAAGGGAATCTATTCAAATGAATTCAGATACAGGGTTATAGTTTACGCAGAGGATAAAACTCCGCTCAGGGTTGTTGCTTCTTATTACTGGGGATGGCAGTGCTTTTCGGTTACCGATGATTCGCTGAAAACAACAAAGGAATTTGAAGCTTCGGTTGAGGGCACGGCAGAGGCCTGTGCATGGCTTCAGAGTGAATACGATAAGGCTTAAGCATTTTTTTCAAACCAATATTCCGAAACAACAAATCCGACTGTCGGCTCGGTTATTTCAAGCTCTATGCATCCGTTTTCGATTATTTTTTCCGGAATGTCATAAACAATGCTCTGATAGCCGTCTGCAAGGAAAAGCTTTTCAAAGGCTTCATCTCTACTGCCGCCGAATCCGGCTCCGTCAAATATAATATTACCGTTAACCGAAACCTTGTGATGTTCAATTCCGTCATGGTTTCGGTTTTTATATGTTATGCGGAGAATGTAATTTCCGCCCGTCAGACCCGCAACCCTCGTTCTGAAATTGAAGTGGTCGAAGCTTCGGAGCATACACATCGGTAGATTTTCGTTTTTGTTCTGATCGCCCTTGAAATCAAAATAAAATTCGCCGTCCTGCTGACCGCAGACCGCAAAGCCGTCAAACGCAAACGAAAAATAATATTCATCCTTTGCCGTTTTTCCACGGTTGATTATGCGGATAAGCTCGCTCTGCGAAAGACCGCTTTTAATTTTATTGAGAAGATATTTTCTGTCTGTAATCGGCATATCAATCGTTTCGAGAACACAGCCTCTTTCCCATGACATACCCTTGAAATTCTCAACATCAAGCTGTAATCCGATTTCATCAAAGAGTGTTTGTGCCATCGGGAACAATGATGCTCTCAACGCTTTATATTCATCATCATAATCCGTTTCGAGAATTTTTTTCGCTTCGGCAATGTTTCCTTTAAAAATCTGCGATTCGGCTTTTTTCAGAAGCTTCAATTCAAAAATTCTTCTGTCACGCACTGCTTTGTCACAGGCTGAACGGAAGAGGAGAAGATTGAATCTCCAGTTATCCCTTATATTGAGCTTTCTGAGTAGCTCGTATGTCGGCTCAACGCTGACGCTGTATTCGGGTGCGGTATTCCAATTCTGCTCAAGCCCCAGAATGCCGTCTGCAACGATGTTTTCATCAGCTCCGACAAAGAATAATCTTGAATATTGCCTTAATATTTCTTTCAGAGAAGCATAAAAATCAAAGTCAAGAGCACTCCATATCACCTTGTTAACATCATCGTGAATGCCCTCGGAATATGAAATCTGACCGTCAACATACTGCCTTGTTCTCTTGTGAAGAAGCTGATATTCAAGAGGTCTCGGGTTGACACATTCACGGCTCAGGGTTGATGCCCATGCAAAATGCCAGTCCTCACGCAGAAAATGAACGGGTGTTTCGCAACGGATATTATGAGAAATATCGGGAAAATGCTCAAGCGGATAGCGTTTATCGATTGTTCTCCTCAAATCATCAAGCGGCATTGCGTGATTCGGAGCATAGATTATGCCGTCAATTTCTTCGGGACAGTCGTTCATGAGCTTCGTGAAGCGTTCCCGCCAATCGGGATATTCATGCGGAGCCTGTGCAGAGGGCAACAATTCAATATCGGGGAAGCGAGCGGAAAAAGCCTGCTTTATTTTTTTGCATCTTCTCAGAAAATCCTCGGGGAGCAGGTCACCGGGGTCACCTCCCGGAATGAAGAGAGAAGTTATCTTCGGCAGATTGCCGTATACATCAAGCATTTCGGCAATTGTTTCTTCATCTGTTTTGCTCTTGCGGAGAGAATACCAGACCGTCAGCTCCGCATCAAATTCCTCACAGCAGGAGGAAATAATTTCAAACGCTTCTTTGAAATCATATTTCATGAGAACGGTTCTTTTATCGGTTGCGGAATAGCTTGTTTCAACGGTATTAAGTCCGAAATACATTAGCTCAAGAATATATCTGCGAAACTGCTCTCTGCTCCATGCTTCATATGAATTGCTCATGTCCGTGTAGCCGATTCCGTGACCTCTTTTCGGCATATCGGGCGAAAATGAGCCGAATGCTTCATCAAGAATTACGGGTTTTCCGTTTTCCGAAACGGTATTACGCAAAATCATGCCTATGCCGTAAATAAGCCCACGAAGGCGGTGAGCGGAAACGGTTATTCCGTTATTTTCGCAAACGGAAAAGCCTTCGTCATCGCTTTCGTTTTCAATGATAAATCTGATATTTATTTTTTCGTTGAAGCGTGAATTCCATTCTTCATTGAATATTTCATTGGCTTTGATTTCAGGTTTCATTATCTCACTCCGATTTTTTGATAAAAAGATTATAGCTGTTATCTTGTTTTATTTCAATAATACTGTTATAATTTTATAAACATTATTTTTCGGGGGATGCAGAAAATGAAACTGAATTTCGGAGAAAACAGAATTATTCCCGTTGTTGTTATCAATAAAATTGAAGATACTCTTTCCACAATAAATGCACTGAAAAACGGCGGAATAACCGTTGCGGAAATAACCCTCCGCACTGAATGTGCTGCAGAAGCAATTAAGCTTGCAAGCGAAAAAACAGAAGGCGTTATCATCGGTGCAGGAACGGTTATTAATGCAGAGCAATGCAGAAATGCAATTGCCTCGGGAGCGGTTTTTATTGTTTCGCCGGGATTTTCGGAAGAGGTTTTTGAGGTCTGCAAAGAAAAAAATATTCCGTATCTGCCCGGAGCTGTTACGGCAACGGAGATTATGAATCTAATTGCTCACGGAATAACAACGGTCAAATTCTTCCCTGCCGAGGCCGCAGGAGGACTTGCAACCATGAAAGCTCTTGCTTCGGCATTTGTGGGCATAGATTTTATTCCGACAGGTGGAATAAGCGAAGAAAACATGAAGAAATATCTCGATGCTCCGTTTGTCAGAGCAATCGGCGGAAGCTGGATGCTCAAGGGCACTCCCGAGGAAATCGAAGCAAAAACCAAATCCGCAGTTGAGGAGGCAAACAGATGAAGGTAACAGCTTTCGGAGAAATAATGCTCCGTTTATCGCCCGATAACCGTGACCGCTTCATGCAGGAAAAGTATTTCAGAACATATTTCGGCGGAAGCGAAGCAAACACTCTCATTGCTCTTTCAAGTCTCGGCGTTGACACATCATTTGTCACAAAGCTTCCCGAAAACGACATTGCCGATGCCTGCATCCGTGAGCTTAAAGGCAACGGAGTTGAAACCGCATTCATTGCAAGAGGCGGAAAAAGAATAGGCATTTATTATTGCGAAAACGGAGCTTCAATCCGTGGCGGAAAGGTCATTTATGACAGGCAGTTTTCGTCAATCAGCGAAGCCGACAAAAGCGATTTCTGCTGGAATGAAATTCTGAAGGATACAGATATTTTCCATTTCACGGGCATAACAACCGCTCTGAGCGATGAGCTTGCTTCAATCACTCTTGATGCGGTTAAACAAGCAAAGGAAAAAGGCATAATCATCAGCTGTGACCTCAACTACCGAAGAACTCTCTGGAGCGAAGAAAAAGCAAACAGGGTTATGAGAGAATTCATGCCTTATGTTGACATTCTTTTTGCAAACACAGGCTCTGCACTTGATGTTTTCGGCATAAACGGAAAAGATGATGAAGCTGTTATGCTGAAAATTTCGGAAGAATTCGGAATAAAAACAATTGCGTTCACAACAAGAGAATGCAGAAATGCCGATGAAAATATCCTCGGAGGAATTCTTCTTGCAGACGGCAGGTTCTTCTCTTCAAAGAAAACCGAAGTCAATATTGTTGACCGTGTCGGCGGAGGAGACTGCTTTGATGCGGGTATTCTTTACGGACTTATAAATAAACTTTCGCCTGAGGAAACGGTTGAATTTGCAAATATCTGCAATGCTTATAAGCACACAGTCAGAGGAGATTATTGCAGACTCGATGCAGAAGAAATAAAGGCGATATGTTCGGGAAAAGCAGACGGCAGAATCAAGAGGTAACGGCATGATACTTAAAGAGAGCATTGAAATATACGGCAGAAGGGTTGAAAACCGAGTTGTGCTTCAGCCGATGGAGGGCTGTGACGGCAACGAAGACGGGAGCATCAGTGAGCTGACAAGGCGAAGATACCTGCGTTTTGCCGAAAGCGGAGCAGGAATAATATGGTTTGAAGCAACGGCAACCTCAAGAGAATGCAGAGCGAACCCCCGTCAGCTTTTTCTTGATGAAAACACCTTGCCGAGCTATAAAAAGCTTCTTTGCGAAATCAGAGAAAGGGCAATTGAAACAAGCGGAAAAGCTCCGTTGATTATTCTTCAATCCACCAACAGCGGCAGATGGAGCAAGCCGAACGGCATTCCAGAGCCGATAATAGCCTATCATAACGAGCTTTGGGAAAAGGGCAAGGAAAATCAGCCTTACATCATCGCAACGGATGAATACTGCGATGATGTTATCAAAAAATACGGCGTGGCTGCCCATCTTGCAAAGGAAGCGGACTTTGACGGAATTGATGTCAAATGCTGTCACGGTTATCTTTTCAATGAGTTTTTGAGTGCCTTTGAAAGAAATGGCAGATATGGCGGAAAATTCGAAAACAGAACAAGACTTTTCTTTGACTGCATAGACGAAGTGAAGAAAAACTGCGGCGATTTATTTGTCACAACAAGGTTCAACGCAACCGACACATTTCCCTATCCCTACGGCTACGGAATAAACAAGGATAGTGAAATTGACCTTTCGGAAGCGAAAAAAATCATTTCGGTTCTGAAAGAAAAAGGAATTGAGCTTATTAATCTCACCCTCGGCAATCCCTATCTCATTCCCCATATCAACCGCCCGTGCAAGGACTCACCCGAAAGTGCGGAAACGGGAATGGAGAGAATTTATAATGTCACAAAAGAACTGCAAAGGGAATTTCCAGAAATAAAATTCATCATGTCGGGACTTTCGTTCAACGGTGAAAATACGGTTGATTATGCCGAAAAGTGTCTCGAAGAAGGAGTTGCTTCTCTTGCAGGCTTCGGCAGAATGAGCTTCTGTTATCCGCAGTTCTGGAAGGATTACTGCGAAAACGGAAGGCTCAACAAGGCAAAAACCTGCCTCGGCTGTGCCAAATGCACCGAGCTTATGCGGCACGCAAGCGTTACGGGATGCCCCGTCAGAGACGGAGAGATTTATATGCCTTATTATCGCAAATATGTTCTCGGAGGGAAAATATGATAGCAGTTGTAACGGGTGGAAGCCGAGGAATAGGCCTCGCCATAGTCAGAGAGCTTATCAATAACGGATATTACTGCATTGTTGCCGCAAGGAAGGCAACTGATGAAATCAACGGGCTTGTTGCCCTCGGAAAAGCGGAATTTGTTGAATGTGATATTTCCTCAAAAGAATCAAGAAATAATCTTGTTTCTCGTCTTGAAGCGGTCGGCAGAGTTGATATGCTTGTCAACTGTGCAGGAGTTGCACCGAAAATCAGAAGGGATATGCTTGAAATCACCGAGGAAGAATTCGATTATGTGCTTGACATAAATCAGAAGGGGACATTCTTCGTTTCGCAGGCAATTGCGAACATCATGAGGAAAAACAATTCGGGAAGAATTATTTTCATCAGCTCGCTTTCATCCTATACCGCTTCCCCCGAAAGAGCACAATACTGCATTTCGAAGGCTTCAATTTCAATGTTTACAAAGCTTTTTGCCGCAAGAATGGCTGAATACGGCGTTTCGGTTTTTGAGGTTTCGCCGGGAATAATCGAAACGGATATGACTGCCTGCGTTAAGGAAAAATATGATAATCTCATCGCAGACGGACTGACTCCGATTAAAAGAATAGGTCAGCCGGAGGATGTTGCAAGGGCAGTCGGAAGCATTTCAACGGGCAATCTTGATTTCTGCACAGGAACGGTTATTCAGGCAGACGGAGGATTCAGCGTAAGAAGATTATGATTTATGATGTAATGATTATCGGAAGCGGAGCTTCGGGATATGCCGCCGCCGAAAGACTTTTTGCAAACGGAATAAAAAATATCTGCCTGTTTTCCGAAAATATTTCCTGCGGAACATCAAGAAACGCAGGAAGCGACAAGCAGACTTATTATAAGCTCGATATTTCTTCTCCGTCAGGTGACAGCATTAAGAAAATGGCAGAGGATTTATTCAACGGCGGAGCAATGAACGGAAGCGATGCCTATCTTGAAGCGGCAAACAGCTTAAGATGCTTTATGCACCTTGTAGAGCTTGGCGTTCCGTTCCCGAAGGACCCTTACGGAGTTTTTCACGGATACCGAACCGACCACGATGCAACCAACAGGGCAACCTCCGCAGGTCCTCTGACCTCAAGATACATGACCGAAAGGCTTGAAGATAAGGTCAGGGAAAACGGAATTGAAATCAGAGACGGCTACACGGCAATCAGATTGATTATCAAGGATAAGAAATGCTTCGGAGCATATTTTGTCAATGATAATAAGGTTATTCCCGTATTCGCAAAAGCGGTTATTCTCTGCACGGGAGCACCGGCGGCAATCTATGAAAATTCGGTTTATCCAATCGGTCATAAGGGTGCAACGGGTCTTGCAATTGAGGCAGGGGCAGAACTTCAGAATTTTCAGGAATGGCAATACGGAATTGCATCGAAAAAATTCAGATGGAATCTTTCGGGAAGTTATCAGCAGGTTATTCCGAGATATATTTCGGTTGATGAAAACGGCAACGAAACCGAATTTCTCCGCTCTCTTCCCGATTATCTGAATCTTGTTTTTCTCAAGGGCTATGAATGGCCGTTTGACAGCAACAAAACAGGCGGTTCATCGCAGGTTGATATTCTCGTTTCGCAGGAAATAGCAAAGGGAAACAGCGTTTATCTTGATTATATCCATAATCCCTCGGATTTCGGTTTTTCGCTTCTGAATGAAACCTCTTCAACCTATCTTGAAAAGGCTGATGCAACGGGCGAAGCTCCGATTGACAGGCTTATTCAGCTTAATCCTAAGGCATATGAGCTTTATCTGAATAACGGAATTGACCTGAAAAAAGAATATCTTGAAATCGGCGTATGTGCCCAGCATAACAACGGCGGAATAAGAGTTGATGCTCACGGCGAAACGAACATAAAGGGTCTTTTCTGTGCAGGAGAAGCCTCGGGCAGATTCGGCGTTTATCGCCCCGGGGGAGCGGCTCTTAACGACACGCAGGTCGGAGCATTGCTCATTGCGGATTATCTGAAAAATTCTCTTTCGGAATATTGCACTGAAGAGTGTGCTGAAATTCCCGAATTGCCGTTTCTTTCCGAAAAATCAAATACCAATGAAATTAACAGATATTTTGCCGTTAAAATGAGCGAATCGGCGGCAAATGTGAGAGATATTAAAAAAATAAAAGT
The DNA here is from genome assembly GCA_002315935.1 of Ruminococcaceae bacterium UBA1730. Taxonomy (GTDB): domain Bacteria; phylum Bacillota; class Clostridia; order Oscillospirales; family Acutalibacteraceae; genus CAG-177. The sequence goes on from DCII01000021.1 coordinate 23,877, forward strand.
CATCGCAAACGAGCTTGAAGCGTTGCTGAATGACTTTGAAAAAAAGGTCAGTGCATCTGACCTCGAAAATTATTTTGCTCTTTATTCCGTAACTCTTTCAAGGCTTTCGCTGTGCAGAACAATTCTCGAATGTGCCGAAAAATGCGGCTCAAGAGGCGGATGTATGTATATAAAAGACGGCGAAAAAATCCCCGAAAACACGGAATATAGAAAAATGATAACCATTACATCCGTTGAAGGTGTTTCTTTCATCCCCGTTGACGGAATACCGACGGAAGAATATGTTTTTGAAAAGCTTTTGAAATAGCGGAGATACTCTGCAAAGATATATAAAATACAGTTTAAAAGGAGATAACTATGGGAAAAATTGTTGCAATGGGTGGCGGCTTCGGCGGCGATGACGGAATTGAGCTTATGAAATATATTTTTGAGCTTTCCGGAAAAGAAAAGCCGAATTATCTTCAGATTCCGACAGCAGGCTATGATATGCCCGATGTAGGTTCTCTCGCAAACCACGCAAGATGGGGCTGCGAAACCGATATTCTCTATCTTACCCACGCTTACATAACGGAAGAAATTGTTGCCGAAAAAATCAGAAAAGCCGATATAATCTATGTTCCCGGCGGCAACCTTAAGTTCCTTGCCGATTGGTGGAAGAAAACAAAGGCTGATAAATACCTCAAGGAAGCATTTGATGACGGCAAGGTTCTTTTCGGCTCATCCTCCGGCAGTATGTGCTGGTTCAAGCAGGGCTTTGACGACTGTGCACCTCTCGGAGAATTCATGTTTGTTGATGTTCTCGGACTTATTCCGTATAATAATGTTCCGCATTATGAGGGAGCATTCTGGCAGACCTTCAACGAATGGGCAACCAAAACACCCCTCTCAACCATTGCTTGCGAAAACAACACCGCTCTTTGTTATATTGACGGCAAATATTCAATCAAGGTTGCATCAGACAGACCCGATGCAAGAGTATGGTTCTTCGATGCCGAAGACGGCTATAAGAGATATGACCTTCGTCAGCATCCCGAAATCCTTGAAAGATTATAACTTCAGGCGAAATTGCAGATGATTTTATCGCCGTCTGCGGATACGGAAACGGCATTGAATGAGCCTGTTTCGTTAACGATTTTTGTTGTTATAACATCCTCAACATTGCGGCGGATAACATTGCGAAGGTCTCTTGCCCCTCTTGTGCCGTCAACGGAAAGATGGGCAATTGCACCTGTTGCTTTATCATCCCATGTAAAGGATATTCCCTTGTCAGCAAGCGGCTCAACAAGCTCCGAGAGCAGGAGAGCGGCAATTTTTTCATAATCTGTCTGAGTGAGGTCGTTGAAGACGATAACCTCATCAACTCTGCCGATGAATTCGGGACGAAGGAATTCGGAAAGAGCCTTGAGAGCGTTATCCTTCGATGCCTCATTCTTTGTTTTTGCGAAGCCGAGAGCACCGGAACCTCTGTTGCTTCCTGCATTTGAGGTCATGATGATAACGGTGTTTTCAAAGCTTACCGTTCTTCCCTGTGCATCGTTGATTTTTCCTTCGTCAAGAATTTGAAGAAGGATATTCATAACATCGGGATGAGCCTTTTCGATTTCATCAAAAAGAACAACGGAATAGGGCTTGCGGCGAACCTTTTCGGTAAGCTGACCTGCTTCATCATAGCCGACATATCCCGGGGGAGAGCCGATAATTCTTGAAACGGAATGCTTCTCCATGAATTCGCTCATGTCAAGCCTGATAAGCGTTTCGGGAGTGTCAAAAAGCTCCTTGGCAAGAAGCTTGACAAGCTCGGTTTTGCCGACACCCGTCGGACCGACAAAGATAAATGATGCAGGTCTGCGGCGTGGATTTATCTGAACTCTGCCTCTGCGGATGGCTGCACTGACGAGCGAAACAGCTTCATCCTGGCCGATGAGCTTTGCCTTGAGATTTTCTTCGAGATTTCTTAAACGGCGAAGGTCGCTTTCAATAACCTTGCTTGCAGGAATGCCTGTCCAGAGCTGAATTACCTTTGCAAGGTCTTCCTCGGTCACATAATTATCCGAGGCAAGCTTTTCAAGCTCTGCGGCTTCTTCACGCTTCTTAATCAATTCACCCTTGACTCTGGCTATTTCTTCATAATTGACTTCTTCGGTTGTTTCCGCAAGAGAGGTTTCGCTGACCTCAAGCTCTTCGATTTCGGCGAGTGCGGCTTCATAATCGCTTATCGCCTTGTTGCGAAGATTTGCACAGGTGCAGGCTTCGTCAAGCAGGTCAATTGCCTTGTCGGGCAGGAAACGGTCGTTGATATATCTTTCGGAAAGCATAACCGCTTTTTCAATGAGAGTATCGCTGACCCTGACCTTGTGATAATTTTCGTAATATTCCTTAACACCCTTCAGCATTTCGGATGTCTGCTCAATTGAAGGCTCTTCAACCTTAACGGGTTGAAGGCGGCGTTCAAGAGCGGCATCCTTTTCAATATACTTGCGGTATTCGGTGAAGGTGGTTGCACCGATAATCTGAATTTCTCCCCTTGAAAGAGAAGGCTTGAGGATATTGGCGGCGTTCATCGAGCCTTCGGCATCGCCCGTTCCGACAAGAGAATGAACCTCGTCAATGAAAAGAATGATATTGCCCTCGCTCTTAACCTCGTCAATAAGACCCTTGATTCTGCTTTCAAACTGACCTCTGAACTGTGTTCCTGCAACAAGAGCAGTCAGGTCAAGAAGGTGGATTTCCTTTGACTGAAGCTTCGCAGGAACCTCGCCTGCGGCAATCTTGAGAGCAAGACCCTCGGCAATTGCCGTTTTGCCGACACCGGGTTCGCCGATAAGGCAGGGGTTATTCTTTGTTCTTCTGCAAAGAATTTGAATTGCACGATAGATTTCGTTTTCTCTGCCGATAATGCGGTCAATTTTTCCTGCTCTTGCCTTTGCGGTAAGGTCGGTGCAGTATTGCGAAAGGAATTTACGCTTTTTGGCGTTATCATCCTTGTTATCTTTATTCTTTTTTCCCCATTTCTTTTTCTTTTCGCCCTCGGCAGGTGCTTCGGAGGAGGTCTGTTCCTCTTTTTCTTCGCCGCCGTTCATTGCGGCAAAATTCTGGAGAAACGGAGGAAATGTTCCTGCTCCGCCCGGCTCAAAGCTTCCGTCTTCGCCGAACATATCTTCAAACTGTTCGCTGACCTCGTCAAGCTCGTCCTCGGATATGCCCATGCTCTGCATAATCTGCTTCACGGGGCCGATGTTCATTTCCATTGCACACTTGATGCAGAGACCTTCCTGAGTAGTTTTTTCGCCCTCAACCTTTGTGATGAAAAACATTGCGGGGCGTTTATGACATTTTGCACATAAAACCTGTTTCATTTCAAAATTTCCTTTTTCTTATTTGGATGATTTCTTCTCCCTGACCTGCTGTAAAACTCCCGGAATATAGCTGCAGAATGCAACGAGAGTAAGAATTGCACTGATAATTATAAGAGCAATCATAAGTCCGGAGGGAATAAGACCGTTGACGATTATGCCGATGTCGGGTCCGAAGGCTATAATTGCAATCATGATGATATAGAAAGCGAAGGTGGCGATTTTGCCCGGAAGCTCTGCGGCAACGGGGCGAAGACCGGTTGCGAGCATGATAGTTGCTCCGACAACCATAACGGCTTCCTTGATAAGGAAAACAAGGAAAATCCAGCTGAATTTCTTAACAAGCTCATCTGATGAACCTGCAAAGGTCATGTAAAGCACAATTGCAATGGTAATCTGGGTGAGCTTATCTGCACAGGGGTCAAGAATCTTGCCGAGTGCACTTATCTGATTGAATTTTCTGGCTATTTTTCCGTCAAAGAAATCACTCAATCCGGAGAGTGCGAGAACGAAGACCGCCCACGCATAGTATTCTTTGCAGAAAAGCACCGCAAAAATCGGAACCATTATTATTCTTAAAAATGAAAGAAGATTGGGAATTGTTTTCCAGTTTGAAAATAAATCTTTGATATTGGTGTCCATGATTAACCTCCAAAAATATCAATCCACGATAATTCCGGTGAGAATACCGCCGAAGGATTGAACAAGAGTTGATGAAGCAATTGCCTGTGCATAATCGGAAGAAGGCAAAATATTCTGAACGAGCATAAACAGACTGCTGAGAATAAGAACAATAATCAGGCCCTTGAGTGCTCCGAGAATAAGACCGAGAGTCTTGTTGACCTGCTTGAGAATCGGGAGCTTGAAAACGAGCGAAAAAATACCGGCTGAAATTGACGAAACCAATTTGACGGCAATGAATACAACAGCATATCCGATACCTGTGATAATCGGTTTCAGCATTGTTTCGGTTGCTGTTGCAAGCTTGAGAGCAAGAGCATTAACCTGCGAAGAGGTGAAGGAATTTCCGATAATGCTCTTGAAGGAGAAGCCTGCATTGTTTGCGGTTGTTACGAGATATGCCGGCAATTCCGCAATAGCGGCATCAGTGCCCTTGAGAACGTTTTGACGAAGAATATCCGTAAAATATTCAACGAGGTCTTCGTGAATGAAATTATCCGTCAGCCATTGACCGGCAGGAGCTGAAAGTGATTTTGCAATTATAAGACCGAGAATTGAGAAAATAAGGGTTATGGCAATTCTGCCGAAGCCCTTTGAACTGCCCAAAAGGACATGGTAACCAAGAATCAGAATGAGTAAAGCATCAATTGTGAAACCCGAAATATTCATATATAATCCTCCTTAATATTTGCAAATTGAACTGCCTTCAACTGTGTAAATGTTGTTTGAAGAAAGGAGAAGATATTTGACATGATTATCTGCGTTAATGGTTTTCAGCTCTTCTCCCTTTGTTGAATAGATTCTGATTTCGCTTCCCGAAGAAACCGCAAATCTGTTGCCTCTGATGCTTATTGCATTCGGCGGATAATCAACGGTTATGTTGCAGGTTGCTTTGCCGTAAGAAGAATATCTGATAAGTCTGAATTGCGAACCGCCGAATTCTCTGTAACAGAGAACTGTGTTGCCGCTGTCATCTGAATCGGTTGCAACAAGGCTTGATTCCGAATAGCTTTCTTCGCTTATGACGGTTCCTTTTTTGTCAATGACAATCGTTTTGTTATCGCCGATTGCAATGATTTTTCCCGAGGAGGTGAAAACAACCTTCAGAAGAGCTGTGCCGTCAAAGCGAAGGTCAACGGACGGTTCGGTGCTGTTGATTGAGAAAACGATAAGTCTTGAATAGATTTCGGCATTCTGCGAGCTGATTGCCGCAAGAGCAACGCTTCTTCCGTTATCCGAAAGACCGATTGCCGAAACGAATTCCCTTGAGCAATTCCATTGGAACACCTTCTTGAAACGGGTGTTTCTGACTTCAACAACGCTCTGTGTGTTTTCGGAAGGATAGGTTATTGCAAAATAACCGTTGTCAGCAAGTGCGGTGGTATTGACGGTTGAATCAACCTCGATGCTTCCGAGCTTTTCCGTTTTGCTGTGAAGCGAAACCTTGCCGGAGGATGTGCTGAAAATCAATGCTCTGCCGTTTTCCGTTATTACCTTTGAATCGGCGGAATCAAGCTGACAGTTTTCTCTTTCCTTTACGGAAGATGAAATAACCTTTGCGTTATCGGATGTGACGATGATAATATCGTTTCCGATAAGGTCAGCTTTGCGGAAATTCAGAGAATCCGCATCATAGGGGAATGAACCCGAATGAGAGAAAAGAGACGGGATTGCTCTGAGCACATCGGTTGTGTTTGAGGTTGCAACATTTCCGAGAGCCCGTGCACTGAGAAATATTGCCGTAAACACCGCAATAATAACAATAGGAATTTTCAGAAACCTGAATATCTTTTTTGTTGCAAGCTGTTTTCTGACCTTGCCGAGATTGATTACCGACTTGTCTTTTTTCTTCTTTTTGACAGGCTTAGCCTTGGTGAGCCTATCTTTTTTCATGTTGCACCTCCCCATATCTTATTCTGTTCAGGTAAAGTCCGTGAGCCGGAGCGGTCTGACCTGCCGCAAACCGGTTTTTCGATGCGATAATCTGCCTGATTGAATTCTGCGGAATTTTACCGCTTGAAATGTCAATCAGAGTGCCGACCATTATACGCACCATGTTATAGAGAAAGCCGTCTGCCTCAACACGGAAGATAATCATATCTCCGTCTCTTTCAACAGAAGCATTCATAACCGTTCTGACCGTGCTTTCAACGCTGCTTCCCGATGCACAGAAGGCGGCAAAATCATAAGTGCCGACAAAGTCCTTTGCCTGCCTATCAAGCATATCTTCATCAAGAAGATATTTATAATGTAATGAATATTTATATAAAAAGGGATTCTTGATTGGCGAATTATAAATCTTATAGATATATTCCTTGGATTTGCAGTCATATCTTGCATGAAATTCATAATCAACCTCTTTGCAGTCAATCGCCGCAATGTCACGGGGAAGAACCGCATTGAGAGCCGAAACGAGCTTTTCACACGGAATATTGTTTTCTGTACGCAGGTTACAGCAATACATATTTGCGTGAACTCCTGCATCGGTTCTTGAACAGCCGACTATGTTATCACGCTTTTGCAGAATCTGCTCAAGACCGTCCTGCAAGGTTTGCTGAATTGTTTGGGCGTTGCTCTGAACCTGCCAGCCGTGATATGACGAGCCGTCAAAGGAAATAGTGAGAAGAAGATTTCTCATCATATCACCGCCTCAAAGAATATATTCAGAATGATGATTCCTGCCGTTGCGGCGGTGCAGTATAAAATAAGAACAATGTCTCTGAACGAAACCTTCATCTGCTTCATCCTTGTTCTGCCCTCTCCGCCGGTGTAGCATCGGCAGGTCATTGCGAGAGCAAGCTCATATGCACGCCTGAATGACGAAACCATCAGCGGAATGAATATCGGAACGAGTGCCTTTGCTCTCTGGAGAATTCCTCCCGTTTCGAGGTCTGCACCCCTTGCCTTCTGAGCATTCATTATTCGCTCGATTTCTCTGATGAGTGTGGGAATGAAGCGAAGAGCAAGGGTCATCATCATTGCAAGGGTATGCACCTTTATTTTGAATACCTTCAGAGGAGAAAGAACTCTTTCAAGTCCGTCAGTAAGTGCAGTCGGAGTTGTGGTGTAGGTGAGAATTGAGCTTATCACAACGAGAGAAATTATTCTTATCATTGTGAAAATCGCCGTGTTGACGCCTTTTTCCGTAACCTTGATTTTCCACCATTCCCAATATGTTGCTCCGCCCTGTGTGTAGAAAATGTTGAGAATTGCGGTAAAAATAAGAATAATGACTATCGGCTTGAGGCTTTTCAGAATCATTTTCATCGGAACTCTTGAAACAAGAGAAGTGATGATTGCCGTCAAAGCAATAATTCCGAGCGAAAAAAAGTTTTTGCAAACGAAAATAACAACGATAAGCCAGAAGGAGGTTATCAGCTTGATTCTCGGGTCTGCTCTGTGAAGAACGGAGGAACCCGGATAATACTGACCGAAGGTGATTTCACCTATCATGATGAACACCTCCCCATGAGCTTTTTCAGGATTTCCGTGCCCTGCTCAACAGTATATACATTTGCAGGCACGTCAATTCCTTTGGCACGAAGAGAAGCGAAGATTTCCGTTATTTCGGGCACATTCAGACCCATTGAACGGAGCTTTTCGCCCTGCGAATAAACCTCGTCAACCGTTCCCTGCATGGCAATTTCGCCGCCGTTCATAACATATATTCTGTCGGCAAGAGAAGCCATATCCTCCATGCTGTGTGAAACGATGATGATTGCCGAGCCTGTGCGTTCACGATAATCCCTGATAAGCTTAATAAGGTCCTTTCTTCCCTTCGGGTCAAGACCTGCGGCAGGTTCATCAAAAATGATGACCTCGGGCTCCATCGCCATAACGCCTGCGATTGCGGCTCTTCTTTTTTCACCGCCAGAAAGGTCAAACGGAGATTTATCAAGATGCTCTTTCTTAACGCCTGCATAGTCTGCGGCACGGAGCACTCTTTCCTTGATTTCATTTTCCGAAAGCTTCATGTTTTTCGGTCCGAAGGCAATATCCCTGAAAACGGTTTCTTCAAAAAGCTGATATTCGGGATACTGAAAGCAAAGACCAACCTGAAATCTTGAATTGTGCAGGGTTTCCTTATCCTTCCAAATGTCGGTTCCGTTGACGAGAATCTGACCGGAGGACGGCTTAAGAAGACCGTTGAAATGGGAGATGAGAGTACTTTTGCCCGAACCCGTGTGGCCGATAATGCCGATAAGCTCGCCCTTTTCAACCGAAAAATCAATATCCTTAACAGCGTAAACCTGCTGATTTGTTCCTTTTGAATAACAATGGCTCAGCCCTTTGGCTTCTATGACATAGCTCATACGGCACCTCCGAGCATTGATATTATTTTTTCAACGCATTCCGAAGCATTCAGAACGGTGTCTTTTATTCCGAGCCTTTTGCAAAGCTCCGTTGACTGCGGAAGGTCAAGACCGCATTCGTTAAGCTTTTCATTCTGTGCAAAAACCTCTCTCGGACTGCCCTGCATAACTATTCTGCCGCTGTTCATAACGGCAACTCTGTCTGCCTGAACGGCTTCATCCATAAAATGCGTAATAAGAACAATGGTTATTCCAAGCTCTTTGTTCAGACGCTGAATGGTCTGCATAACCTCGTCTCTGCCCTTTGGGTCAAGCATTGCAGTCGGTTCGTCAAGAACGATACAGTCGGTCTGCATTGCGATAACGCCGGCAATGGCAACTCTCTGCTTCTGACCGCCCGAAAGCTTATGAGGCTCACGGTGGCGAAGCTCATACATATTGACCGATTTGAGGGCTTCATCAACTCTTTTGCGGATTTCCTTCGGCTCAATTCCGAGGTTTTCCGGTCCGAACGCAACATCATCCTCAACGATGGTTGCAACTATCTGGTTATCGGGATTTTGAAAAACCATTCCGACTATGCGGCGAACCTCGTCCGCCTTTTCCTCCGTGTCAGGGATGATTCCTTTAACGGAAACAGTTCCTTCTGTAGGTTCATATATTGCATTGCAGAGCTTAGCAAGGGTGCTTTTTCCGGAGCCGTTATGTCCTAAAACGGCAAGAAATTCGCCCTTATAAATGTCAAGATTTACGCCTTTCAGAGCATCCTTCGTTTCGGGAACGGCTTCTCCGTCAGCTTCATATGCAAATGATACATTTTTGAATTCGATTAATTTTTCTTTCATATTTAAACTCGCTGTTGTTTATTTCCCAGCCATATTGCACTTGCTCCGCAGGGAAGCACTCTGCCGGGTTTGGAAGAAACGGGCAGACCGATTTCATCGCTCTCGGTCGTGCCGCCGAATTTCTTCTGAATTGTTTCGCCGAGAATATATTCCATAACACTCGGAGAAAGACCTGTTGTGTAAGAATTTATGAGCACCATAAGTGAATCCTCCGTCAGAAGCTCGGAGCACATTTCAACGAAGCCGTAAACCTCGTTTTCAAGCTTCCAGACTTCTCCACCCGGTCCTCTGCCGTATGAGGGAGGGTCCATGATGATTATATCGTATTTGTTGCCTCTGCGGATTTCACGCTGAACGAATTTGATGCAGTCGTCAACCAGCCAGCGGACGGGAGCTTCCGTCAGATGGCTTGCGGCGGCGTTTTCTTTTGCCCAGAGCGTCATGCCCTTTGAAGCATCAACATGGGTAACGCTTGCTCCTGCTTCAAGAGCGGCAACGGTTGCTCCGCCAGTGTATGCAAAAAGATTCAGCACCTTGACGGGTCTGCCTGCATTGCGGATGATGTCGGCAGTCATTTTCCAGTTGACCGCCTGTTCGGGGAATAATCCCGTATGTTTGAAGCCCATAGTTTTGATGTTGAAGCTCAGATTTTCAAATCCGACCTGCCACACATCGGGCATTTTCTTTCTCACCTGCCAGCTTCCGCCGCCCGTGTTGGAGCGGTTATAAACGGCATGAGGATTAAACCAAAGAGGATTTTCCTTCGGAGTTTTCCATATTACCTGAGGGTCGGGGCGTACAAGGATAATATCCTTCCATCTTTCAAGCCTTTCGCCGTCAGAGCAGTCTATAAGCTCATAATCTTTCCAGAGGTCTGCTGTTCTCATAATAATTACCTTTCAATCAAAAATGCTGCTGACCGGGCATCGGAATGCCGAGATGTGCATATCCTGCCGGAGTGACACATCTGCCCCTCGGCGTTCTGCTGAGGAAGCCTATCTGCATAAGATAAGGCTCATAAACATCCTCAATCGTGACCGCCTCTTCGCCGATTGCGGCGGCAATTGTTTCAAGGCCTACGGGACCGCCTGCATAGTTCTTTATCATTGTTTTGAGAATAAGTCTGTCTATTGAGTCAAGACCGAGAGGGTCAATTTCCATCTTGTCAAGAGCAACGGAGGAAGCCTCTTTTGTTATAGCTCCGTCACAGATAACCTGTGCATAGTCTCTTGCTCTTTTGAGAAGACGGTTTGCAATTCTCGGAGTTCCTCTTGAGCGTGAAGCGATTTCAAGAGAACCCTCGGGGTCAATGTCAATTCCGAGAATGCCTGCACTTCTTGTGACAATTTCCGAAAGCTCCTTCGGAGAATAAAGCTCGAGACGGCTGATAACTCCGAAACGGTCACGCAGGGGTGCACTGAGCTGACCTGCTCTTGTGGTTGCACCGACAAGGGTAAAACGGTGAAGGTCAAGCCTTATCGAGCGTGCGGAAGGACCTTTGCCGATGATTATGTCAAGCACGTTATCCTCCATTGCAGGATAAAGCACCTCTTCAACAGCTCTTGAAAGGCGGTGAATTTCATCAATGAAAAGCACATCGCCCTCCTCAAGATTTGTCAGCAGTGCGGCGAGGTCACCGGGTTTTTCGATTGCAGGTCCGCTCGTTACTCTGAAATTGACTCCCATTTCGTTTGCGATAATTCCTGCAAGGGTTGTTTTGCCAAGACCCGGAGGGCCGTAGAGCAGAACATGGTCAAGCGGCTCACCTCTGCGGCGTGCGGCCTCGATATATATCGAAAGACTTTCTTTAACCTTTTCCTGACCGATATATTCATCAAGAGTTTTCGGACGGAGCGACAGCTCGATGTCGCTGTCCTCCGCAGGGGAATACTCGTTGCCGACTATGCGGTTTTCGAAATCAAAATCCATTTATTTTTCTCCGTTAAAAGTTTTTTGCGAGAAGCTTAAGAGCCTGTTTAATCATATCCTCGGTTGAAAGGTTGCCGTCGAGCTTGCCGACTGCAATGCTTGCCTCGGAGCGTGAATATCCGAGCATCGAAAGTGCATTGACGGCATCTTCTCCTGCGTAGCTGATTGTGGCCTTCTTTGCGGCGGCAATGTTTCCCTTCGCTTCGGAAGAAAGAGCAAAGGAATCAAGCTTGCCCTTAAGCTCAAGCACAACTCTCTGTGCAAGCTTCGGACCGACTCCCTGTGCGGCGGTAATGGCTTTTGCATCGCCGCCCTCAACGCTTACTGCGAGCATATCGGGAGTGAGCTGAGAAAGAATGGCAAGCCCCGCTTTCGGACCGACACCCGAAACGCCTGTGAGAAGCTTGAAGCAGTCCAATTCGCTTTTATCGGCAAAGCCGAAAAGGTCAAGTGCATCCTCTCTGACATTCAGGTGAGTATAGAGAGTCTGCGTTTCTCCGACAGAAGCACATTTTTTCAGGGTATTCTGCGTTGTGAAAAGTCGGAATGCAACGCCCGAGCAGTCAATTGCAATGCTTGTTTCATCGGCGAAAACAACCGTGCCTGTGATACTGTAAAACATCTGTTATCTCCTTTGTAATGACCCAATCAATGACCCTGCACTGTGGCAGTGGCAGATAGCCATTGCGAGGGCATCGGCGGCATCATCGGGTTTCGGAATTTTTTCGAGATTCAGCATAACTCTCGTCATTTCCTGAACCTGCTTCTTCTCCGCTCTTCCGTAGCCGACAACGCTCTGCTTGACCTGAAGCGGAGTATATTCGAAAATAGGAATATGATTTTTCTGTGCCGCAAGAATTAGAGCACCTCTTGCCTGGGCAACATCAATTGCCGTTTTCTGGTTTGTGTTGAAAAACAGCTTTTCAATTGCCATTGCTTCGGGTCTGAATTTTTTCATCAGCCCATCAGCTTCATCATATATTTTTTCAATACGCTCGTTGAACGGAGTGTGCGCTTCGGTTGTTATTGCACCGTAGGCAAGCATTCTGAAATGGTTGCCCTTATATTCAACAACTCCGCATCCGACTATTGCGTACCCGGGGTCAATTCCCAGAACTATCATGTTTTGTTTGACTCTCTTTCACGGATTATCATTTTTGTCGGTGTGCCCTCAAGACCGAAAACCTCTCTTATCTGATTGTCAATATAACGCTGATAGCTGTAATGAAAAAGGTCAGCTCTGTTGACGAAGCAGACGAATGTCGGCGGTCTTGTTGAAGCCTGTGTCATATAGAAAATCTTGAGGCGTCTGCCCTTATCCGAAGGCGGCTGAACCCTTGCCGTTGCATCTGCAAGAAGCTCATTGAGCCTGCCCGTTGAAATTCGCATTGCGTTCTGCGTGTCTACAAATTTGATAAGCTCAAAAAGGCGGTCAATTCTGATTTTTTCTTTTGCCGAAATAAAGATTATCGGAGCATAGTTCATGAATGAAAAATCTATCATGAGCTTTTTGCGGAATTCGTCCATTGTTTTGCCCGTTTTTTCAATTGCATCCCACTTGTTGACGGCGATGATACAGCCCTTGCCGAGCTCGTGGGCAATGCCCGCAACCTTTGAATCCTGCTCCGTGAAGCCTTCTGTTGCGTCAATCATAATAACGCATACCTGTGCTCTTTCAACCGCCATTCTTGCTCTGATGACCGAATATTTTTCAATCTGGTCATAGACCTTGCTCTTGCGTCGCAGACCTGCCGTATCAATGAAAATAAATTTTCCGTGCGAATTTTCAACGATTGAATCGGTTGCATCTCTTGTTGTGCCGGCAATGTTGGAAACAATCATTCTGTCTTCGCCTAAAACGGCGTTGACAAGAGATGATTTGCCTACATTCGGTTTGCCGATAACAGCAACCTTTATATATTCATCGTCATTTTCAACCTCTTCCTCTTCGGGAAGATATTTCAGAATTTCGTCAAGAAGGTCACCCGTGCCGTGGCCGTGAACTGACGAAACGGCAATCGGGTCGCCGAGACCGAGGTTATAGAATTCATAGTATTCAAGCGGCGGTTCACCGACTGAATCGCATTTGTTGACGCAGAGAATAACGGGCTTTCCGCTCTTCTGAAGCATTGCGGCAACCTCTTTATCGGTTGCAACAACGCCCGAACGAACATCCGTCACAAGAACGATTACCTCTGCACTGTCAATGGCAAGCTGAGCCTGCCTTTTCATTTGACTTAAAATAATGTCATCCGATTTCGGCTCAATACCGCCTGTGTCAACAAGCATAAAATGCCTGTTGAGCCATTCGCAGTCGCCGTAAATTCTGTCACGGGTAACTCCCGGCGTATCGTCAACGATAGAAAGCCTTGAACCCGTGAGTTTATTGAAAAGAGTGGATTTGCCGACATTCGGTCTGCCGACTATTGCCACAACATTTCCTGCCATTCAATTACCTCCCAACATGGCAGAGAGCAAATCTTCTCCGCCTGTACCATTTTGACGGACGGGAACTCCGAGTTTTTCGGAAAGCTCGTCCACCGTCATATTGTCAAGAAACATATCACCCTCGCTGCGAAGACAATTCGGGGGAATGATAAGCTCTTCTCCTAAATCCATATTTTCAACTGCGGATGCAATATCTTTTCCGCAGAGCAGACCCGAAACGGTTATCATGCTGCCGAAAAGTCTGTTTTCAGCCGCAACAACATTGATTTCAAGTCCTTTGATTTTCTTCATCGCCTTTTCCGCAAGCTCGCTGATGAGCGGATAAGCGGCCTTGCCCGTCACAACCGTTGCTCTTCGGTTCAGAGAGAGGGCTTCGGTTTCTTCGAGAGCGGAGCAGAATTCGCTTCTCAGGAGCGACCACATACCTACTCCGTTTTCGAGCTGTGGAAAGCCGTTATAATAATCCTCATCTGGAATGCGTCTGTTTGCCTTGATGAAAAATTCATCGGCGGCATAGGCAATTCTTTCGCCGTGTTCTTTTTCGAAGTCTGTGCTTACTCTGTCAATGATGTCAATAACCCTTCCTGCGGTTTCTTCCGTATAAGGCTCAAGCTCATAAAGTCCCTTCCTGTGGTCGGTCAGACCGACGGGAACAGCCGCAATGCTCTGCACGGAGGGATAGAGCTTAAACAGCTCACGAAGGCTGAATTCAAGCTCCTTGCCGTCGTTGATTCCGGGACAGAGAACAAGCTGAGTATTGATTGAAACGCCTGCCTCGGCGAATTTATAAAGATATTTCAGCGATTCGCCTGCATGGGGATTGAGCATCATTTTAACTCTCAATTCGGGATTCATCGTGTGAACCGAGATGTTGACGGGGCTGATGTGCATATCAATTATACGCTGTGCCTCTTCATCGGACATATTGGTAAGAGTAACATAATTTCCGAAAAGGAATGATAATCTTGAGTCATCGTCTTTGAAATAAAGGCTGTCACGCAGTCCCTCGGGGAGCTGGTCTATGAAGCAGAAAATACATTTGTTTTTGCAGGATTGCTGTTTGTCCATAAGATAGGTTGAGAATTCAAGACCTATATCCTCATATTCATTTTTGCGGATAAGAACAATTTTTGATTTTCCCTCTGCGGATTTCAGAGTAAGACGGAGCTTGCTTTCGTTCAGATAAAAGCGATAGTCCAGAACATCTCTGATTTCTTTGCCGTTGATTGAAATGAGGGTGTCACCTGCAACGATTTTTTTCTTTTCTGCGATACTGCCGTGAACAACTTCGGTAATAACTGCTGACATATTTTCACCTGCCGAGAAATATCCATAATATCCGATTATATGAGTATATCACAGTTGTCGGCTTAAAACAATAATATATTTGTAAATAAACAAAATTTTTTCTAAATAAAATACTTTTCTATTGTAAATTTTAGGAAAGTAAGATATAATGTAAACTGAAAGAATATACGCAAAAGGTTAGGAAGAAAATATGTTTGTAGATATTGCGAAAATCAGAATAAAAGCAGGTAACGGAGGAAACGGTGCAGTCAGCTTCCGCAGAGAAAAATATGTTGCCGCAGGCGGACCCGACGGCGGTGACGGCGGCAAGGGCGGAAACATTGTTTTCAAGGTTGATGATAACCTTGCAACTCTTGCGGATTTCCGTTACAAGAGAAAATATACCGCTCCGAACGGCGGAAACGGTTCGGGCGGAAGAAAGACGGGCAAGCGTGGCGAAGACCTTGTGATTTATGTTCCGAGAGGAACTATAATCCGAGAGGTTGAGAGCGGTGCGGTTATGTCCGATATGTCATCCGATGAACCGTTCATTGCGGCGAAGGGCGGCAGAGGCGGCTGGGGAAATCCTCATTTCGCAACTCCCACAAGGCAGATTCCGAGATTTGCCAAGGACGGCACTCCCGGCGAGGAATGGGAAATCACCCTTGAGCTGAAGCTCCTTGCCGATGTAGGGCTTTTAGGCTTCCCGAATGTCGGCAAATCAACGCTTGTTTCCGTTGTCAGCGAAGCAAAGCCCATCATTGCGAACTATCATTTCACAACCATCACTCCCGTGCTCGGAGTTGTTTCCATGGGCGAGGGGAATTCGTTCGTTATGGCTGATATTCCGGGACTTATCGAGGGTGCAGGTGACGGAGTGGGTCTCGGCCATGAATTTCTCCGCCATGTTGACAGATGCCGCCTTCTCGTTCACATTGTTGATGCCGCAGGAAGCGAAGGCAGAGACCCGATTGAGGATTTTGAAATTATCAATAATGAGCTTGCAAAGTTTGACCCTGAGCTTGCAAAAAGGCCGCAGATTGCCGTTGCAAACAAGGTTGACCTTGCAACCGATGAGCAGGTTGAAAGGCTCAGAAAATATTTTGCCGAAAAGGGATATGAATTCCATACCATGTGTGCTCCGATTGAAGAGGGCACAAAGGAGGTTGTTTCGGCAGTCTGGAACAAGCTTCAGACCCTGCCGCCTGTGAAGATATATGAGGCTGAGAGCATTCCTATGGCCCTCTTTGAAAACAAGGCAGATGAAAACTTCACAATCCGTGTTGAGGACGGCGTTTATTTTGTTGAAGCTCAATGGCTTCTCAAAATTCTTCAGCGTACGGATATTGACGATTATGAATCTCTCCAGTATTTCCAGAGAGTGCTTATTACGAGCGGAATTATTGATGCTCTCCATGAAAAGGGAATACAGGAGGGCGACACGGTTTCGATTTATGACCTTGAATTTGATTTTGTCAACTGACAGAGGTGAAATGCTTTGAATTCACTATTGAAAAATCCTGCGGATGCCTCAATGATGAGTCCGCTTACTCTTGCGTTTATCGGAGACACCGTTTTTGATTTGCTTGTTCGCAGTGAGCTTGTGTGCGAAGCGAACAGACCCGTTGATGCACTTCATAAATCAGCCGCAAAAAGGGTTTGTGCATCGGCTCAGGCAAGCTCCATAAAGTCGATTATGCCCATGCTCTCCGAAGAGGAGGAGGCTGTTTTCAAAAGGGGCAGAAATGCCAAAACAGGCGGCATTCCGAAGCATCAGTCAAGCGCGGATTACCACCATGCAACAGGGCTTGAATCGCTTTTCGGATGGCTCTATCTGAGGGGCGAAACAGACCGCATAAACGAGCTTTTTGACGAAATAAAAAAGGCTGAAAACGGAGAAAATAATAATGGATAAAAAGAAAATTCTTGATGAAATAAAGAATGTTCTGATATGGGCAGTCGGCTGTTCATCCTATTCAATCGGCGTTAACTGCTTCGTTAAAGCGAACGGAGTTGCACAAAGCGGAATGACGGGTCTTGCCTTGATAATCAACAAGATTTTCGGTTTCCCCCTCGGAATAACGGGCTTCATTCTGAATGTTCCGCTTCTTATTCTGATGTGGATATTTCTCGGAAAAAAGCTTGTGGCGAAAACACTTGTTGTTTCGGCAATTCTCTCGGCTGCACTTGACGGACTTGCTCTTATTCTTCCGACTTATACGGGCGACAAGCTGCTTGCAACTCTCTTCTGCGGAATTTTTGAGGGCTTCGGTCTCGGATTGATTATGGCAACGGGTGCAACAAGCGGAGGAACGGATATTATCGGCAAGCTTTTCCATAAGGCCTTTCCGCATATTTCAATCGGAAAAATCGTCATGGTTGCCGATGCAGTTGTTATTATTTCCAATATGCTTGTTTTCAGAAGCTTCGAAAGCGGACTCTATGCGATAATCATTATCTTTGTCAGCACAAAGGTTATTGACACGATTATTTACGGCACGGGCAGCGGAAAGATGCTGATGATAATAACCGATAAATCGGAGGAGGTTTCGAAAGCAATTGTTTCCGCTTCTCCGAGAGGGGTAACGATTATGCCTGCAACCGGTGCATACAGCGGAGAGAGCAAAAATATGCTTGTCTGCGTTGCGAGAAAGCATGAAATTGCTGACATAATCAAGGTTGCACAGTCGATTGATTCGCACACCTTCATCATTGTTTCCGAAGCAAACGAGATTCTTGGAAAAGGCTTCAGCAAAGAAATTTAATTTTCCATGCAACAAAAACCATTTTCTTCCACACTCTATATATGTAACCGAAATTTGTTCGGCACTATATGAGGGGTGTGACAAAATGAAAAAATTCAGAATCGTCAATTGTGTTGTCTTAGTATTGTTTTTGGTTTTCTTCGGCTCCCAGATTGCTTTTATCTGCCACGCATAGGATTGCGAGGAACCGTCTGAAATCACATTTTCAACAGATAAGAAAAGCCGTGAATTCGGTGACACAGTGTAAAGTTTAAGGCAACGCTTTATAATTGCTTCGCAGTCTACACAAAGCAATTATGCGGCGTTGCCTTAGTTTTCCTAAAATTTCCGTAAATTTTCGTTGTTTTAAAAATTCTTGACAAGAGATATAGAGATGTATTATAATATCCGAGTTGAATATCCACGAAATGAGGTTTTAAAATGTCAGGCCATTCAAAATGGAGCACCATTAAGCGTAAAAAAGAAAAAACCGATAATGCGAGAGCAAAGGTTTTCACAAAAATCGGCAGAGAAATAGCAGTTGTTGTCCGTGAAGGCGGTCCGGACCCCGCATCAAACTCAAAGCTCAAGGATGTTATCGCAAAGGCAAAGGCAAACAATGTTCCCAATGATAACATTGACAGAATTATCAAAAAGGCTGCCGGCGAAGGCGGCGGAGCAAACTACGAAACAATCGTCTATGAGGGCTACGGTCCTTCGGGCGTTGCCGTTATCGTTGAAGCTCTTACCGATAACAGAAACAGAACCGCAGGCGATGTCCGCCATTATTTTGATAAGTTCGGCGGAAACATGGGTCAGAGCGGATGCGTTTCTTTCCTTTTCGCTAAGCAGGGCGTTATCGTTCTCGAACAGGAGGGCATTGACGAGGATAAGCTCATGGAGGATGCTCTTGAAGCAGGTGCAACGGACTTCATCTCCGAAGACGGAGTTTTCGAAATCCGCACCGATCCTTATGACTGCGGTGCAGTTTCATCGGCTCTTGCAGAAAAGGGTTATACCTTCCTTTCTGCAGAAACAGCATACATTCCCTCAACATATGTTTCTCTTTCAAATCCCGATGAGCTTACCGCCATGGGCAAGATGCTTGATATGTTTGATGATAACGATGATATTCAGGGAGTATGGCATAACTGCGACAACATGGATGATGCCGAATAATTGCTGTCATCTTCAGCGCAGAAAGCGTTTTCTCGCTCACTCGG
>DCII01000021.1:42841-50893 GCA_002315935.1 Ruminococcaceae bacterium UBA1730
AAAGCACTTTCTGCATCTGAATCTGGCGCAATTATCAGACCTTTATCAAAAAATGAATTATTATGAAATAACTGCCTTATGTTAGAGTTGGGCGGTTATTTTTTTATATGAAACGACATCAACTTTAGCTCCCTTAAATCTTGACTTTTATTGCATTTAATAATATAGTATATTATGTATAAATGTATTTCGGAGGCAGTATGCTTGAATTTGTTCTTCAAATATCCCGTTATGCACTCCCTTCGCTGACGGTTATAATATTGATTCTCTGTTTTTCAGCTCTTCTCAAGCGAAGAATGCCGTCGCTCGGCAATGCCGTTCTGGTGAGCCTTGCAAACGGAGATGCCTTTCCGCTTTCGAGCCGTGAAACCTCTCTCGGCAGACATAAAAACTGCGATATAGTCCTCAATTATCCAACCGTTTCAAGGCAACACGCAGTTGTTGTCTGCTCCAAAAAGGGCTGGTATGTTGCATCGGCAAAGAATTCGGCTGATGTGCTTGTGAACGGCCAAAAAATTGAAAAAAAAGCATTTCTGAACAGCGGAGACAAAATCACAATCGGCAGTATTGTTCTCGTGTTCAGGAATGAGCAGGTAAGATAGATGAAAACCGTAACACTTGAAAACGGATTTCGCATTGTTCTGAAATCTGTTCCGCAGTTCAAAACCTGTGCAATGGGGATATGGGTTGCAAGCGGCTCCGGCTATGAAGCTCCCGAAACGGCAGGTGTTTCGCATTTCATTGAGCATATGGTTTTCAAGGGCACGGCAAAGCGTACCGCCCTTGACATTGCAAAAGAAACGGATGCTCTCGGAAGCGTTATAAATGCTTATACTGCGAAGGATTACACCTGCTTTTATGCACAGGCTCTTTCCGAAAATTCCGCAGGAGTTTTTGACATTATCTGCGATATGGTCAGCCGTCCGTTATTTTCGGAGGATGATATTGAAACTGAAAAGGGCGTTATTATGGAAGAATTTTCCATGTATGAGGACAGCCCCGATGACCTTTGCAGTGACACCTTCTGTAGGCAGATATGGAAGGAAAGTATGCTCGGATATGACATTCTCGGAACAAGAAAAACAGTTCTTGCAATGAGCAGGGATATTCTTTTTGAGCATATGAAAAAATTTTATGTTCCCGAAAGAATGATTGCTTCGTTTTGCGGAAATTTTGATGAGGATGAAGCTGTTTCGCTCTGCAAAAAATATTTCGGAGACCTTGAAAACACAGGCTCAACCGCTGAACCCGACGGAGCGGAATATTTCAGAAATATAACCGCAGTAAAAAAGGAAGCTATGCAGAATCAGCTCGTTATCGGCTTTCCGGGAATCACCTCAAGAGACCCACGCCGCCATAGTGCTGCAATAATGTCTTCAATTCTGGGGGCATCCTCTTCCTCAAGACTTTTTCAGAAGCTGAGAGAAGAGCTTGGCTTGGTTTATTCGATTGACACCGCCAACACGAAGCAGGAAAAGGCAGGATATTTTGCGATATATATGGCTCTTTCGCCGAAATCCGAAAAGAAAGCGATTGAAGAAACCATGAAAATAATTGCGGAATTTCCCGAAAGTATAACGCAGAGCGAGATTGACATTGCGATTGAGCAGGGCGTTTCCGGCTATGTTATTGAGAATGAAAGCATAACAAATCTTGCTTCGTCAAATGCACTTGAAACCCTTTTTTACGGATTTGTTGACCCCGAGGAAGAGGTTGTGAAGCGTATCAGAGCGGTTACTCTTGAGGATGTCAGAAAAATTTCAAGAGAAATTCTCAATCCAAAAAATGCTTCACTCTGTGCAGTGGGAAATGTCAAATCAGAAAAAACATACAAAAAATATATCGGAACGGTGAAATGATATGGTGAATAAAAAAGAAATCAAAAGGCTTGTTGTCAAGGTAGGCACATCAACGCTCACCTACAACACGGGCAAAATAAACATCAGAAGAATGTCCATGCTTGCAAGAGTGCTGAGTGACCTCAAGAATGCAGGCATGGAAATAGTGCTTGTCACCTCCGGTGCAATCGGAGTCGGTGTCGGCAAGCTCGGACTTGCCCAAAGACCGAAGGACACCCCTGGCAGGCAGGCGGCGGCAACGGTCGGTCAATGCGAGCTGATGTTCCTTTATGATAAATTTTTCGGCGAATACGGCAACACAATCGGTCAGCTCCTTGTTACACGGGATGATTTTGAGAATGAGGAACGCAGAAAAAATCTTCATAATTCTTTTATGAAGCTGTTTGAATACGGTGCAATTCCCGTTGTCAACGAGAATGATGCGGTTGCCGTTGAAGAAATAGTTTTCGGCGATAACGACAGCCTTTCCGCTCATTGTGCAAGGATAACCGAGGCTGACCTGCTGATAATTCTGACGGATATTGACGGACTTTTCAGTGCAAATCCGAGAGAGGATGAAAATGCGGTTCTGATTCATACGGTTGAAGAAATCAACGATGAAATTTTTGCTCTTGCAGGCGGAACGGGCACGAACAGAGGAACGGGCGGAATGATAACGAAGCTCCATGCCGCCGATATTGCCGCAAACGCAGGAATTGACACGGTTGTTATGAACGGCTCTGACCCGGAGGATATATATAAGCTCCTTGACGGCAGAGTAATCGGAACGCTTTTTAAGGCTAAAAAGATTGGTTCCACACAAGAGGTGTAATATGGATATAAAAGAAATCGGCATTCGTTCGAAGAACGCTCAGAAAATACTTTCGCAGGCAGGAGCGGCAAAAATCAATGCGGCTCTGCTCTCCTGTGCAGATATGATTTTGAAAAATAAGGAAGAAATCATCAGTGCAAACCAAGAGGATATAAGGCTTGCCCGTGAAAACGGAATGGCTGAAGCAATGATAGACCGTCTGACCCTGACCGAGGCAAGAATTAACGGCATGGCAGAGGGCTTGCGTGAGGTTGCAGGGGAGGAATGCCCTATCGGCAAGGTTCTCTGGGGCGAAACAAGACCGAACGGCTTGAAAATCGAAAAGGTTACCGTTCCTATGGGCGTTATTGCAGTTATATATGAAGCACGCCCGAATGTCACCTCGGATGCGGCGGCAATCTGCCTTAAAGCAGGTAATTCCGTTATTCTCAAGGGCGGCAAGGAAGCGGCAAATTCAAATAAAGCAATTGCGGATGCAATGAGAACTGCACTTGAAAAATGCGGCGTTCCTGCGGATTCTGTTATTCTTATTGAGAATAATGCAAGAGAAATTACGGCAGAGCTTATGCGAATGAATGAATATGTTGACCTTCTCATTCCGAGAGGAGGAGCCGGTCTTATCCGCTCGGTTGTTGAAAACGCTTCCGTGCCGGTTATTCAGACGGGTGTCGGCAACTGCCATGTTTATGTTGACAGCGAAGCAGATATGAATATGGCGGCTGAAATCGTTGCAAACGCAAAGGCATCAAGAGTTTCGGTCTGCAATGCGTGCGAAAGTCTGCTTATTCATAAGGATGTAGCCGAGGAAGCTCTTATTCTTATCGGCGAAAGACTCAAGGAGAAGAATGTTGAAATCCGTGGCGATGAGGTTGTCTGCGGAGTGCTTCCCTATGCCGTTCCCGCAAGCGAGGATGACTGGGGAAGGGAATATCTTGACTATATCATCAGCGTAAAAGTTGTGAATGATATTGATGAAGCAATTGCACATATTTCTCAATACGGAACGGGTCACAGCGAGGTTATCGTTACGGACAGCCTTGCTTCGGCAAAGAAATTCCAGAATGAAATTGATGCGGCGGCGGTTTATGTTAATGCTTCCTCAAGATTTACCGACGGCGGCGAATTCGGCTTCGGAGCGGAAATCGGCATTTCGACCCAGAAGCTCCATGCAAGAGGACCTCTCGGAGTTGAGCATATGGTGAGCACAAAATATCTTATCAACGGTGACGGTCAGATAAGATGAAGGAGAAAACATGAAAAAAGTTATTCGGCTGCTTTCCTTGGCGGCTGCGACAATTTGTTTTGTTTTAAACATAGGACCGGTTATCACAAACAAGCAGATAAACATCGGCGTTGTTACGGGTCTTGCGGTAGCCTTAGTATTTTTGCTTTATGCAGTTAAAATGAACTCTATTCATACCTTGATTGCAAAACTTTGGAAGAAAGAAATCGGAAAAGCAATTCTGTCCTTTTGTGCTTTTGGACTGATAATCGTCGTTGCGGTGGGCGGATATACCTTTGGTCGTATTCTGCAATACAGTAAGTCCTCGGATGTGCAAACGGAATATATCATCGTTTTGGGATGCAAGGTGAACGGAACCCAACCGGGTCCGTACTTAAACGGGCGTATACGAAAAGCACGAGAATATTTGTGCAACCACCCTACCGCCACAGCCATCCTCTCGGGAGGAAAAGGAGATGACGAGGGAATATCCGAAGCACAATGTATGTATAACTGCCTAACCGAATCGGGCATCAACGGCGAACGACTCATTATGGAAGATACATCCACCGCAACCCTTGAAAACTTTAAAAACTCCATTGCTCTTTTGCAGGCAAAAGGAGTTGAATTGAAAGAAATTACGGTTATCACAAACGATTTCCATGAATATCGTGCATCCAAATTTGCACAGATGTGTGGCCTTACTGCCTACCCATATCCATATAAAACTCCATGGATTGGCTATGTTCCTTTCGTTCTGAGGGAAATTTATGCCGTTGTTTGTCAGATATACATAGTTGTTTAAAAAGCAGACATTTTACCGGATAAGGAGATATTATGGCTAAAAGAAAGAAAAATAAATTTGCTTTTCCCGTTGGCGTAATTGCAATGATTCTTGCGGTTATCGGCTTGATAACGGTGATAAAATTCGGCATTAACGGAGTAAAAAATCTTACCGATAATTCGGTGAAAAAGTCTGAATATGAGGCATTTTTAACCCCTGTTGTTATGTTTGACCCCGACCCGTTTGATGACCTTACGCAGGCGGAGGTTCCTCAGCTCGTCAACAGTGCGGTCTGGGCACTTCTCAAGAGCGACAAGGGAACGGAGGGATATTCATATTCGGATGGAGGCATAATTGTTCCGCAGGAGGATATTGAAAAATATTTTGTTGAGCTTTTCGGCAGGGAAATTGATATTTCAACCATGCACTCAAGCATTGACATGAGCGATTACGACATCACCTATGACCCTGCACTCAAGAGCTATATTCTTCCCATTACGGGTATTGATTCGGCATATACTCCGAAGGTTTATGATATTGATAAGCAGGGAAGCTCTGTTATTCTGACTGTCGGCTATATCGGTGCAAAAGCATGGGCACAGAACGAAAACGGCGAGCTGACTGCTCCCGACCCCGATAAAATCATGAAAATCACCCTGCGTGAAAGTAGCGGAGAAATGTATATTTCTTCAATTCAGAATGCTGACAGCCAGGAGGTTATTGCGGTTGTTTCGGAGCGAAGCGAGGAAGTGACCGAGGAAGCAACCGAAGCGGCAACGGAGGAAGCAACCGGGGAGATTATCACAACGGCGGTTGAGGTGACGGATGAGGACGGCGAAGCAGTAACAGATGAAGACGGAAACGCTGTGACGGAATTTGTTGCCGTTGATGAAGAATTAACTGAAACAGAAACGGAAGAAGAATTATGACTTCATTTGAAAAACATTCAAAATCACTTGAATTCGATAAGGTTCTTGAAAAATTAGCTGAATTCACAGGCTGTCCCGATTCAAGGGAGATGGCTCTCAATCTTAAGCCCGAAAGCAATCTTGACCTTGCGAGAGCCTTGATGAATCAGACCATTGATGCTCATATGCTTCTTGCAAGATTCGGCGGACCCTCCTTCGGCGGTCTGAAGAATGTGAATAATGCTCTCAGCCGTGCAAACGCAGGAAGCGTGCTGAACACAAGAGAGCTTCTTGATATTGCAGGAGTGTTGCGAGTTATCCGCACTCTTTCGCAGTGGAGAGCCTCCAACGCAGGTGTTTCGACGGTGATTGATTCGCTTTTCAATGCACTCATGCCGAATAAATTTCTTGAAACGGCAATTACAAACGCTATTATTTCCGAAGAAGAAATATCTGATAACGCATCTCCGGCTCTTGCGGATATACGCAGAAAAATAAGAGTTCAGGAATCGAAGGTTCGTGAACAGCTTGATAAATTCACCCGTTCATCGAATTCGAAATATCTTCAGGAAAATATTATCACTCAGCGAAACGGCAGATATGTTGTGCCGGTCAAGAGCGAATACAGGGGCGAAATTGCAGGTCTTGTTCATGATTCATCCTCAAGCGGAGCAACCGTTTTCATTGAGCCTATGGCGGTTGTTGAGGCGAATAATGAAATCAGAGTGCTTCAGGCTAAAGAGAGAGAAGAGATAGACAGAATTCTTGCGGAGCTTTCGGCTTCGGCAGGTGATTTCTGCGACAGCATCAAAAACAGCTATGAATGTGCTCTTGAGCTGAATCTCATTTTTGCAAAGGCACAGTATGCTTATAAAATCAAGGGTTGGCCGCCGATTCTCAACGATAAGGGAATAATCAATCTCCGCCAGGCAAGGCATCCGCTGATTGACCCGAAAAAGGTTGTGCCCGTTGATATTGTGCTCGGCAGGGATTTCGATACTCTTGTTATCACGGGTCCGAACACGGGCGGTAAAACCGTTTCAATCAAAACGGTCGGTCTGCTCTCGCTTATGGCGATGTGCGGACTGATGATTCCGGCAGGGGACAGAAGCGAAATATCCGTTTTCGGCGAAATTCTGTCGGATATAGGCGATGAACAGTCAATTGAGCAGTCGCTTTCAACCTTCTCTGCCCATATGACAAACATAATTGAAATAATGAAAACCGCAGGCGAAAACAGTCTTGTGCTGATAGACGAGCTTGGAGCGGGAACCGACCCCGTTGAGGGTGCGGCTCTTGCGATGGCAATTCTTGAAGACCTGCACGCAAAGGGTGCAAAAATAGCCGCCACAACCCATTATGCGGAGCTTAAGGCCTATGCGTTGGACACTCCGAGAGTTGAAAACGGCTGTTGTGAATTTGATATTGTAACCCTCCGACCGACTTACCGCCTGCTTATCGGCGTTCCGGGCAAGTCGAATGCTCTTGCAATCAGCGAAAAGCTCGGCCTTTCGAAGAATGTTATTGAGAGAGCACAGGAGTTGATTTCTGCCGAAAACAGAGAATTCGAAAATGTTGTTGACCGTCTCGAGGAAACAAGAAGAAGGATGGAAGACGAATATTCAAAGGCAAATGAGCTTTCTAATAAAGCCGCTAAAGATAAAGAAGAAGCGGAAAAGCTGAAAGCGGAAATTGAAAAGCTTCGTGAGCAGGAGGTTGAAAAGGCAAGAGCGGCGGCGGCAAGATACACCGAACAGGCAAAGAGAGAAGCCTACACTCTTTTGCAGGAGCTTGATAAACTCAAAAAAGAACAGCAGAAAACAAAGGATGCCGTAGAGCTTGCAAGAAGAGCCAAAGCTCTTGTCAAGAAGGGTGTTATCGCCATTGATGCGGCGGCAGACCCGCTCATTTCCGATGATGACGATGAGGATTATGTTCTTCCGAGACCGCTCAAGGTTGGTGATACGGTTCTTATCCGTGACATAAAGAAGAGTGCAAAGGTCGTTGCCCCTGCTGATAAGAACGGCAATGTTGAGGTTATGGCAGGCTCAATCAAAACGAGAGTAAAAGAAAAAAATCTGCGTCTGCTTGAGGATGCACCCGTTAAAAAAGAAAAGCCGAAATCAACAGCAAAGCTGACGGGCGAAAGCAGGCTGAATATGGCGGCGAACACGAGAATTGATTTGCGTGGAATGACGGTTGATGAATGCCTTATCGAGCTTGACAGATTCATAGATCAAAGCCTTCGTACGGGTCTGAATGAATTCACGATCGTTCATGGCAAGGGAACGGGAGCACTCCGTGCCGCAGTAACAAATTATCTGCGTTCGTCACCCTTCGTCAAGTCCCACCGCCTCGGAGTTTACGGCGAGGGCGAAGACGGCGTAACGATTGTTGTGCTGAAATGATGTTTACGGCTCTTGACTTTCCGAAAGAGAATTGATATAATGAAATAAATTCGGAGAAGG
>DCII01000058.1 GCA_002315935.1 Ruminococcaceae bacterium UBA1730
CTTCCACGGTTTTAAGAAAAGAGCCCTTTGAAAAAAATGACGAAATTTAAAAAATTATGATAATACAATATATCTATCCTTAACGCACTTCTCAATGATGTTTTTTGAATCCTCGAGAGCACAATTAAAATCTATTCCGTATTCCTTGACGAGCATTCTCGCAAGCTCCTCGGCGGATTTCGGCGTTGCAAGGCAGTTCCAGATGAATTCGCCTGCTTCGTTGAAGCAGATATATTCAGATGATTCCGAGTCGTTTCTGCGTTCGGGAACAACCAGCTTCTTGCCGGAAACCTCTCTGAGCACATAGCCCGATGCCCGTTTATATTTAGCCGCATTGAGCACATTCAAACCGTCTTCCCCGAAAAGCTCACCGACGCAGACTTCAACCGCCTGCCTTGAAATATCGCAATTCAGAGAATACAAATCGGTGAATTCACATAATGCAGATAAATTTTCGTTGAATTTCTTTTCTATATCATCATTAAGAGGATAAGTATAATTATTCAGATACAGCTGAGAAAAGGCTTCGGCATTCGAAAGCTTTTTTATCGAATTTTCCTTCGCCTGATGCACGAAAACAATTGCTCTGATTGGCTTGCAAACCGGCTCATAAGCGTTTTCTTTTCCGCTGAACGGCGAACCCGTCACATAGCTCCTGCCGTCTTTAACAAAAACATAAGGCTGGTCAAGATTAATCGCCTTTGCATCAAGATGCTTTTCCCAAAGGTGAGCCTGTGTGCTTTTTCCTGCACCCGAAAGTCCGCAGAAAAGAATACCTTGGTCGAGAAACTGAACACAAGCTGAATGAATCAACAATCCGCCGGCATCAATGCAGGTATATCTGTAAAGCTGAAGTATAATGCTTTTGGTTGATTGATAAGTCGGTTTATCGTCCGACACGGAAATATTCATTTTCTTATAGTCGGCAGTCAATTCTCCCGAGCAATAGGAATTTGAAAGAACATACTTTCCGTCAACGGATTTGATTGAAAAGGAATTGATTGATGCTTCCGATTCGTAATTCTGAAGAAACTCATTTCTTGATTTGTTGTTCTCCAGAGTGACGGAGCATTCAGGCAGTCCATCGAAATTATTAAATTTTGAAAACTGCTCAATAAGAATTGTATCTAAGGTTGTTTTTAATGAAATCATATTTTACAAAACCAAAATAATAAATTCGATTTTTTGTTATTTATGTGTAGGGGAAGGTGACGGATTGCCACGTCGCTACGCTCCTCGCAATGACGGGGGGAGAGGACGGATTGCCACGCTCCGCTCGCAATGACGGGGGCAGGGAGCATCCTGTAGGGGCGATTATCAATCGCCCGTCAAACAAATTTAAATGTTTGAAAATTGCTCCGCAAAAGCTGCTTTCGGGCGAATACTATTCGCCCCTGCGAATGGAAGCGGATTGCCACGCTTCGCTCGCAATGACGGGAAGGGAACAGTTGCAATGAATGTAAAAACCTTGTCATTCCGAACCGTTCCGCAGAACGGCGTTTGAATTCGTAATATTCTGCTTAAAAATGCAGAATTTTTAACGACGGAAAATTTTGTCGAGAAAATATAACTTGATTATACAGGCTGAAGCAAGAAATGTCAATAGCTTTTCGGCTTTATCAATGACGAAAAAATCACAAGGAAATTCATTTTCTTCGTCAAAATAGATAAAAAACTTCAATTTAATATGTCGTTTAAACGACGATAACCAAACAACAATGTTATACATAAATAATGCTATATATCCAAACTTATACAGGACAAAATTGAATTAATATAAAATGTAGCTATTTTGGAGCTTTTTTCAAAATATCTTTAAGGAAACGCCGATTTAATCGGCAAGCAAGATTTTTGTGTATGTTTTGGTTGTGAAAAAGGCACAAAATCGCAGATATACTTTGCGTATTTCAAGATTTTGTAACGCATTTCACGCCAAAACAGACCAGAAAGATGCGACGACGCATTTATTCAGCGGTTCCTTAAATCTTCAATTGTGCAACCAAGCACCTTTGCAATCCGATAGACAGTTTCAACGCTTGCCTTATTGATATCTTTGTTCCTTTGCTCATACATTTGAATTGAACGCAAACTCACACCGGATTTTTTTGCTAACTCCGATTGCGAACAGCCATAAATGGTTCTTATTCTTTTAAGGTTTGTTTCAACATAGTATTCTTTTAATTTTCTGTCAACTATGTCAACAAATTTAGTTATATCTGCTTCGTGAAGCGTATAATACATTTTTTCCAGTTCTGCATAGGTGATAACCTTGAATATTTCCGAAAAACTGAAATTTGAATACCATTGATAATATGCCAATGCCCATCCTATCCAATAATCAACAGAACGGCTGAAACTTTCTTTCGGCTCGTTTTCTATTTCTTTTTTCGTAGTATCAAACACTGTTTCCCGAGCAACTTCTATACCGCTTTTTCCGCAAACAACTGCCGGCTCACCATTTTCTATTCTCTTGCAAATTTTGCTTGCAGCAAACATTTTTGCGAAGTCATTACCACTGATGTTACAGGAGTTTACTGCATAATCAAACGCTGTTCCAAGCATCACCTGAGCTTTATTCAAATGTGTTTCTGGGTATGCGTGAATCCTCATTTGTTATTCCTCCTCTAATGATATCCCGGATATACAAGCCATCATCATCTTCCTCCAGCATTTCAAGAAATGTACGGTTTGCATCATCATCTCTTGATTTACGCTTAACATAATAGATGTCTTTTTCCGCAACATCAAAGCCTTCATACTTGATTTTGGAAAAGGCGTATTGAGATTTGATTGCTATTTGTTCGCCGAGCTTGCCGAGCCTCATAGCCTTTGCCAATTGCTCAACCGAGATTCCGTTGTTGATGAACGATTCGGCATAATCAAAATATGAATCATCCGCTCTATAACCGGTGATTATATCATAAGCATTAACATTAACGCCGAAATTATCTATTAAATATTTTTTTGCTCTGCGAGCAACAGGAGTGCTAATGGAAAACACTCTATGCTCTAAGAGAACGGCTATCCAGTTCAGAATAGAGTAATCAGAGCTATTCAGGTTTAATACTTTCAGATATTCGGTATCAAGCGTATATTTGTTGGCAAAGCCGTCTCTTAATGAAGAAACAGCCCATTCCTTAGCTAAATCAAGGCTTTCGGTGCAATAAAACGCCAAACCAAAATCATTGTTTTTTTTGCCCGCTCCAAATGTCGGTGCTTCTATTATATGTTCAGAACCGTGATATAACGAAATCAATGTATCCATAAATAACATTCCTCTCTTGGATTAACTATATCACTGTGGTGATATAATGTCAACTGTTATTTGCTTTTTTCTATAGTTTGTATGGTTCAGACCAATTCCAACCATATAGTCAGCAGGATTTTTCCTGATGTGTGTAAGTTGAAGAATTCAACTGTTGCGGAAATGTGTTACGTTTACATTGCTTGCTATGTCTCCGCACACAACATAAAACCGTACATAAA
>DCII01000061.1 GCA_002315935.1 Ruminococcaceae bacterium UBA1730
GTAAATGTGCGTGCCGAGCACACCAAAAGCAGCCCCGATGGTTTGATAATAACCATCGAGGCTGTGCTTTTTTCAAATGTGATATATTTACCTACAGTTTAGTTCTCGTACAATGCTTGCAGAATATGTATTAGTTTTGTACGACATTGTAATTTTTTCGTATGTAACTCAAATAAGAATGTTTTCCCAAAAAAAATCCAATCATTACTGCAAAGCAACTTCAATCCAAAACCAAATGGACAATATTATTCCCAATATGCCAAGTCCTATTCCGATTACGGCACGGTTGGCACCGGGTTGCTGTTTGCTCTTCGATTTTTTATATCCGAAAAAGCCTAAAATAATTGCCGCAATGTTAGGCAAACCGAATGAAAATGAGAATAACCCTATTATTCCCAAAACCATACTTGCCGTGCATAAAGGATTGAATTTTTCTTGATTATTTATCGGCTGAATATTTCCGGATTTAATAATATTGATTTCTTCACGATTCAAGGCAAGGCATGCTCCGGTCGGATTCAGAACTATTCCACTGATAGATTTTGAAACATCCCTGAATGCACCGCGATTTAAAAATTCTGTCAGTTCATCAAAAGACATTATTCCGATCCGTGTGTTTTTTCCAAAAATATTCTGCAATGTTTTAACATCAGTAAAAGCAGGAATGAACACATGAATTCCGTTGTTTACGGCTCGGACATTCATCTTTTTCTCTTTGTTGACTTTCTCGTCCGAAAAGTGATAACCCTCTGCCCCATAAAATTTCAAAGTCTTCAGGAACTCAATTTTTTCATCATCGCTTATTTCAGTCTTATCAAATAAATACTGACACGTAAAGTTTTCAAGAGTGCCCTCGGATATATGAAGAACATCGTCTTTAACAGGTGATTTGTCGTCCTCATCTTCATAAACTATCGGAACAAGAAACGGCGTCTTTACAATTTCCTTATGAAGAGAGACTTTCAACGCTTGAGCTATATTTGCATAACCACTCTTGCTCTTGTTTTTATCAGCTTCAAGGAATCTGATAATCTTCTGCGAGAGTTCGGCTCCTGCAAATTTTACATTGTTTCCGAAATATTCTGCAACCTCGATAATTATTGAAGAATCCGATTTATAATTGATTTTGCGGATGCCGTTTTTGCGGCAATAATTCATAAATGCAGGCAATTCTGAATTATCAAATTCCCTGATAAATGCCTCCTGCGTTGATTTTTTTAACTCTTTGGTTACTAAAGTCTTGTCCGTGCAGAGGAAAACCGAACCGTCCGAAATGATGCTCGGCACTTCCATATCGCTGATTTTTAAATAAAGAGAATAGAATTTCGGTTTTGCTTTCAGTTCGGAAAGAGCTTCTTTTGAAACAAGTATCATCTTTTCAATGGTCGGCTTTGTAAGAATGAATTCTTCTCTTCCGGGATTGATTATTATTCCCGAAATAGAATTATTAATCTCAATTAATTTATAAACCATTGATACTGTTTCACCGCTGACCGAAGACTGATTTGTGGACTTGAAATAATTATTAATTGCAAGCTGATCTGTGAAAAGAGGTTGCATTTTTGTACCATCGGACATTGTGACAAGCGGCATATTCACTATTGTTCCTTCTTCAAACAGACTGCTACCGCCTTCAAAGTTAACTGCCATCAGCATTTTTGAGAACTTTAAATTCTCGGTTATCAATTCTTGAATGCACTCAAACTTATTTGCATTTGCGCCGTATCCGTTCGTTTTCAGAATAACCTTATATTGATGAAGAATGAATGCCAGGTCAGGGCAAATATTTCCGAATTCTGAATATGGTGCATCATAAAACTGTTTCAGCTCAAAAACAATATTTCCGCCGTCAATCAATATTTTGTTCATTCCGCATATTGCTATCAGGTTCCACATTTCCGCCTTGTTGCCATACTCTTTTACGCTGATGATAATTTTCTCTTCTTTAAAAAGCTCTGTAAAATACTCTGCTGATTCGTCCGCCTTTGCCTTGTTCGTATAGATCAAAGGGAAGTTACCGCCATAAAGGAAAGGCAGATTAATCATGCTGCTCCACAAAACATAAACATTATCATTTTCAAGTTTTTTCTTAATCGCTTTCAAAAAGCAGTATTTAACGGATTTTGAAAAGTGCGTTTCAATGCCGACCATAACTTTTTCGACATAGGAGTTAGTGCTGCTGATAAGAGTAATAAGCTCTGTGCAGGTTAATCTATCCAACTCCTGTTCATCCGGCAGAATATGTTTTTTCATTGTATCCGCAATAAACTTATATATTATTTCAAGAATTCTTTCTTGAGTCAGCGGAATGTTAATTTCAAAATCCTTATTCACTCAGAACAATCCCCCTCAATTAACAGTTTCAAAACAGATTATACAATTTCGCCATCAGATTTTGTTCCTGTAGCTTCTTCGTTTTTCTTGAATTTTTTATAGTTGCTGACAGAAGTCGCAACAGCAATAATAAAACAGACAATAAGAATTGCAATTTCGGGAATTACGGTACCCGAAAAATCGCCCTGTGCAATTGTGCCTAAAACAGCTAATGCTGTTAATACACCCAAAATAATAAGTAGGACTTTGGGTGACTTGCCGTTTTTGGCTTTTTTGTTTGCTCCTATGATAAAAAGAATAGGTATCAACGAATATCCGATTAAAGAAAAAATATCCTGCATATCATTACCTCCGTTATTATTTAATAATATTTCTCATCATCTGATGATTATATTCATTGCCTTCTTCCGAAAGAATCCAGATGGCAACACTTTCTTTTCCATTTGAATAATAAATCAAAGTATCATAAACACCGTCTGAATTATCAGTCGAGTCAGCATAAGAAATCTTCACTCCGTTTACTGTTTCAGAGCAAATACTTGCATACTGCGAGCGAGAAGCATAAAAATCTGCAACATTATCATATGAATAATCATAGTAACAAGTCTCTATGCGCTCATATTTACCTGTCACTTCCGCTCTTTTTACCTTCTCGTCGCTCCGCTCTTCATTAAATTCCATATAGTTCGGCATAAGAACTCTGATTCCGCATCCGCTGAATAATTCAGAATATCCCGAAGCTCTGAAGCCGGCATCTCCGGAATCAACAGCAGCGGCAGTTGTTTTCGGTGCTGCAGTAGCAACAGGTTGAGTAACTTTCTGCGTGATATTTTCAATATCTATGGGATCAGCTTCTGATGAAAGAATGAATCTGAATGAAACTCTCCTGCAGGCATCAAGGTCAACTTTTCCGTTATCATCATAAATCGGTTTGCTGTTTGAAAGTCCGACCGCCTGAAGAATGCCTGCGGATTCAATTGCGGATTCAATATAGCTCTTAACATTTTCAGCTCTCTGATTTGAAAGAGGAAGTCCGCTTTCATATGTTGAGTTTGCAAGCGGTGCTGTGTGACCTTCGACCTTTGTGCCAACAAGGAATCCCTTGTATTTATCTGCTGATACAACTGAAAAATATGCCTTCGCAAATTTTGAAAGGAATGCTTTTCCTTCTTCGGATATATCGGCTTTGTCACCTGCAAAAACAACTGCAGAGTCAATCGCAATTTCACCGTTTGCCCTGTCAATTCTTACACTTATTCCATTTTGGGAAAACTCAGAGGCAAGCTCAATATAAATGTCCTCAATGGTTTTCATTTCTTCATCGGAGAAAGTCTGACCATTATTAAGCCTTTCCTGTCTTCCTAAACAAGTGTCTGAATAATCATAGATACCATTTTCATCAGCAAGAATCAGTGTCGCTCCGAAAAACGAATCGTTTTTGCTTATAATATAGACATACTGTTTATCTGTTACAACTGCATTGCCGTTTTCATCAGGCTCAACAAGCTTGATATAAGCAATACCATTTTCGCAAAGTTTAATGTCGGCAGTTGAATAATATGTGCCATTTCTTTTAATGGCGTATTTTGTCATTGCGGATTCACTGAGTTCAAACGCATCAACTCCGGCAATGAGCTTTGAATCAGGCAAGGAATAAGCACTGATTCCCCTGCCGTTATCTCCGAAGCAGGTTGCCTTGAGGTCAACGGAGGTTTTGCCGTCGCTTAATGTGAGATACGGACCTTTAAAGCTGAAGGAATAAGTAATAGGAGTTGATGAAAGAGTATAGGAAATTTTGCCATTCTTATCCTCTAAATTATCAGCTTCAAAAACATTAATTAAATTTCCTTTAACCTCATATGTGCAAAGAGAATTGATAGAGCCTTCTCTTGTTGCATATCTTAAGCAAACCCAATTGAGCTCAGTCTGCTCACAAAGCTCATCATAATACTGAAAATCACTGCCAATTGTACCTGCTCCGAGATTAAGTTCCGAAACTCCGACTTTCCATGCATAAGGCAATGTGGTTGACAAAACCTTCTCAGGTTCACCAACCCATTGTTTGACTTCTCTTGTAACTGAAAAATCTCCCATTGATCTAAACAATTCAAGATCGCATTCATAATCGCCGGAAAACATATTCTCAGTATAGCCGATTCTTGAATAGATACTCTGCGGATCAATTGTCTGCGTATCGTTAACAAAAACATCACCCTTGAAGCCGTTCGTTCCTGCATAAATTGCGGAAGGGTCTTTATCGCCGTAATTAAATTCGTAATTAACTTTGGGAATATCAATCGTTGAATGCGAAACTGATTTTGATGAAATCGAATTTTCATCATCTGACAACTCGTATGAATCGTTCTTTTTTCCGCATGATGCAAGTGTCAGAATACTGATAACCGTTAGAAATAATGCAATTATTTTTTTCTCCATTATTTTTTCCTCCTTCTAAATTAAAGAAATACTGATTAAATCGGCAAGCAAGATTTTTGTGTATGTTTTGGTTGTGAAAAAGGCACAAAATCGCAGATATACTTTGCGTATTTCAAGATTTTGTAACGCATTTCACGCAAAAACAGGCCGAAAAGATGCGACGACGCACTTATTCAGCGTTTCCTCGAACTGATAAAACTGCCGATATAGATTAATTCACACCACCTTCATATGTAAAATTTTCTTTCAATGACCAGCACAAATTACTATCGCAAGAAAAATAAATCATTTTGAAATCAGTATATATTTTGATGGCGGTTCAAGCAATTGCATATGCAAAAACGACATAAAAATGTAAAAAATGGTATATTATTTTGGGCTTTGGGGAATAAT
The DNA here is from genome assembly GCA_002315935.1 of Ruminococcaceae bacterium UBA1730. GTDB lineage: Bacteria > Bacillota > Clostridia > Oscillospirales > Acutalibacteraceae > CAG-177. Next base: position 5,164 of record DCII01000061.1, read on the forward strand.
CATCTGCGAAACAAACATTCTGTTTTCAGATTCCGCATTGAATTTCCCGTCATACTTTTTTGCGATATCACTCAGAATTTTCAGACCATATCCATGATTTCCATCATCTTTTTTATCATATGCTTTTTCACCGATTGGATTTACAACAGTTATTATCATACTGTTTTCATCCGTTGTAACATTTAGCTTAATTATCTTTTCGGATGCGGTTTCTGTTGAATTGATGGCGTTATCAAGCAGATTTGAAAAAGCCTTGCACATATCGGCTTTATCAATTATATCGCCGATAAATCCGGCAACTTCAAATTCCGTTTCTATCCCGAGAGAATCACATTTTGACTTCTTAACGGACAAAATCGCATTCAGAAGAGTATCTTGGCAATAGACAGTATTATGTATTCCTTCAACATCGGCCTTTAGGCGTTCATAAAGCTCATCTGCGATTTTCCTTGATTCATCATTATTATCCTTCAGCATTATTCCGATTGACGAAACAATATTGGCAATATCATGCCTGATTTTCCGTGTCTGAATGCTGTTGGCTTCAACCTCTGCATAATAGTCAGAATAAAGTGACTGCTTATACTCAGAAAACTCAAGTTCTTTTTTCATTTCGCTGCTTTTTGACGCACGGTTCATAATTATCAGAATAATAACATCTGTAACCACGAACAAAAGCGTAATTGAAATGCCTGAGAAATTGTAAAATTCTTCGGACTGAACCATCATTCCCAGAAATTGCTTATCAACATAATCTTCTCCGCTATAACAGATAATATCAATCAGGCAAAATGTTATCACCTGAATCAAAGTGATCAGGCACATTCCTATCAGCGTATAGCGATTGTTTTCAATTCCGAGAATATGTTTTTTCCTTATCCAGACAAAGAAAAAATAAGCAACAGCATTCACAAACAGAATCAGCACAATAACGGTGGGTTCAAGATAATTGAGATCTCCGCCCAAAGCAACATATACCGTTCCGGTTATCATCGTTACGATGTATTGAATAATAATAACCATTGCTATATTAAAAATCTTTGTTTTTTTCGCATTGGAATATAAAAACAATCCGCATAATATCATCACAGCCCACAAAGCAATGGTTGAAACCAGCGGATTCATTCCTGGAATAAGCTTTTTCCACATCGCAACCGGAACAAAAAGAATCTCAACAATAAGAAATGTAATAAAACTGTTCTTTTTAGGTGTCAAAGAAAAATGAAGTCCGAGAACAGTAATTGTTGCCAGAGGAATATTTATCAATAAATAATTAGCAAGCTCACTCATTTTATAATTCCGCCTTTGAATTTATAATATTTTTCCGTTGCTGTTTCTCTGTATGTTCTGCTGATATTGATGCATTCGCCGTTAATCAGTCTGAATTTTGATGATTCAATACAGGTTACATATTTAGCATTGACAAGAAAACTCTTGTGACAACGGATAAATTTTTTGCCAAATAATTTTTCAACATCATCCAGTTTTCCAAAAACTCTGCTTTCTCCGTCTGCAAGATGAAAAACGATGTTTCTCTTTTCGCTTTCAACACAAATAATATTGTCCTGATTGAATTGAATTTCTTTTCCATGAAACGGAATACTGATATATTCTGTTTCACTTTCTTTTACTGCCTTTTCAATATATGAATATACCTTTTCTCTGCGGATTGGTTTATCAATGAAACCGGTTGCATTGACCGAAAGAAAAACATCTGCAACCATTTCCGGATATCCCGAAATAAAAATAATTCTCATATCAGGATTTTTCTGATGAATAAAGCAGCCGAGATTGATTCCGCTTTCATCTTTCAACATTATATCAACAAATGCAATATCAATTGAATTTACATCAATATTTTTTTCACTTAATTCTTTTGAAGAATCCGCAAAAGCAATATCAGAATCATATTTTTCAAAAATTATATCCGTAAGTTCATCAACAATTGGCTTTTCGTCATCTATTATCAGAATCTTCAATAATTCACATCCTTAATCGTCTGCATTCTGCTCTTGCAGTAAGTTCAGATCATAAATATATGTTTCGAATTACACGCTTTAAAACCATACCTGAATAAAACATTTCTTCACCGCCATATGTAATTCCTTTTTATTATATCACATTATTTATATCTGTCAAACATCGCCGTTTTTAAAATTTTTCTGCATGATTTGCTCATTATTAAAAATACATAAGC
>DCII01000035.1 GCA_002315935.1 Ruminococcaceae bacterium UBA1730
TCGCATCTTTTCGGTCTGTTTTGGTGTGAAATGCGTTACAAAACCTTGAAATTCACAAAGTATATCTGCGGTTTTGTGCCTTTTTCACGCCGAAAACATACTCGAAAATCTTGCTTGCCGATTTAATCAGCGATTTCCTAAAGGAGCTTCAAATGAAAAACAACAGAATTGTTTCTCTTGCACAGGGTGCATTAATTGCGGCTCTTTATGCATCGGCAACATATTTCAGTGCAGTTTTCGGAATAGCATACGGTGGAATTCAATTCCGGATTTCGGAAGCATTGATGATATTTTCAGTATTCTCCCCTGCCGCTGTTCCGGGATTGACGGTCGGTTGCATCCTCGGTAACATTTCAAGTCCAATGGGGATATGGGATATAATCTTCGGCTCACTCGCAACGCTTTTTTCCGCACTTGCGGCGAGAAAGCTTCGCAACATCAGATTTTTCAATCTGCCGATTTTCTCCCTTCTTATGCCTGTTATTTTCAACGGTCTGATAGTCGGTGCAGAGTTGACTGCACTTATTCCGAACTCCAAAACAGGATTAACCCTCTTTGCCGTCAACTCTCTTGAAGTTATGGCAGGCGAACTGACGGTTTGCCTTGCCGGAGGAATCCCTCTTTTTTACGCAATTAAAAAAAGTAATTTATTCTCTAAAAAACAAAGCAGAGACTGAAATCAATCAGCCTCTGCAATTTTTTATTTACTTTACAAAGAAAATGAAATATCCGGAGAACTTGGAAAGAGCAAGAAGAATCTTATCAAGAACCATATAGAATTTTGCGGCAAACGAGGAAGTGCCTGAAATCTTTGCGAATTCTTCATGGTCAACCGCAACCTGATTTTCGGTATGAAGATAAGTTTCAAATTCCGAGGGATTGCTCTCTTTAACCTTGATTATTCTGCAACCGCTGTTGAGGTTACTTGAATATGAATTATGGGTCGGAGACGGAGTGTTGATTATTCTCATACCGTCAATTTCGCAGTCGAAGCTGTTTGTGTGGTCATGGCCGAAGAACATTCCGAGCACATCGCCCTTTTCGTTAAGTGCATCGAACTGACCGTAGTTGTAGTAACCCGGGCAAGGCATCTCAAGAAGATGTCCGCTGAAATTATTTGTCTTGGGGAAGAATGTATAATTAACTCCGTTGAATTCTCTGAAGCCGATAAGAGCGTTTTCAAAGAAAAGCTTATCATAAACCTCGTTTACGATAATGTGCTGGAAAGCGACTGACGGAACATAATTTCCTGCTTCAGCTTTAAGCTCATCTCTTACTTCTTTATACCATTTAATCTGGTCCTCATGAACCGAATCATATCCAACATCGTTACCCTTCTCATCGTAAGCACTGTCACCCGAATCAAACATATAAAGATTGAACTTGGGAGTTGTTGAACTGCCTGAACCGTAAACAGGAAGGTTATGAGTGCCAACACCTGACAATGCTTCATTAGCATCATATGCAAGGCAGTATTCGCCGCCGCATTCCTGATAAAGAGCGAGAAGCTCATCGTTTTCAAGACCCTGCTGATGGTCATGGTTGCCGAAAACAAGAGTGAACGGAGTTTTGTTTGCAACGAAAACATTAACAAGCTCCTGAATTGCTTTTCTCTTAAGCTCAACAATCATTTCGTGCTTCTGCTCGGGAGTTTTGCCGGCAAGCTCTTCATCCGAATAGCCGCAAACAGTGTTGTCGCCGCCGAGAACAATAACATCGGGCTTTTCGTCTTTGATAACAAGGTCAAGATATTTGAGCATTATTTCGCTTGCGGGATAACCATCCTGGCAGTCGCAAACATGCATAATCTTGAATTCACCGTTTGAATCAAATCTGAGGTCTATTCTCCTGTCTGCGGATGCACACATTGTCAGCACGCTCAACGCAAGAACCAGAGCAAGAGTGACAGCCAATATTTTTTTCATCTGAATACCTCCAAGAATAAAATTTCTAATGAATTATATATCAAAATTAAAATATAGTCAAGATAGCAGAAAAATATATTGACAAGACTGTTCTAATGTGTATAATAATTTAGGACTTATTCTCAAATCAGAGGTGCAAAATGATAACCTATCACACTCATCAGCGAACTGCTCTTATTGATTTTCTTAAGGAAAATTCGGACAAGGCGTTCACGATTGAAGAAATAATAGTTAAAACCGACAACGAAGAATTAAGCCGAAGCACTGTTTATCGTCTTATGACAAAGCTCGTAAATGACGGACTTGTTCACCGAACGGTAAAGGGTAATTCAAGAAGCTTTGTTTATCAATACATTGCCGAAGAAAAATGTGAAGGTCATCTCCACATGAAATGCACCGATTGCGGAAAGGTTTATCATCTTGATTCATCAGTAAGCTCTGTAATCAAGGAAGACATAGGCAGCAGTACAGGCTTCGAAATTGATTCACACACTGTCATTCTCGGCAGATGCAACACCTGCAAAAAATAAGCGGAGGAAACAAAATGAAAAAAATATTATCCATAATTCTTATATTAACGGTAGTTCTCTGTTTATTTTCATCGTGCAAAGGCAGTGAAACACCCAAAGGTGAAATAACCGTTGTCTGCTCAACATTTCCAATCTATGATTTTGTAAAGAATATTGCAGATGACACTGTAAACATTATTCTTCTTGACAGCACAACGGATATTCATTCCTTTGAGCCGACTGCACAGGACATCATGGCTCTTTCACAAGCCGATTTATTCATATGTATCGGAGGTGTTTCGGATTCATGGGTTGATAAAGCAATAGGCTCTGCAAACAGCGAAAAGCTTTCCGTTCTTCGTCTTATGGACTGCGTAAAACAGGTTAACGAGGAAACAGTTGAAGGAATGCAGGTGGAAGAAGAGGAAGAACCCGAAGCGGATGAGCATATCTGGCTTTCCTTGAAAAATGCAAAGCTCATGTGCAAAGGCATATGCGAAAAGCTCTGCGAAATTGATTCCGAAAAATCAAAAGCCTTCAAAACAAATCTCAATGAATATGTTCAGAAGCTCAATGAGCTTGATAAACAGTATGAAAAAGTTGTTTCTTTGGCAAAGGTAAAAACTCTTATTTTTGCAGACCGTTTTCCTTTCCGTTATCTTTGTGAAGACTACGGACTTGAATATTTTGCGGCATTTCCGGGCTGTTCCTCCGAAACATCGGCAAGCTTTGAAACTGTTTCATTTCTCATAGAAAAAACCAGAGAGTTAAATCTCCGGACAATTTTCGTAACGGAAAGCTCAGACATGAAAATAGCCGAAATAGTAAAATATGGCTCAAATGCAGATATTCTCGTTCTTAATTCCTGCCAGTCAACGCATATGGCACAAATCGAAAACGGAGCAACCTATCTCGGAATAATGACTGATAACCTTACGGCTTTGGAATCCGGAATTTCCGAACATGATAATTAAATAAAAAAGCTGTTGCATCTTCATCGGGTGCAACAGCAATTTTTTATGCCTGAATTTAACTTTTTTAAAAACTTTTCACAGAATAATGCAGATTAATCCACTGCATCCTTCATTAATTATCCTCTCAAGCGTTTCCTGAAGCTTTGACCTTGCATCGGATGGCATTCGATAAAGTTTATTATGAAGTCCCTCGTTGACAAGCTCATGCAGTGAAGTGCCGAAAATATTTGATTTCCATATTTCGGCAGGATTTTCCTCAAATTCCTTCAGAAGATACTTTATAAGCTCCTCGGACTGCGATTCGGAGCCGACTATCGGTGCAACCTCAGTCTGAATATCCGCTTTCATAATGTGAAGTGAAGGAGCACTTGCACGCAGTCTTACCCCGTACCGTCCTCCCTGTTTCATTATTTCCGGTTCTTCAAGAGTTAAATCGTCAATGCCAGGCAGAACTATTCCGTAACCGGTTGCCTCAACCTCTTCAAGAGCATCACGAATTCTCTTGCAGCTTTCCCTGTCATCAGCAAGCTCCTTCATCTGCTTCATAAGCTCATTTTCGTTGCTGACCGAAACACCGGTCTGCTCTTCAAGAACCTTGAAAAACAAATCATTCCGTAACGAAACGCTCACCTTTGCTCCGCCCGTTGATAAATCCATATCTTCAACCGATGTTGAGCAGATATATTTGCAATCCTTAAGCTCCATTGAAAAAGAATTAATATCTCTTACCCTTTTGAGAGAAGAAGCCTTTTCTTTGATTTCCCCGAAAACATCACTGCGAAGCCAATGCTCCTTTTCGAGCGAAGTCACCCACGCAGGCAGATCAATCTTTATTTCCTTTATCGGAAATTCGCAAAGAACTCCGGAAAGGATTTTTATTATTTCTTCCTGACCAAGCTCAAGACAATTCACGGGAATAACGGGAACGCAGTATCTTTCGGAAAGATTTGAAGCAAGAATCCTTGCCGAAGCGGATTCAGGTTCCTTGCAGTTGAGCATAACCACAAACGGCTTATTCAGCTCCGTCAATTCCTCAATCACTCTTTTTTCCGATTCCTCATATTCCTGCCTCGGAATATCACTTATTGAACCATCGGTTGTAACAACAAGTCCGATAGTTGAATGCTCCGTAATAACCTTTTGTGTGCCGATTTCAGCCGCCATATTGAACGGAATTTCATCCTCGAACCACGGAGTTTTTACCATTCTCGGATTTTCGTTTTCGATATATCCCAATGCCGAAGGAACGATATAACCCACACAATCTATCATTCTGACCTTCATTTTTGCTTTTGACGGAAGAATGATTTCAACTGCTTCCTCCGGAATGAATTTCGGTTCCGTTGTCATTATGGTTCTTCCTGCCGCAGACTGCGGAAGCTCATCATTCGCTCTCTCTCTTCTCTGTCTGTCATCAATATTCGGGATAACCATTTCTTCCATGAATTTTTTGATAAATGTCGATTTTCCTGTTCTGACGGGACCGACAACTCCGATGTATATATCCCCGCCCGTTCTTGCGGCAATATCCCCGTAAATATTTTTGCTTGTCATCGCCTATCCTCCGATTTCATTTTTGATAAATAATATGAAACAGTCGGACAATGTATGACATAAAAATGAGGGCACATCTCTGCACCCTCTGAAAATTATTTATTTTCGAATGTCACATCTTCCTTCGGAAAATGCGAAACATATTTATCCTGATAATATGATTCATGAGTATACGAATATGTTCCGTCGGGATTTATATTTATCACCATGCATCCTCTGTAATCTCCGAGCTTCGAAATTCCGATATATGCAAGATAATCAACGCTGTTGTTATAAATCAAATCAATACCCTTGTAATTTAAAACAATATTGTTCTTATGGTCATGACCGAAGAAAAGTGCCTTTGTGCTGCCGAGCTGCTGAATAGTTTCAAACATATCATCTTCGCCGACTCCACAGAAAACATACGGCTCTTTTTCGTGTACTTCGCCTGATATGTACCTAATATCATCTGCATCCTTTTCTCCGTTTTCAAGAAATGAATAATAGGCATCTTTGAATTCAACAAGAGGAATGTGCATGAACATGAGAGATTTGATTTCAGGGTTTTCCTTCTGCATTTCAAGAACATTTTGCTTATACCATTCAATCTGATTCTGATGAATATTATCGCATTTCATGAATATGCCGAAGAAATCTCCGTCAGTATACGAATGGGAATCCAAGAGAAACAACGCCTGATTGAGCTTTCCCTCGGAATTTTCAACACGGATAATCTGATTACCAACGCCATCAACATTTTCGGGACCAACGCTGAAAATTGAATATTCAAGCTCAGGACTTTCATATTTTTGACCGATTTTCTCTCTCGAATAAAAGCTATATACTTCCGAATCATGATTTCCGAGTGTAATAGTGTAGTATACTCCGAGCTTTTCCATAAGGGAAGTGAAAAGCTCAACGGGATACATATTGTTTAATGTTCCCGAGAAAAAAGGAACAGGATAACCTATATCGCCTGTAACAATTACAAGGTCGGGCTTTTCTGCACTTATCATTGAAGCAACAGAATTCAGAGACATTCTGTCCTTCTTAAACGAAAGCCAACCGCCGCCGATGTGAATATCGGTTAAATCAACTATTTTCAGCTCTCTGTCGGTTCTGAAGACATATTCTCCGTTTTCATTCTGAGTGGGAATAACCGCCGATGGATTATTGACCTTTTCAAATTCATTTATTGCTTTTTTATTTATGCTGAAGCAGAAATAATTTGCTGTTGCTGTAAAAGCAAAAAATACAACAATCACAACGACTATTCCGAAAAGAATTTTTCTTAATCTATGCTTCTTTTTCATTTTCAATCTCTCCCTTAAAGCAAGTTGTATTGATAAAATAACACTTTTCTTCTTTAAGGTCAACAAATTAATTGAAATATGCGATGATATGTGTTAATATATTTAAAAATTATGAAAGGAAAAACACCTTGAAAAGCTTTACCATTGAAAAAAATGATGCTGAGCAGCGACTTGATAAATTCATTGTCAAAGCCGTTCCGATGCTCCCACAATCATTGTTATATAAGTATATCCGAACGAAAAGAATCAAAGTCAATTCAAAAAGAGCAGAAATATCAACAAGGCTGAAATGCGGAGACATAGTTGATATGTATATCAATGATGAATTCTTTGCTCCGAAGGAAGAAAAATATGATTTTCTTTCGGCATCCTCGAAGCTTGATATTGTTTATGAAGATGAAAACATTATGCTTCTTGACAAAAAAGTCGGTCTGCTCTCTCATCCTGATGAAACGGAATATAATGATACTCTTATAACAAGGATTAAAAGGTATCTTTACGAAAACGGCGAATATGACCCGAAGGATGAAAATTCATTTGCACCTGCACTCGTCAACAGAATTGACAGAAACACCGGTGGAATTGTTATTGCGGCAAAAAATGCCGAGTCTCTGCGTATTCTTAATCAGAAGCTCAAGGACAGAGAGCTTGAAAAATATTATCTTTGTGTTCTTCACGGCTATCTTGAAAGAAAAAGCGGCACGCTTTCGGGATGGCTGATTAAAGATGAAAAGAAAAACAAAGTAAAAGTCTTTACAAAGGAAATGCCCGATTCAAAGCAAATCAAAACAAAATATTCCGTAATCGAAGAAAAAGACGGATTAAGTCTTGTTGAGGTTGAGCTTCTCACAGGCAGAACTCATCAGATAAGAGCTCATTTTTCAAGCATAGGTCATCCCCTTCTCGGTGACGGAAAATACGGCACAAACGCACTCAACAAAGCTTTCGGATACAAGAAACAGTTTCTTTATTCTTACAGACTTCGTTTTGCATTCACAACCGAAGCCGGAATTCTCGATTATCTCAACGGAAAAAGCTTTGAGGTTAAAGATGTGTGGTTCAAAAGAGAATTTCTGAACGGAACACTTACTCAGAATTCACAGAAAATGTAAATAAATCCTGAAAAGAATGAAATTTTTAAAAAAAGACTTGTAAATTACTTTAAAATAGTATACTATATCTACATTAATGCCGATTTGTTCGCTCGGCATCATTATTTAAGAAAAGGATGAACGCAAATGGCTAAAAATGACAGCACAAAAAGCAAGGCTGAAATCTATCGTGCAGAAAGAAAAGAAAGAATAGCTAAGGCCAACAAAAAGAACGCTAAAGGCAAAAGCAAGGCAGCAGGCGTAGCCACTAAGGTTATCGGAGCTGTAATCATTGTCTGCGTTGTTCTTCTCGCAGGCTGGTATCTTTCAGCTACACTCGGTCTGGCAGACAGATTGACAACTGCTCTCAAGATCGGCGACACAAAGGTTTCAACAACTCTTTATACCTATTATTATAAAGCAGAGTATCAGCAGACATCATATTACGCTCAGTATTATGCTCAGTACGGCATGAACATGGGTTATGATTCAAGTCTTGCTCCCGATGACCCTGCAAACACAACAACCGATACTGACGGCAATTCAATCACTTGGGCTGAATCCTTCAAGAAATCAGCAGTTGAGCGTGCACAGTTTGTTGAAGGCTACTATGCAGAAGCTAAAGCAGCCGGCTACAAGCTTACCGATGATGAAAAATCAGAAATTGATGAAACAGTAGAAAGCTACCGTTCATCAGCTTCAGAAAACGGTTATTCACTCAACGCTTACCTTAAGGCTGCATTCGGTTCAGGCTTCAACGAAAAGCTTTTCAGAACACAGCTTGAAAAAGAGAAGGTTGCAGAAAACTTCTATAATGATAAGCAGACTGAATTCAACGACGGTATAACCGATGAGAAGATTGCCGAAACATACAAGGCAGCTCCTTATAAATACGACTATGTTGATGTTCGTTACTATGCTATCCCCTTCACAACTCTTGAAGCAGCAGAAGGCGACACAGAGGAGACTCTTGCAACAAAGCAGAAGGCTGAAAACGCAAAGGTTGTTGCAGAAGCAAATGCAGTTCTTGCAAAGATTACCGATGAAAAATCATTCAGCGATGCCGCTCTTGCAAAGGCAAACGAAGGAAAAACAGGCGATGATGTAATCAAAGAAGATCCTTCAACCCTCACAAAGCACGGTCAGTACAGCTCTCTTTCATCCTCCTTCACTGAAGAAGGTGCAAAGTGGGTATTTGACGCAGCAAGAAAAGCCGGAGACAAAAAGGCTATCGAAGGCGAAGGCAATGCTTTTATAGTTTATATTGTTAAGCCCGCATACACAGGCAACAGCGTTGATGTCCGTCACTGCTTTATAAACTTCAATGCTGCCGATTCAAGCAATGTTACCGATGAAGAAAAGGCAACCGCAAAGGCAAAGGCTGAAGAGCTTTATGCAAAGTGGAAGTCAGGTGAAATGACTGATGCTTCATTCGCTTCATTCGCAACCGAAAACACCGAGGATACAGGCTCTGTTGAAACAGGCGGACTTTACGAAGGCGTAAGAATTACAGACAGCATGTATACACAGTTCCTTGACTGGTGCTTCGCTGAAGGAAGAAAAGACGGTGACAACGGCATCATCGAAAGTGATACCGGTTATCATATCATGTATATGAAGAAGATCAACACCGAAGACACAGACAGAAATAACTCAATCCGCACAGAGCTTGGTTCTGCCGCATTTACCGAATACGGCGAAAAGCTTCTTGCAGATGACGGTAAATATATCGTTACCGAAAATGCAACAATAATTAACAATGTTGTTGTTAAATTCTGCGATGATATTAGAAAGAATCTTTCATACAGCTCAACAGCACAGTAAAAATTCGCTCCTGCGTTTCATTTGATTCGCAGGAGCTTTTTTATTATCATTATTATCATATCAACATTAATTAAAAAATCCCCCGTTTCTGACGGAGGATAGAAATTATAAGCTGTAAACACCGGTCTGCATAACCGCATATTCAATTTCTTTTACTCTGAAATATTTATAAACAGGTTCATTGAATATATAGTAATCAGTCATGTTATAATTATCAAGACCGATGGTATTAATCTTGAATGAATTTGCATTACAGATAAAAAGCTTGTTATCATAAACCGAAACATCTGTCGGATGGCAGAATGCTCTCTCCTTCGGACTGCCGATTCTGAATTCATTTCTTGAATATCTGATAGAATAATTCACTATTGCATTTGAATCAGGAACGGCAAACCAAACATCGGCTCCGTTGACCGCAGGTGATATTCCGGGATTGCCGAGATATTCAACCTTTGATTCCGAAATAATCTCGCCCATAGCCCCGAAGACCTTGAGCGTTCCGTCAGGATACGCCGCCGCCCTTGTTCCTGCACTGAGATTAAGAATAGTGCAGGTAATGAAATCGCCGAGATTTCTCGCAATATCCGTTCCGTTATCTCCCAGCTTCTCCCTTATGTAAGCCAGAACCGGTATTTTTTCAAAAGCATCCGCATCCTGGTCAAAATCATAGAAAACGGCTGCTTCTTTTCCGCTGTCAACTGTTTCACGGCAGGCATACATAAAGCCTCTGTCTGTCGGCACAATATCAAGCATATCAGCATTGAATAATTTCTGCACTGAAATTTCCTCCGAAAAAAGATAAATACCCCGCCAAGCCGTATGCGGTCAGTTGTAACCTGCTCTTAGCAGGTGGGTGCCTCCCGAAGTTCTCTCGCTCCCTTCGTCCGCCGCAAGGCGGGAGGTCTGCAATCCCAAATCGGAGTCCGGCTCCCTTAAAGTGTGTGTTGGGTTACATATTGACCGGATTTAATCGCACAAGGCAGGGTGTTATATCATTTAAAATTAATCCTGATCCTCTTCGAATTCAAACATCTCTGCAAGTCTTTCTTCGAAAGCATTGCCGACTTCCTCGAATTCAGCATCGTCTTCTATCGGGCAAAGATAGGTTTCGCCGTTTTCCTCCTCAACCTTGAGAATGATAAGCTCATCCTCGCCCTCAACTATCTTATCCGGATTCTCAGGCAGAGGAAGCAAAGCAACATATTTGCCGCTGTCTGTTTCTATTCTGTCAAGCTCCTCAAATATATGTTCTTTTCCCTCTTCGTCAATAATGCTGACTACATCGGGAGCATATTCTTCAGCCATAAATATAAATCCTTTCCGTTTAATACATATATATTTTACCCCGAAGTCTGCTCATAGTCAATAGAAAATAATTATATATCAAAATAAATAATTTTTTTCAACTTTTCTATAATTTACTATTGACAATCACTAACAACAGTGATATATTATAGGATAGTCAACGGACCGCAGTTTTTAATAAGCAATACTCCGATTCAGTTGCGGTCAAAACTGAATAGAAAATATCGTAACCTCTTGCCTATGGTGAGAGGTTTTCGTATTTTTCACCAAACACACAGTGAAATAACAATGTAATACTGTATTTTTTCATAATTTTTTTATTATCTTATATATAAAGATTGACAAACAGATTATTGAGTGTTATTATTTTAAAAAATGAATATAAAAGCTATGACGAAGACGGTAGAATTTTACGGCGTACAGAGAAACGGTGGTTGGTGCAAACCGTAGGTCAGTTTCATTCAATGCCTATCACTTCCGAGCCGGTTGCCCGACAACTTTTCAAGTAAGTAGGCGCTTCCCGTGATTGCTGCGTAAAAGCATAGGAATTAGTGGATTCCGAGAGAGGCAATTTTAAATTGCAATTTGAGTGGTACCGCGGATGTTATCAAGCATTCGTCTCAAAGAGATTTGAGGCGGGTGCTTTTTTAATCGCTTAACTCGCCGAATTTTCAGGAGGTAAGAAATATGTCCACAGTTGATACCGAAAAATTATCAGAGGTTGCCCGCAGAATAAAGGAAATGCGAGAAATTTCCGATATTTCCGAGCAGGAAATGGCTAAAAAAACAGGTCTTTCTGTTGAAGAATATCTTGATTTCGAAGCGGGCAAAAAGGATTTTCCCTTCACTTTCATCCACAAGTGTGCTCTTGCATTCGGAATAGGCATGACCGACCTTCTTGAGGGTCAGAGTGCTCACCTTAACTCTTATACAGTCACAAGAAAGGGTCAGGGACACGACACCGCAAAGGAAAACGGCATTGAAATCCAGAATCTCGCCCCATTCTTCAAAAAGAAAATTGCAGAGCCTTATTGGGTTCGTTATGAATACAGCGAAGAGCTTCAGAATAAGCCAATTCATCTCACAACTCATTCGGGTCAGGAATTTGACTTCATCATGAGCGGACGCCTCAAGGTTCAGGTCGGCAACCATATTGAATATCTTTCGGAGGGTGACAGCATTTATTATAACAGCTCAACTCCTCACGGAATGATAGCTGTTGACGGCAGAGAATGTCTCTTTGTTGCAGTTGTTCTTCCCGGCGAAAACGAACAGGAAACAATCATCAGAGACGGTCTTTTCCATAACTCCGCAGAAGCTACCGAATATGTTTCAAGCAAATTCATCAACACAGAAACAAATGAAGACGGTGCGTTGCAGTCAATCAGCTTCAACGACGAAGATAAATTCAACTTTGCGTTTGATATTGTTGATGCAATTGCAGAAAAGAAGCCCGGAAAGCTCGCAATGCTTCATATTGATAAAAATCATGTTGAAAGAAGATTTTCCTTCAAGGATATGAAGAGAGCATCCAATCAGGCGGCAAACTATTTCAAGTCTCTCGGCATCAAAAAGGGAGACAGAGTTATGCTCGTTCTCAAGCGTCATTATCAGTTCTGGTTTGCAATTCTCGGTCTTCATAAGCTCGGTGCAATTGCAATTCCGGCAACCAATCAGCTTCAGGACCACGACTTCGAATACCGCTTCAATGCCGCAGGTGTCAAGGCAATCCTCTGCACCGCAGACGGAGATGTTGCTTCCCATGTTGATGCGGCTGAAAAAACCAGTCCGACTCTTGAAACAAAAATTCTCGTTGGCGGCAAGCGTGACGGTTGGCACGATTTCAACGAGGAATTCAACCTTTTCTCCGCTCATTTCTACCGCAATGAAGAATCACCCTGCGGTGACGACACAATGCTCATGTTCTTCACCTCGGGCACAACAGGTTATCCCAAAATTGCGGCTCATTCATATAAATATCCCCTCGGTCATTATATCACGGCTAAATACTGGCACAGCGTAAGCGAACAGGGACTTCATTTCACAATTTCCGAAACCGGCTGGGGCAAGGCTCTCTGGGGCAAGCTTTATGGTCAGTGGCTCTGTGAGGGTGCGGTTTTCACCTATGATTTTGACCGCTTTGACGCTTCCGATATTCTGCCGATGTTTGCAAAATATCAAATAACAACCTTCTGTGCTCCCCCGACAATGCTTCGAATGATGATAAAAGAAAATATTTCAAAATATGACCTTTCATCAGTCAGGCATATGACAACCGCAGGTGAAGCACTCAACCCTGAGGTTTACCGTCAATTCGAAAAGGCAACAGGTCTTCAGATTATGGAAGGCTTCGGTCAGACTGAGCTAACTCTTGCTATCGGAAATCTTATCGGCAACACTCATAAGCTCGGTTCAATGGGTAAACCCAGTCCCCTGTTTGATATTGATATTGTTGACCCTGACGGAAATCCCGTTCCCGACGGCGAAACAGGTGAAATCGTTGTAAAAACAAGCGACAAGGTTCCCTGTGGTCTCTTCAAGGGATATTATAATGACCCCGAAAAAACCGAAGAGGTCTGGTATGACGGTTATTATCACACAGGCGATACGGCATGGCGTGACGAAGACGGATTTTATTGGTATGTCGGCAGAGTTGATGATGTTATTAAATCCTCCGGCTACCGCATAGGACCCTTCGAAATTGAAAGCGTTATTATGGAGCTTCCCTATGTTCTTGAATGCGGAGTTTCGGCTGTTCCCGATGAGGTCAGAGGTCAGATAGTCAAGGCAAGCATCGTTCTTGTCAAGGGAACAGTGGGCACGGATGAGCTTAAGAAGGAAATCCAGAATTATGTTAAGCTTCACACCGCTCCTTATAAATATCCGAGAATCGTTGAATTCAGGGACGAGCTTCCTAAGACAATCAGCGGAAAGATAATCAGAAATAAACTCTGATACCGAAGAAATTAAAAAAGTAATTTTTCTAAGATTAAAGTAATTTTTTAAAACTTTTTATTGACAATAAACTAAAGTTGTGTTACAATCCACTTAATTAAATCGTTAAAGGCTTTGACGAAGAGTTCTGAAATTATATGCCCCCCAGAGAGATAGCGGTTGGTGTAAGCTATCGGAAACAGTTTTTTCGGATGTAGCTTCTGAGCCGGGAGGAAGAAAGCATTTGCAAGTAGAACCTCTCCGTGATTGCTGCGTAAAGGCATAGGAATTATGTGATTCCGAGAGAGGCAATTCTTAATTGCAATTTGAGTGGTACCGCGGGTGACAGAATTTATTCGCACTCGTCTCAAAGTAATTCAACTTTGGGACGGGTGCTTTTTTCGTCCCGGAAACGAGAGGTAAGCTATGGCACAGATTACAGGTCTTGATTATAAAATCAAGGAAATGGCTGCGAGAATCAAAGAGCTAAGAGAAATCGAAGCCTTCACTCCAACAGAAATGGCATATAAAACCGGCGTTACAACCGAAGAGTATCTCAAATGTGAAAATGGTGAAAGTGACCTTAACTTTGCTTTTATTTACCGTTGTGCTCTTGCTCTGAATGTTAATGTTACTGACATTATCGAAGGTTACAGCCCTAAGCTTTCGTCCTATATGGTCACCCGAAACGGTTCGGGTCAGGAGGTTGCCGAAGCTCACGGAATGACCTATTTCAACCTTGCATACGCATTCCAGAACAGAATTGCAGAGCCTCTTTTTGTCTGCTGTAAATTCGATGAAGAAGCTCTCCATAAGGATATTGAGCTTACAACTCATGAGGGTCAGGAATGTGACATAATTGTTGAAGGAAATCTAATGATTCAGATTGGCGAACACAGGGAGGTTCTCGGCCCCGGCGACAGCATTTATTATAATTCGGACACTCCGCACGGAATGGTAGCCGTCAACGGAAGCGATTGCCGATTCTATGCAATTGTTCTCAATCCGACGGGTGAACCCATTCCGGAGCTCTCCCCTGTTCAGGTTATCAAGGACACAAGAATTGCCGAAAAGGATACAAAGGACAGAATCTACCGCAGGTTTGTTGATGTTGAAGAAAACGAAAACGGTACTCCGACTTCAATCAAATTCAAGAATACAGAGAATTTCAATTTTGCATTTGACCTTGTTGATGCTCTTGCAGACCGTGAACCCGAAAAGCTTGCAATGCTTCACATTTCGGGCGATGAAGCCAAAACAGAACGCAGATTTACCTTCAAGGATATGAAGAAGGCTTCCGCACAGTGTGCAAACTATTTCAAGTCACTCGGCATCAAGAAGGGTGACCGAGTTCTGCTTGTTCTCAAGCGTCACTATCAGTTCTGGTTTGCAATGCTCGGACTTAACAAGCTCGGTGCAATTGCAATTCCTGCAACCATTCAGCTTCAGGAGCATGACTTTGAATACAGATTCCAATCGGCAGGAATAAACACCGTTATCTGTACCGCAGACGGTGACACCGCTCATCAGGTTGACCTTGCCGCCGCAAAATGCCCTGAGCTCGTCAACAAGCTCATTGTCAACGGTAAGCGTGACGGCTGGCGTAGCTTCGATGATGAATATACCCTTTACAGCTCACATTATATCCGCACAGATGATGCCCCCGGCGGAGATGATCTCATGATAATGTTCTTCACCTCAGGTACTTCGGGTTATCCCAAGATGGCGGCTCATAATTATAAATATGCTCTCGGTCACTTCCATACGGCAAAATACTGGCACACCGTTGACCCTGACGGACTTCATTTCACCATTTCAGACACAGGCTGGGCAAAGGCGATGTGGGGCAAGCTCTACGGTCAGTGGTTCTGCGAAGCGGCAACCTTCGTTTATGACTTTGACCGCTTTGATGCCGCCGATATTATGCCGATGTTCGCAAAATACCACATCACAACATTCTGTGCTCCCCCGACAATGCTCCGAATGATGATTAAGCAGGATCTTTCGTGCTATGATTTTTCATCCGTCAAGCATATGACAACTGCGGGTGAAGCTCTCAATCCCGAGGTTTACCGTCAGTTTGAAAAAGCAACGGGTCTTCAAATTCTCGAAGGCTTCGGTCAGTCCGAAAGCACAATGATTATCGGAAATCTCGTTGGTGATTCTCATAAAATCGGCTCAATGGGCAAGCCTGCTCCGATTTATGATGTTGAAATCATTGACCCCGACGGCAATCCCGTTCCCGACGGCGAAACAGGCGAAATAGTTATCAACATCAAAAACGGTTCTCCCTGCGGACTTGCGGTTGAATATTACAGAAATCCCGAAAAAACAGCAGAAACATGGCATGACGGATATTATCACACAGGCGATACAGCGTGGCGTGATGAAGACGGCTTTTATTGGTATGTCGGCAGAGTTGATGATGTTATCAAGTCCTCCGGCTACCGCATAGGACCATTCGAAATCGAAAGCGTTATCATGGAGCTTCCCTATGTTCTTGAATGCGGCGTTTCAGCCGTTCCCGATGAGGTCAGAGGTCAGATAGTCAAGGCAAGCATCGTTCTTGTCAAGGGCACAGAAGGCACAGATGAGCTTAAGAAGGAAATTCAGAAATATGTTAAGGAAAAGACTGCTCCTTATAAATATCCGAGAATCGTTGAATTCAAAGAGAGTCTTCCCAAAACAACAAGCGGTAAGATAATCAGAAATCAGCTTTGATAAGAGGTTCACAATGGAATTCAAGCGAATTACTCTTCTTGCAGGTCATTACGGAAGCGGCAAAACGAATATCTCCGTTAACCTTGCAATGTATTTGAAATCAACAAAAGATAAAGTCGCAGTTGCTGACCTTGACATAGTAAATCCTTATTTCAGAACAAAGGACAGCATTGAAGACTTTGAAAAAGCAGGAATCAAGTTCATCGGTTCGGAATATGCAAATTCCAATCTTGATATTCCTGCTCTGCCGCAGGAGCTTTATTCAATCACTGACGATACTTCATACTACGCAATTATGGACATTGGCGGCGATGACAGAGGTGCTCTTGCACTCGGCAGATATGCTCCTGCAATTCTCAACGAAAACAATTATGATATGCTTTTCGTTGCAAACTTTTTCAGACCCCTCACCCGTGATGCAGATTCGGCAATTGAGGTTATGAAGGAAATTGAATTTGCAGGCGGAATCCCGTTCACGGGAATAATCAACAATTCAAATCTCGGAGACGAAACCGATGCCGATGCGGTTTTAGGTACTCTTGATAAGGCAAAAGAGCTGTCGGAAAAAAGCGGACTGCCGATTAAGTTAACAACCGTCAACAGACCGCTTATTCCCCAACTTTGTGATAAAATACCGAATGTTTTCGGTCTTGATCTGCAAAATAAAATCAGATAAAAGGAGTTATGAGCATGGCAAAACTTACATTCAAGTATGAAAACTGCAAGGGCTGCGGTCTTTGCATTGATGCTTGCCCCAAAGGTGTTCTTGCTCTCAACCAGAGCAAGCTCAACGGCAAGGGTCATCACCCCATCGAAGCTGTTAATCCCGATGCGTGCATTGGCTGCGCTTTCTGTGCAACAATGTGCCCCGACTGCATAATCAAGGTTGAAAGGTGAGTGAAATAAATGGCTGATAAAGTTCTTATGAAAGGTAACGAAGCAATTGCCGAGGCCGCTATTCTTGCAGGCTGCAGACATTACTTCGGTTATCCCATCACTCCGCAGACTGAAATTGCCGCATATATGGCAAAAAGAATGCCCAAAATCGGCGGAACCTTCCTTCAGGCTGAGAGTGAAATTGCCGCAATCAATATGGTTTACGGTGCTGCATCCGTTGGTATGAGAGTTATGACCTCTTCATCCAGCCCCGGAGTATCGCTCAAGAGCGAAGGAATCTCCTATATGGCAGGTTCAGACCTTCCCGGTCTTATCGTCAATGTTCAGAGAGGCGGCCCCGGTCTCGGCGGCATCCAGCCCTCACAGTCCGATTATTTCCAGGCAACAAAGGGCGGCGGACACGGTGACTATCATCTTATCGTTATCGCTCCCGATTCAGTTCAGGAAATGGCAGACTACACGGTTAAGGCATTTGACCTTGCCGATAAATACAGAATGCCCGTTATGATTCTCGCAGACGGCACAATGGGTCAGATGATGGAACCCGTTTCCCTTGACCTTGACATCAAGCCCGCTCCCGAGAAGCCTTGGGCAACAACAGGTACAGGCTGTGAAAGAAAGCACAACATCATCAACTCTCTTTCACTTGTTCCAGAAGAGCTTGAAAAGCTCAACTTCGAAAGATTTGAAAAATATGCTTACATTCAGCAGAATGAAGTTATGTATGAAGAATACATGATGGAGGATGCTGAAACGGTTATCGTTGCTTTCGGCATTGCGGCAAGAGTTTCAAAGAATGCTATCACAGCCGCAAGAAAAGAAGGCATAAAGGTTGGTCTTATCAGACCCATCACTCTCTGGCCGTTCCCGACAGAGGTAATTTCAAAGGCCGCAGACAAGGCAAAGAGATTTATTTCTGTTGAGCTTTCAATGGGTCAGATGATTGAAGATGTTAAGCTTGCAGTCAACGGCAAGGCAGATGTTGAGCTTTGCAACCGTGCAGGCGGTATGATTCCCTCTCCCGAACAGGTTCTTGAGGCTATCAAAAACGGAGGTGCGAAATAATGGTAGTATTTGATAAACCGAAATCACTTTTGGATGTTTCCATGCACTATTGCCCCGGTTGCACTCATGGTATCGTTCACCGTCTTGTTGCAGAAGCAATTGACGAGCTTGGCATTGAAGGCAGAACCGTCGGTATTGCTCCCGTTGGATGCTCCGTTATGGCATATAACTATTTTGCCTGCGATATGATTGAGGCGGCTCACGGAAGAGCTCCCGCAGTTGCAACAGGCGTTAAGCGTTCAAATCCCGACGGACTTGTTGTTTTCACTTATCAGGGTGACGGCGACCTTGCTTCAATCGGTATGGCTGAAACAGTTCACGCCGCCGCAAGAAACGAAAACATCACTATTATCTTCATCAACAACGCCATTTACGGCATGACAGGCGGTCAGATGGCTCCTACCTCTCTCCCCGGTCAGGTTACTCAGACCTCACCCTACGGCAGAGATGTCAAGGCTTGCGGCTTCCCCGTAAGAGTCAGCGAAATGCTTGCTACTCTTGACGGCCCCGAATACATCACAAGAGTTGCGGTAAACAACGTCAAAAATGTTAAAGAAGCGGGAAAAGCAATCAAAAAGGCTTTCCAAAATCAGATTGACGGCAAAGGCTTCTCTCTTGTTGAGGTTATTTCATCCTGCCCCACAAACTGGGGCATGACTCCGCAGAAGGCTCTTCAGTGGATTGATGAAAAGATGATTCCCTATTATCCCCTCGGTGTTTATAAAGACCGTTCAGCCGAAAGCAAGGAGGATAAATAATCATGACAAAACAGATTCTTATTGCCGGATTCGGCGGACAGGGTATCCTTTTTGCAGGTAAATTCCTTGCATATAAAGGACTTACAGAAGATAAGCAGGTCAGCTGGCTCCCCTCTTACGGTCCCGAAATGAGAGGCGGCACAGCAAGCTGTAGCGTTATCCTCAGCGATGAACCGGTTGGTTCTCCTATCGTTTCTAATCCCGATGTTCTTATTGCTATGAATATCCCTTCACTTGATAAATATGAAGACAGCGTTGTTCCCGGCGGCGTTATCATTGCCGATTCAGCTCTCATTGACCGTCACGTCAAGAGAACCGATGTTACCGCAATTGAAATCCCTGCAACAACTCTTGCTTCGGAAAACAATATGCCTACTCTTGCCAACATGATTATAACGGGCAAGCTTCTTGAAATTCTTGACGGCTTCAATGAAGAAAGCATCAGAGCGGCTCTCGGAAAGGTTATTTCCGCAAAGCACGCAGATATGCTTGAAATCAACCTCAAGGCTCTTGAAATAGGCAGCAAATTATAATATTAGGAGTGATAAATAATGGAAATCAAGGTTACCAAGACACAGAATCCGAAGGTTAAGCCTGACCCATCAACCCTCCAGTTCGGTGTTGAATTCACTGACCATATGTTTATTATGGACTATACCGCAGGCGAAGGCTGGCACGATGCAAGAATAGTTGAATTCGGAAGAATTCCCATGCATCCGGCTTCAACCGCTCTCCACTACGGTGCAGAAATCTTTGAAGGTCTTAAGGCTTACAGAAGACCTGACGGCGAAGTTCAGCTTTTCAGACCTATGGAGAATATCCGCAGAATGAACAGCTCTGCTGACCGTATGTGCCTTCCCCTTCTTGATGAAAATGATGCTCTTCAGGCTCTCACAACCTTTGTTGAGCTTGAAAAGGACTGGGTTCCTTCGGCTCCTGCAACATCACTTTATCTGCGTCCCTTCATGATTGGCAATGACGAGCATCTCGGCGTTCACGCTGTTAAGCACGCAACATTTTATATCATCGCTTCTCCTGTTGGAAGCTACTATAAAGAAGGCATCAATCCCGTTAAGATTATGATTGAATCAGACGATGTCAGAGCAGTCAGAGGCGGCACAGGCTACACAAAGTGCGGCGGCAACTATGCAGCAAGCACCCGTGCAGGTCAGAGAGCAGAAGAACAGGGTTATTCACAGGTTCTTTGGCTTGACGGCGTTGAGAGAAAGTATATCGAAGAAGTCGGTGCAATGAATGTTATGTTCAAGATTAACGGCGAAATTGTTACCCCTGCTCTCACAGGTTCAATTCTTCCCGGTATAACAAGAAAATCATGCCTTGAGGTTCTCAAGAGCGAAGGCTACAACGCAAACGAAAGACTTCTCAGCGTTGACGAACTTATTGATGCCTGCGAAAACGGTACCCTTGAAGAAGCTTGGGGTTGCGGAACGGCAGCAGTTGTTTCCCCCATCGGAGAGCTTGCTTATAAGGGCAAGAAATACACCGTTAACGGCGGCAAAATCGGCGAGGTTACACAGCATCTTTATGATACTCTTACAGGCATTCAGTGGGGTAACAAGGAAGATAAATTCGGCTGGACTCTTAGGATTAAATAATTATTCAGTCAACGCCATACATTAATCAGCGTTTACGTAAGGAAATGCTGATTAAATCGACAAGCAAGATTTTTTTGTGTGTTTTGGTTGTGAAAAAGGCACAAAATCGCAGATATACTTTGTGTACTTCAAGATTTTGTAACGCATTTCACGCCAAAACAGAACAAAAAGATGCGACGACGCATTTATTCAGCGTTTCCGTAAGTAAAAAGACTTGTACGCTTTGGATATTTTCTGTATCCCATGCGTGCAAGTCTTTTGTGTTTTTTTGATATAAAAATATTTTTCTATTCATCAATATTAAGCAATCGAGTAGGAGGCTACCCAT
>DCII01000019.1 GCA_002315935.1 Ruminococcaceae bacterium UBA1730
ACAATAAATGAAATCAGTGTATAATATCTGTATTATATTCGAAACGGAGATTTAATTATGGCACTCAAAGGAAAAAACTTTCTTAAGCTTCTTGATTTTACTCCCGAAGAAATCAAAGAGCTTCTCGACCTTGCGGCCGAGCTTAAGGAAAAAAAGAAAAAGGGCATTCCACACAGAATGTTTGAGGGCAAAAATATTGCTCTGATTTTTGAAAAGACAAGCACAAGAACCCGTTGTTCGTTTGAGGTTGCCGCCGCAGACCTCGGAATGCATCCTGTTTATCTTGACCCGAAAAGCTCACAGATAGGCAAGAAGGAGAGCATTGCCGATACCGCCCGTGTTCTCGGCAGAATGTTTGACGGCATAGAATACAGAGGCTTCGGTCAGGAAATCGTTGAAGCTCTTGCGGAATATTCGGGCGTAAGAGTCTGGAACGGTCTTACGGATGAGTATCATCCGACACAGATTCTTGCGGATTTTCTCACAATCATTGAGCATTTCGGCTCTCTTGACGGAATAAAGCTTGTTTATATGGGCGACGCAAGATTTAATATGGGCAATTCTCTCATGGTCGGATGTGCAAAAATGGGAATGCACTTTGTTGCCTGTGCTCCGAAAAAATATTTCCCGAATGCTCAGCTTATTGCAGAATGCGAAGCGGTTGCAAAGGAGACGGGTGCGGTTCTTGAATTCATCGAAGACCCTGAAACAGCCGTTGCAGATGCGGATGTAATTTATACCGATGTCTGGGTTTCAATGGGCGAACCCGAAGAAATCTGGAAGGAGCGTATTGATGACCTCATGCCTTATCAGGTCAACGCAAAGCTCATGAAAGCCGCAGGAGAAAAATGTAAATTTATGCACTGCCTTCCTGCATATCATGACCTTAACACAGAGGTCGGAAGAGCTATCAAGGAAAAATTCGGTCTTGATGCAATTGAAGTTACCGATGATGTTTTCGAAGGTCCGCAGTCGATAGTTTTTGATGAAGCGGAAAACAGAATGCACACAATCAAGGCAGTCATGGCGGCAACGCTCTGATTAGCAAAAAATCAAAGAGCTTTAAGCTTCTATCGGAAATCACGATAGACTTAAAGCTCTTTTTGCTATTGCTGTCTTTATTTTTGTGCTGTAACCCTCTGATTCTTATTTTGCGAACAGACCTTCGAGGAATTCAACTGCTCCTCTGATGTCCTTTGCAGGGTCATCGCCGACTTCTCTTTCGATTGTGAGGAAGCCGTTATATCCGATGTCTTCAAGAGCATTGAGATATTTCTCCCAGGGAACGCTTCCTTCGCCGAGAGGAACCTCAATGAATGAAGTGCCTGTTACAAGGGGTTCCTTTTTAACTCCGTAAACATATTCGGGGTCCTTGTAGAAAAGCTGTTTGCCGTCTTTGGCATGAGTATGAACGATATAATCTTTAAGGTTATAAACTGCACCTGCGGGGTCATCGCCTGTTACCATAACGAGGTTTGCAGGGTCAAGATTTACGCCGACACCTGTTGAACCGAGTGAATCAAGGAATTCCTTGAGAACTGCCGATGTTTCGGGACCTGTTTCAATTGCAAAATGAGCACCGATGCTGTCAGCATATCTTGAAAGCTCGAAGCAGGCTTCCTGCATGATGCCGTATCTGTCAATTTTTTTGTCTGTGGGAACAACGCCGATGTGAGTTGTAACAACATCTGTTCCGAGCTCTTTCGCAAGGTCAAGAATTCTCTTTGATTTTTCGATTCTTGCAGGGTTTTCGTCTTTATGACCGAAGCCGCCGCCGAGGTCTCCGCAGAGAGCGGATATAACAAGACCGTTATCGGCAACGAGCTTTTTAAATTCGGAAATCTTCGTTGCATTCATGTTTTCGGGAGCCATTTCTCCTCTTGTTGCATAAACCTGAATGCCCTGTGCACCGATTTCGGCGGCTTTTTTGACTGCTGAGGGAATATCTGTGCGGAAACTGTCGATTATAACACCGATGGGAAACTTTTTCATGGGAAAACCTCCTGTATAGAATTACAGTATTACTATATCAAACAATAAGCGGATTTACAAGTTTTTTTTGCATTTAACTTTACTTTTTCTGCATATTGGTATATAGTATATGAGTATAATTATATGCAAGAGAATGATGAAGTCAAATATTTCATCGGATGCAAACAGAGGAATAATTATTGAATAAGATTAGGAGATATTTTTATGGAAATCAGAATTCTTAAAAACGAAGCGGAAATCGGTGCAGCAGCAGGCAAACTCTATGTTGATTATATCAACGCAAATCCCGATTGTGTTCTCGGTTTCGCAACAGGTGCAACACCTGTTCCCACCTATAATTTCCTTGTTGATGAATACAACAAGGGCAATGTTTCATTCAAGGGTGTAAAGACCTTTAACCTTGATGAATATTGTGACCTTCCCAAGAATCATAAGAACAGCTATTTCACCTTCATGCAGGAAAACCTTTTCTCAAGGGTTGACCTTAATCAGAATAATGTTGATTTTCTTGACGGCAATGCAGACCCCGAAACAGAAAGCAAGAGATATGCTGAAGCTATCAAGGCAAAGGGCGGAATTGACATTCAGCTTCTCGGCATCGGCAGAAACGGTCATATAGCTTTCAACGAGCCTTCGGATAAGTTCACTGATGAAGCATGGAAGGTAACTCTTACCCAGTCAACAATTGATGCTAACTCAATCTATTTTGACGATATTCCCATGCCTCACTATGCAATGACAATGGGTATCGGCTCAATTATGAGATCGAAGAAAATTATTCTTATCGCAACAGGCTCTTCAAAGGCTGAAGCAGTAAAAAATATGATTAAAGGCGAAGTTACTCCGCAGTGTCCGGCATCAGTTCTTCAGCAGCATGATGATGTTGTTGTATTCCTTGACGAGGCGGCGGCAGCTCTCCTTTAATTTCACGAGGTAAAAAACAATGGATAATAAAAAGTTTTATATAACCACTCCGATATATTATCCTTCGGATAAGCTCCATATCGGTCATACTTATTCTACCGTTGCCGCTGATGCAATGGCAAGATATAAGAGAGCAAGAGGGTTTGAAACATTCTTCCTCACGGGCACTGACGAGCACGGTCAGAAGATTGAGGATAAGGCAAAGGATGCAGGTGTAACTCCGAAGGAGTATGTTGATAACATCGTTGCAGGCATCAAAGACCTCTGGAAGCTCATGAACATCAGCAATGATAAGTTCATCAGAACAACCGATGAATATCACGAAAAGGCAGTTCAGAAAATTTTTCAGAAGATGTATGACAAGGGCGACATCTATAAAGGCTCTTATGAAGGCCTTTACTGCAAGCCCTGCGAATCATTCTGGACCGAAACTCAGGCTGTTGACGGCAAATGCCCCGATTGCGGCAGACCCGTTATCAAGGCAAGCGAAGAGGCTTATTTCTTCAAGCTTTCAAATTATGCCGACAGACTTCTTAAATATTATGAAGACCATCCCGGTTTTATTGAACCCGTCAGCCGTCAGAATGAGATGGTTAATAATTTCATAAAGCCCGGTCTTCAGGATCTCTGCATTTCACGTTCATCATTCAAATGGGGCATTCAGGTTCCCGTTAACCCGGAGCACGTTATCTATGTTTGGCTTGATGCACTCACCAACTATATCACCGCTCTCGGCTATGGCTCGGATGATGAAGCTCTCTATGAGAAATTCTGGCCCGCCGATGTTCACCTTATCGGCAAGGACATCATCAGATTCCATACCATTTACTGGCCTGCATTCCTTATGTCGCTTGAGCTTCCTCTTCCCGAGAAGGTTTACGGCCATGGCTGGGTTCTTCTTGAAGGCGGCAAGATGAGCAAATCAAAGGGCAATGTTGTTGACCCTGTTATCCTTGCCGAAAGATACGGCGTTGATGCTCTTCGCTATTATCTTCTGCGTGAAATTGCATTCGGTTCAGACGGCGTTTTCTCAAATGAAAACCTCATCAACCGCATCAATTCAGACCTTGCGAATGACCTCGGAAACCTTGTTTCAAGAACCGTTTCGATGGTTGAAAAGTATTTCGGCGGCAGCATTCCGGAGGAGCGTGAGGCAGGGGAATTTGATGCAGACCTCAAGGCTCTTGCCGCAGAAACCAAGGAGAAGGCAGAAGCAAATCTCGATTCTCTCAATTTCTCGGTTGCTCTCACTGAAATATGGAAATTCATTTCAAGAACAAACAAATATATTGATGAAACCGCTCCATGGGCTCTTGCAAAGGACGAAGCCAACAAGGCAAGACTTGCCGAGGTTATGTATAATCTTTGCGAAAGCATCAGAATAATTTCCGTTTTTGTTGCTCCATTTATGCCCGATACGGCTGTTGAAATCAGAAAACAGCTCGGTCTTGAGGAATGCAATGATTGGGATGAATGCGGAATTTTCGGCAAGCAGGTAAGCTATACGGTCAATAAGGGTGCGATTATCTTTCCGAGAATCGACCTTGAAAAGGAGCTTGCAGAGCTTGAAGAAGCTCAGAAGCCTGCCGAGCCGGCTAACCCTCTCAAGGAAGAAATTGAAGGTGTTGCAAAAATCGGCATTGATGATTTTGCAAAGGTTGACCTTCGTGTTGCAAGGATTGTTGACTGCGTTCCCGTCAAGAAGGCGAAGAAGCTTCTTCAGCTTACTCTTGATGACGGCACGGGCACACCCAGAACAGTTGCTTCGGGCATAGCTAAATACTATCAGCCTGATGAGCTTATCGGCAAGAGCATTATTCTTGTTTCAAATCTCAAGCCTGCCGTTCTCTGCGGAGTTGAGAGCTGCGGAATGATTCTTGCCGCCGATGCTCCCGAGGATGATGTTAAGGTTATCTTTGTTGACGGCGTTCCCGCAGGAAGTAAGGTAAGATAAAATGAATAATATCTTTGACAGTCATGCTCATTATGACAGCAGTGCATTTGATGATGACCGCAAAGAGCTTGTAAGCGCCCTGCCCTCGCAGGGCGTTTGCGGTGTTATCAACTGTGCAAGCGACCTTGAATCCTGTGCAACATCTCTTGCTCTTGCGGAGGAATATTCGTTCATTTATGCCGCCTGCGGAGTTCATCCCGAAGAAATCGAAAAATGCGGCAAAGACTGGCTTGAAAAAGTTAAAGCATATTGTAAACATAAGAAATGTGTTGCAGTAGGTGAAATAGGACTTGATTATCACTATGTTCCAGAAACCCGTGAACAGCAGATGGATTTTTTTGAAAAGCAGATTATTCTTGCCAATGAGCTTGATTTGCCTGTTATTGTTCATGACAGGGAAGCTCATGAGGACACAATGAATATTCTGAAAAAGCACAGACCCAAAGGTGTTCTGCATTGCTTTTCGGGTTCGGTTGAAATGGCAAATGAGGTTTTGAAAATCGGAATGTATATTGGTCTCGGCGGAGCGGCAACATTTAAGAATGCGAGAAAACCGCTTGAGGTTGCCGCAATGATTCCCGACGACAGATTGCTGATTGAAACCGATTGCCCGTATATGACACCGGTTCCGTTTAGGGGTCACAGAAACGATTCGTCGCTCATTCCATATACCGCAGAGGTTCTTGCGGCGGCAAGAAATACCGATGCACAGAGCATTCTCAATCAGACAAGAGATAACGCAAACACATTGTTCAACATATTGTTATAAATCGGAGATGATATAAATGGTTCAGGTTGCGGCGGCACTTATATGGAAGGGCGACAGGTTTATGATTTGTCAGAGACCGACTAATAAAACGAGGGCACTTGAATGGGAATTTGTCGGCGGTAAGCAGGAAAAGGGCGAAACTCTTGAGCAGACTCTTAAAAGGGAATGTATGGAGGAAATCGGTGTGTCTGTTAAGGTGGATGATATTTTCATGGAGCTTGACCACACATATCCCGACATAACAATTCATTTAACTCTTTTTAATGCCGAAATCGAAAGTGGCGAACCACAGATGCTTGAACATAATGATATTAAGGAAACGCTGAATAAATGCGTCGTCGCATCTTTTCGGTCTGTTTTGGTGTGAAATGCGTTACAAAACCTTGAAATACACAAA
>DCII01000048.1:0-29286 GCA_002315935.1 Ruminococcaceae bacterium UBA1730
TCGAAAATCTTGCTTGCCGATTTAATCAGCGTTTCCTTAGAAAAATATTATTTTATAAGCATTGAGTTGAGCATTCCCTCTGTTTCCATTCCGAAATCAAACTGTGACATATATTCTCCCTGATAT
The DNA here is from genome assembly GCA_002315935.1 of Ruminococcaceae bacterium UBA1730. Classification (GTDB taxonomy): domain Bacteria; phylum Bacillota; class Clostridia; order Oscillospirales; family Acutalibacteraceae; genus CAG-177. The sequence goes on from DCII01000048.1 coordinate 127, forward strand.
TTTTTCTCTGCATTTTTATCTCCGTCAGTAAAAGCATATAAATCGCAGTCGAATTCATTGACGTTGACTGACAGACCTGCCGGAGTAATCCGGATAATATTGCCGGCATTCAATTCGTTAAGGGTTGACTGCATATCGGAGCAGAGCTTGCTTATATAGCTTATTCTGTTCGAATCATAGATTCCGTCATCAAATATAACGGAAGACAGCTCTTTTCTGCTGACAACCGAACCTCTGCAATGAACAAGATAAGCAACTGCGTGAAGGGTTTTGTTTCTTGAGAATTTTACCGGTTTACCGTCAACAAACAGAGTGAAATTGCCGAAGGTTTTGGCAAAAACTCTTTTCTGCTTTTTTATCACGGGGTATCTCAAGTTATCAAGCTGAATCCGGATTTTTTCTTTTGTTGCAGGTTTTTTGACATATCCCGATGCGAAAAGCTCCATCGCCTTGCTTTCATATCCGTCATAACCGGTTACAAAAATTATGTTAAGGCTGTTGTTTGTTTCCTTCATTACCTTTGCAAGCTCAATTCCCGAATATCCCGGCATCTGAATATCGAGAAACGCAATATCATATTTTTTCTTTCTTGCGGATTCAATGAGCTTTGCCGAGCTACCGAAAAGGTCAATCTCCGCTTCGGGAAGAAGCTCTTCAACAAGCTTCATCATGTAATTGAGCAATATCTGCTCATCATCGGCTATTGCAATTTTCATTTATGAATTCTCTCCAATTCTGATACTGATTTTAATCTGAGTGCCTTCATTCGGAATGCTATCTATTTCAAAATCTCCGTTAAGCAATAATCTGATTCGTTCTTTTGTTGTTGATAAGCCGTAATGTCCTTCTTCTGCCTTCATATTTTCGCTGTCAAATCCAACTCCGTCATCTTTAATTATAATAATAATTTTATCTTTTGCTTTCTCAGTCGAAATCCGGATGGTTCCGCCTTCTTCTTTTTTGAGAATACCGTGCTTGACGGCATTTTCAACAATCGGCTGAAGTGAAAGAGACGGAACATAAAAATCAGTTTCTTTGATGTCATATTCAACATTTATTCTGTTTCCGAAACGAACCTTTTCAATGTCGAGATATTTTTTTATGTGGTTAAGCTCTTCATTGAAGGGGATTAGCTTCTGCATTTTTGCGAGGTTAAGATTAGTTCTCAGGTAATCAGAAAACTCGGTTGTGAGGCTCTGTGCCGTTTCAGGTTCAACGGTGCAGAGGGCGGCAATCGTCGAAAGAGTGTTATAGATAAAATGAGGACGAATCTGGCTCATCATAATGTCGGTTCGGTATTCGGCAAGTTTCATTTCTCTTTTCAGAATTTCGTCTCGGTCATCCATATAGACGAAAGAGAAGAGAATAACAAACGAAAGCATTGTTGAAATATCCGTTACAATGCTGTTGGTGTTCAGCAAAACCATTATGACACTTGCGGCAATGGGCAAAATGCTGTATGAAATATATGCCGCCGTTTTTCTCGGAGAAGGCTGAACGATAATTGTGAAAATAATAAGCACAAGAAGTGCTATGAAAATGAACAGATAAGTAACGAAAAACATGGAGCCTCTTATATATATTCCTCTGGGAGTGATTGAAAAAATCAATCCGAACGGAAGCAAACATATTGTTGTGACCATATTCAATGCCAAGACCGTAATATTGAAAATTCTGATTGACTTTTTTATTCTTCTGTTGGCTCCGCAGGAGGATTCTAAATAACGGATATAGTAGAACAATTCAAGATAACCAAGAATAGGATATAATGTGCAGAGAATATATTGAACACTGTTATTGAACGGATGCTCGTCAAAATAATAGGAAACAACGCAGACTATCAGATGAAGAAAACAGCAAAGAAGTAGATTAAGAAAAGGATTAATTTCCTCTTTTCTTGTTGAACGATCAATATATGCCGTGATTCCGAAGCAAATATAAATGCTTCCGATAAGTGCTCCGACCATGGCGGTAGTAAAAAATGTCACAATAATCCCTCCGTTTTGGAAATTATATCACAAAAATTTAAAAAAATCACTACAAAATATGAATTTTGGCAACCTTTTGGCAATGTGCTAATGTTATAATACATTAAAGTGATGAAATAATCGGTGAGACTATGACTGAAAAAGAATTAAAAAGGATGTCCCGTTCCGAGCTTCTTGAGCTGCTGATAGAGCAGACAAGGAAAAATGATGAGCTGATAAAAAAAATTGCCGAGCTTGAGGCAAATTTTCAGAACTATGATTATACATTTAAAGAAAGCGGAACTCTTGCGGAAGCTTTTCTGAAATTGAGCGGAATTTTCGAAGCGGCAGACAAGGCGGCTGAAGAATATAAGCTCGCAATAAAGAAAAAATCGGACGCAGAGAACAAGGATGAAAAATCTGCGGAGCAGAGCGATTGAATTATGATATTACGAAAAAAGAAAGCAATTGCACAGAACGATTCTCCCGATGTTGAAATGCTCGAAAATGAGCTGAACCGTGAAAATCAGAAAAAAGTCTATCGCAGAGCCGTTAGGACAACTATTTATTCAATGATTGTTGCGGCGGCGGCGGCAGTGCTTGTGGCGGTTTTCTTTCTGCCGGTTTTCAGAATTTACGGCTCTTCAATGACTCCGACTCTCTCGGAGGGCGATATTGTTATTGCCGTTTCAATTTCAAATTTCAATTCCGGTGACCTTGTCGGTTTTTATCACGGCAACAAGCTTCTTGTTAAAAGATGTGTCGGCAGACCGGGAGAAAAAATAAACATTGACAGCGAAGGTAATGTTTTTGTTGACGGAATCAAGCTGACGGAGCCTTATGTTCAGGAAAAGGCGTTAGGCGAATGTGACATAGAGCTTCCGTATCAGGTTCCCGATAAAAAATGGTTTTTCATGGGTGACCACAGAAAAACCTCATTGGATTCAAGAATGGCGGCAATAGGCTGCATAGACGAGGAACAGATAAAAGGAAAAGTTGTATTCCGAATCTGGCCTTTGGAGAAATTCGGTCCGGTTGAATAATATTTCGGAGGGATGAGATGAAAGACAGATTTAAAGTCATATTCTCACAACTCAATAAACAAAGCAGAAGAAAGTGGCTTCATAAAGCAATTTCCGTTTTCGCCGCAGTTTCGGTATTCATCACCTGCTATGTGTTGATAATACCTGCGATAACGCTGACTATGGAAAATGCAGATACATATTGCGGATTTGAGGAGCACATACATTCAGACGGATGTTATGATTCGGTCGGAAATGTTATCTGCGGAAAGACGGAGCATGAGCACGATATGCTGTGCTTTACGCAGGAGGTTAATTCTGCTGTTTATTGCTGCGGATTTGAATGTGAACATGAACACAATGAGTCCTGCTATAGTGGCGAAGAGCTTGTCTGCGGACTTGAAAAGCATAAGCATTCGGATGAATGCCTGCTGAAAATGCCTGGTCAGGAATTCAACATTGAAACCGAAAAATATTCTGTTTTCGCATCGGCTTCAAACGGTTGTCTTCCCGAAGGAACGGAGCTTCATGTTTCCGAGATTAAACCAAACGGTTCTTTCGAGGGATATGAAGATTGCGAGCTTTTCGGAATTCGTATAAGTTTTTCGGATTCATCGGGAGAAAAAATTACTCCAAAACGCCCTCTTTCGTTTAGGATTATCTTTAATACATTATTATATGAATGCAGAAGGACAGTGCTCAAGATTGACAAAGACGGCGGAATTTCCGAGCTGATGTGTGCAAATGTTTCAACGGATGGAGTTTCATTTGTTGACACTGAGGTAGCGGATTATGTGATTGCCTGCCGGAAGACGGAGGATAAACAGGAAATCAGAACGCTTGAGGCAGCTGTGAATGACACAGAAATAAAGGTTGAATATACCTATCTTTCAAAAATTCCGGACGGAACGGAGCTGAAGGTTGAGGAATTCAATAAATTCTCAAGAGAATATAAGGATTTCGTCAAGAAAACAAAAGATGCAATTTCGGAGGAAGAACCGATTTCGTCAAGAGTATTTGATATTTCTCTTGTCAAAGACGGAAAAGAAATTGAGCCGGAATCGCCTGTCAATGTTTCGATTTCCGCAAAGGAATCCTTTGCAGGCGAAAATGAAAGACTGAATATTGTTCATTTCGTTGAAAATGAAGAACCAGAAATTCTCAAAATTGCCTTGTCTAACGAAGACAATACTCAGATTACCTATAAGCAATCAAGTTTTTCCGCAGTTGTTATGACAACGGTTGCAGATAATTATTCGGGAGGCTACACAGGCACCTACGAATACACAACCGTTTCAGAAAGCATACTTGATAACAACGATGTAATCAACAGGTTTGATGATGCCAACGAATGGCAGATTGTCAGCGGTAAATATAAAGGAAATACCGTCAGTCAGAAGATTGATACACTTGAGCATATCCGAGGTCAGAAAAACGTTATTCCGACGGGTATCGAAAATGAATTCCTTGTCTATCTTTCACTTGATATTGACTTCCAAAATCTTCTGACAAGTTATATCGTCAACGACGACACGGGACTTGTTATTGAAACCAACAACGCAACTGATGACGATGTTGATGAAAATTGGAGCAAGCATCAGGCACATTGCGAGAAATGCTGGAACAAAAAAGGCGACACAACAGCCTTGCCTTTATTCCCGACTTCAAGCACGGATTATAAATTGCCGTTTACACTTGTGTTTAAATTCAGCGTTGCAGGAGAGGCTCAATCCATCACAATGATAAGATACACCTGCAACAATAATTTCAGTCAGGGCTATGTCAGCATGAAGCTCGGTCCTCTTGATGCCGCAACGGCAGAAAAGCTCAAGGTTAAGGATAATTACGGTTGGTATCAGGTCGGAAGAGCAGATAAAGCCGAAGGCGAATCCAACACATTCATTATCACGCTGAATAATTCAATGGTTGAAAAGGTTCTGTCGCATTTCCAGGATGTTGAAATCGGCACATTGAGCGATTCGATGGGTAACACAGTCGGAAGCCAGACTTTCGGAACAGACGAAGGAATATTTGCAACTGATATTGTCGCCTCCGCCGTAAAGGGAGAGCTTGTTACCGGAAACGCTTCAATCAGCGAAGACGGAAAATCAATAAGCTGGAATCCGAAGGTTTCTTCGCTCAATGCTTCGGAGGCTTCCTCAGGATGGTTTAACAACATTGCCGAGCTTATATACAAAATTAAGTATGTTGCTCCGAGGAGCACGGGACTTATAAATAATGGAACAACCGTTACCGCAAACACTCAGGCAAATGTTCAGACAAATGCCAGCACGATAATCACTTACCAGACCTCAAGCTCAACGGGAACCTCGGGCACCGGTCAGATTTCATTGACTTCCCCCGTCATAACGGGAATGCAGTATGAAATAAAAGCTCTGAAGCAGGATGATTCAGGTAATCCTTTGCCGGGAGCTTCGTTCGAAATCTACACTAAAGACGGAACGACAAACGCCAAAATCGGTGAAGCTGTTTCGGATGCAAACGGAGTTATTGATTTCACAAATCTCCAATCGGGAACATATTATTTCAAAGAAATAAGTGCTCCTGACGGATATATGAAGGACGAAACCGAATACGGACCTTATGTTCTTTCATATACAACAAGTGCTTCCAATCCTTACAGAACGAATGTGACTTCAGCCAATCTGATAGGTCAGGGTACACTTGAAGAAGCTCTTCTAAATCCCGATAACCCGATTATAGTAGTCAATGTCCCACGCCCGAAATATGATTTGCCGAAAACGGGTGGAATCGGAACAGGCGTTTATTACGCCGCAGGAATTATGGTGATTATGCTGTCTGCATCTGTTTATATTATGATAAACAGGAAACGCAGAGCAGTATCAATAAACAAATAAATTATTTAAAGAGAGGTAAAACAACATGAAAAAATTTCTCGCAGTTCTGACTGCCGTTATGCTTGTTTTTGCAATGGCAAGCATGGCTTTCGCAGCAGGAACAAACCCCAAAATCAGCAAAGAAGCAACCAACACCCACACCTATGACATTTTCCAGATGTTCACCGGCTCAGTTGAAGACGGTCAGCTCGTAAATGTCAAGTACGGTGTAAACAAACCCGCATCAGCAACTGCAGGTGCAGATGTTGATTCAGCAACCCTTCAGGCAGCAATTGATTCAGTTAAGGACACCGAATCAAAGACCTACAATGACAACGAAAAAGAAGCCGCTATGTCAGTATTCTGCGATTTCACTTCAACTCCTTATAAGCAGCTTACCGCTACCGTGAACGAGGTTGAAGTTGTTCCCGGTTACTATCTTATCAAGGATACAACCGCTGTTAACGGCACAGACGATGCAGCTTCAATCAACATCATCAAGGTTGTTGATTCAGACCTTCAGATTACTCCCAAGACCAGCAAAACAACACTTGACAAGGTTATAGTCGAGGATACTGCAAATGTTAAGGGAGTTGAAAAGAAGCAGGGAGACATCATCAAGTTCCAGGTTACAGTTACCCTCGCAACAGAGATTTCCGATTATGACACTTACACTCTCAATATTTACGATACTCTTCCCGATTCACTCGATTACTACACAGACTCAACTCACGCCACAACCATCAAGAACGGTTCAACCGATGTTGCTTCAAAATTCACAGCAAGCACATCAACAAGAGCACTTTCATGGAAATGTGCAGACATCAAGTCAGGCGATAACGCTATCACAGGCGGAACAGTTGTTGTAACATACTTTGCAAAGCTCAATGAGAATTTCGTCAGCGGTTCAGCAGGTAACGAAAACTCAGCATACTGCGAATTCTCAAACAACCCCAACAATTCAAGCGACCTTGGCAAAACTCCCCCGAGCAAGGCAAAGGTTTATAACTTCAAGCTTACTCTCAACAAGGTTGACGAAAACGGCGATGCTTTGATTGGTGCATCATTCAAACTTTCAAAGCTGGATTCAGTAAGCGGTAACTATGAGCTTGTTGAAGAAATTGACGGTGCATCCATCTCTACCTTCGAATTCAAGGGACTTACATCAGGTAAATATAAAATCGAAGAATCTGCAAGACCTTCCGGATATAACGCAATAGATGACATCACATTTACTCTTGATGCAGAAATTGACGATAACGGCGAAATCACTTATGACATCGTTGATGATGATGATTTCTTCTCAGTTTCCGCTACCGGCGACGGCAGTGCATCAATCATGAATGAAAAGGGTTCGGTTCTTCCCACAACAGGTGGTATCGGTACTTATATCTTCACAGGTTTAGGTGCAGTTCTTGTTCTCGGTGCCGCAATCTATTTCATTTCAAAGAAAAAGACCGAGCAGCAGGTTGGCTGATTTAAATTGTTGATTTTAATGCTGTATCGCTTAATTGCGATACAGCATTGGGGAGAGTCTGATGAAAAAAAGCAAAAAGAAATCAAATATCATTGCTTTCTTGGTTTTTATTATCGGATTGTCCTTAGTGCTGTATCCGACAGTAAGCAATATGCTTAACAGGCGTAACGCCTCGCATATGATTAAAAATTACGACCAAAGCCTTGAAAGTCTTGACGAAAGTGAAAACACAAGGCTTTATGAGGAAGCTGTTGAATTCAATCAGAAGGTTGTAAAAAACAGATTCATGAACAAGCTTTCCGAAGAAGAGCTTAAACAGTATAACAGTCTTCTTGATGTTACCGGTTCGGGAATGATGGGATATGTTGAAATCCCATCCTTGGATGTTAAGCTTCCGATTTATCACGGCGTTGACGAAAATGTGCTTCAGGTTGCAACCGGTCATCTTGAATGGAGCTCTCTCCCTGTTGGCGGCAGTTCAACTCATTGCGTTATTTCGGGTCACCGTGGACTACCGAGTGCAAAGCTTTTCACGGACCTCGACAAGCTCAAGGAAGGGGATTTCTTCTCCTTTACGGTTTTAGGCAAAACAATCTGGTATGAGATTGACAGAATTCTTATTGTCGAGCCGGATGACAGAGATTCTCTCTTTGTTAAAAAGAATATGGATTACGCAACTCTTGTAACCTGCACTCCATACGGAATTAACACTCATAGGCTTCTCGTGAGAGGTCACAGAGTTACCGATGTCAATCTCGAAAAGGTTCTTCAGGTTACGGCTGATGGTGCGGTAATCAGTCCCGTACTTATTGCGGTTATACTATTTGTTCCTTTTTCGTGCATAGGTTTGATTTTTCCGCTGATTATAAGCAAAAAAAGAAAAAATCGGTGAATGATATGAAAAAAAGATTTATCTCATTTGCATTGACATTTGTTATATTGTGTTTCAGCTTCGTCTTGCCCGTTTCTGCGGTGCAGGACTGTTCCTTGCATCTTATCTGCAAATATAATGACACGCCGATTGCGAGTGCCAAGGCAAGCATTTATCGCATTGCAGATTACAGAGGCGGAAACAATCTTCAGCTTCTTGATAAGTTTGCCGAGCACAGCATTGCGGTTGATGTTTCAACCTCAGAAAAGCTTGACACAACTGCTTTTTCCGTTTATACTGCAATTAAAAAGGACGGAATTGAAGCTGAAAAATCATCTTCCTCCGATGAAAACGGAAAAATTAATTTTTCGGAGCTTGACAGGGGTTATTACCTTGTTGAAATTGACAGAATTGATAATCCTGACGGTTCATCCTATTCCTTTGCTCCGTTTATTATTGTTCTTCCCGAATTTAATGACACAGCAGGCAAATCATCGGCTGATGTTACGGCTTATCCGAAAGCGTCATATAACAAGTCTGAAGAAACAATTGATATTTCCGTTGTTATCATATGGAATGATGACGGCATGGAGGATGAAAGACCAAACAACATAAAGATTAATCTTCTCTGCGATGGTTTAGTTGCGGACAGTGTTATTCTGAACGATGAAAACAATTGGAAATATGAATGGAAAAACAAGGATGCAAGCCATAAGTGGCTTGTTGTTGAGGAATCCTGCCCCGACGGTTATTCTATTGTTGAAAAAGAAGAGCCGGTTCATCATTTCGAAATAATCCATGCTCCTCAAACCGAAACCGCAGGTCCGGTTGCCGGCGGAACAGCTCCTTATACCGAAAAGGTTACGATGGTTCCTTATTCAAAGCACGCAAGGAATGAATCTCCTGCCGAAAATGTAAAAGAAGTCAGAGAAACACCGACAAAAGTCGAATTGCCCATGACAGGACAGTTCTGGTGGCCTGTTCCCGTTCTATTTGCAATAGGATTTATTATTATCATAACAGGTGTTTCGTTACGAAGAAAAAATGAAGAATAATACAAAAATCAGCAATATTTTAATTGCGGTGGGAACATTTTTTATCGTTTCCGCCGTGATTTGTTTTGTCTATAACTTTACGCAGGATAAAAATGCAGATAATTTTTCCGGAGAAATCGTTTCAGAGCTGACGAATGAAATACCTTCCCATGAAGAAAACTGGAAGGTTTATCCCTTTATGGATATGCCTGAAAAAGAAATAAAAGGCGTAAAGTGCATTGCTATTCTGGATATTCCTGCTCTTGATTTGTCTTTGCCCGTTTCATCAGTCTGGACGGATGAAAATTTAAAAATAATGCCGTGCAGATATTCGGGAAGCGTTTATTCAGATGATATTGTAATTGCAGGTCATAATTACAGAGCACATTTCGGCAGAATAAACAGACTCAAGCAGGGTGATGAAATTACAATAACCGACATGGACGGCAATATTTTTCGATATGAAGTTGATGTTATTGATATTCTCGAACCGACTGACATTGAAGAAATGAAATCCGGCAACTGGGATTTGACATTTTTTACCTGCAACTTTTCACGCTCCCACCGTGTAACAGTCAGATGTTTAAAAGCTGATTAAAGCATAAAACGGATTTTTCAACTTCATAATTCTGAAATCTAATAAAATAAGAAAGTCACTGGTCAAGCATTTTTGTGTTCGACCGGTGACTTTTTTAATGAACTTATTAATAAACAAATGTAAATCTTGAGCCGGGGGCAACATCGCCGTTCAAGTAGAAATCCATGATGTCACCATCAGTCTGCATATTATCTGAAAGCTTGAAATTGAAATGAACATTGTCTGCCGAAAGACCGAGTGCGGAGAGGGGAATGGTAACGGTCATACAATTTCCGTCAACCGAATATTCCGCAGAACCTGAATTTTCAAAATTCCAACCGCCTGTTGATTTTTCAATTTCAAGAGTATTCTCGGTTGCATTTTCTCTGTTGACAATATATTCAAATCCTTCCCAGTTTGCGGAAACTCCGCTTGTGTCAGTATCAAAGAGAATTCTCATCCAGGCATCATCGGTATATGGGGAAATGTCATTCTTGCAGTAAATTCTGAAATAAACATTCTTATTATCGTTTCTGACTTCTGCTTTTATAAAGTCATTTCTCATTGTGTTATTAACATAATGCGTTCCGACCCAGCCGTCACAATTGCGGTTATAGGTGCTGTTTTCGTAATGATAATATGTTTTTATTCCGTTTGATTCTTCGGTTGTTTCATCAATTCCCTTGAACCTTCTTATGTTGGCAACAAGCTGACTGTAATAATAGTCCTTCAATCGGCCTGCTGTCGGTTCAATATCACGGCTGTGTTCATCGCTGAATTGATCGGGGAAAGCGTTTTTCGTGCCTTCCCATTCAGAAAATCGTCCTGCTATCCATTCGTTCCAACCGTCAACAAAAATGAAATCGGGGTCACATTCAATTGCGTAATCCCACTGCTGTTGAAAATTGAGACCGTAGAAATCAGAATTTTCGATATTCTTATCAACGGTAACTGTTTTACCGCCGTAATTATATGAATAGCTGAATTCACCGTGCGTGAAGCTTCTTCCCTGAACATTACCTTCGGCATTCTGTGCGGAAAGCTTGCCGTCTTTGGCGTTCTGAGCAACGGAAACACACATCTGCTCAACTCTGCCGTTAAGAGAATATCCGTATTTCGCCTGCGGATAGTCACTGCACCAACCCCATGTTTTTGCAGAGAAAAATCTGTCGGGAGTGAAATATGACGGTTCATTCGTTCTGAAGGTAAAGAAATTCAGAATTTCTTTTTCAAGAGGGTCGGATTTATTCAATCCGTCCGAATGTGCCATGATTATCGGCTTGCCGTCCCACATAAACCATAAGTCCTTGTATTTTCCCTGCGAATAAATCTCGTTATAGAGGTGCTTGAGCGAAACCGTTGTTGTTTTGACATCGTTTGAAAACGGGAGCATATACGCCATCTGAGGAACATTTACGCCGTCATTTTTTGCTTTTTCAAAAACTTCAAAGAGCTTGAGGCAGGCGTTATCCCATGTTGCGGTATCGTTTGTGCAATCAAAGAATATTACATCAACACCTGCATCAGCAAGAAGCTCCGCATTCTTTCGGATAACATATTCATCAAGGTCAGAATAATATCCCCATATGGGTTCGTTCCAGAAAAACGGTCTGCCGTCGGGATAAAAGGATTCACTTTCCCATATCGGCGAATCGAAATCATAAAGAATTTCCGGATGCTCCGCAAGAATTTCGGTTGCATTTTTCGGGGTCAATGATGAAGCGAAATTTGTGTGCCATGTCCAATAGAACATTCCGACAAACTTCTGATTATTCTTTTCGCCGACCTCTGCCTTCATTGGAAGAGTTCTGCCCAGACCGTCAGTCATAGCCCATGTTTCGGGCTTCACAAGACCGTCATATGAATCGTTATTATTATTGTTGTTGCCGACTATTCCGGGAAATGCCGCAAACAAAGACATAATAAATGCAACAAAAGAAGCGATAATTCTTTTCATAATTATTTATATTCTGGCATAAAGCTACCATGAGCAACTATAAGCTCATCAACCATCTTCTTGATTGTGTCAATATCAAGCTCACTGCCGGTATGAGGGTCAAGCATTGCCGCCTGATAAATATGCTCTTTCTTTTTTGTTTTTGCAGCTTCAATGGTAAGAAGCTGAACATTGATATTGGTCATGTTCATTGCCGCACACTGAACGGGAAGAGCACCTACATGGCAAGGCTGAACGCCGTAACCATTAACAAGGCAGGGGACTTCAACGCAGGCTTCGGCAGGAAGATTTGTAATCAGATGGTCGGTGTTAAGAACATTGCCGCCAATCTGATAAGGCTTAGAAGTAACGATAGCTTCCATGATGTGAGAAGCATATTCCTTTGTGCGTTCATGAGTTTTAACTCCGTTTGCAACAAGCTCTTCATATTCCTTTTTCCAGCCTGCAATCTGATTTACGCAACGGCGGGGATATTCGTCAAGAGGAATGTTATATTTCTCTATAAGCTCGGGATACTTGCTCTTGATATAGAACATATTGTATTCCGAATTATGTTCGCTTGATTCTGTGCAGTAATAGCCGAAATTCTTAATGTATTCAAGGCGAACTTTATTCCAGCATTCTTTATCGTCAAGCTTATAATTGTTTTTCTCAAGACGGGATTTGATTTCGGGATAAAGGTCATTTCCGTCCTTATCCTGAATTTTGAGAAGCCACGCCATATGGTTAATGCCTGCGATTAATTCTTTTCTGCCTTCAAGCTTATCCTGCATATCAACCTCGTTGAGAAGCGATTCACTGCATACCTGAACAGAATGGCAGAGACCGACAGTTTTAACTCCGGTGTATCTCTGCATATATCCCGAAAGCATAGCCATGGGATTTGTGTAGTTGAGGAAAAGTGCATCGGGGCAGACCTCTTCCATATCACGGGCAAAGCCCTCAAGAACGGGGATTGTACGCAATGCACGCATGATTCCGCCGATTCCGAGAGTGTCGGCAATGGTCTGACGAAGGCCGTATTTCTTCGGAACCTCAAAGTCGATTATAGTGCAGGGGTCATAAAGTCCAACCTGAATCGCATTAACAACAAAGGTTGCCCCACGAAGAGCTTCTTTGCGGTTTTCAACGCCGAGATAGCATTCTATTTTGCCGTAACCGCCCATTGTTTTACGCATTGCTTCAAGAATAACTCTGCTTTCTTCAAGCCTTGTGCCGTCGATGTCATAAAGTGCAAAAACAGAATCCCTGAGGGCTTCGGAGCACATACAGTCTCCGATAACGTTTCTTGCAAAAACGGTGCTTCCTGCACCCATAAATGTAATTTTCATATTAAAAAATCCTTTCTGAATTATAATAAATGTGCTCTGATATAATCGCCATCTGCATCAATCAGCATTGACGGTGCAATGTCAAATACGGTCTTGCATCCGAAATCGCCCGAAGCGTTCAGTTTATATGCCGCTCTTGCGTAGGAGGCAATAACGCTGCCTGTAAATTCAGGATTTGATTCAAGCTTCAGACTGTATTCAATGGTATGCTTTGTTGTTTTGTCAAAACCTGTAAATCCGTTTCTTATAACATTTCCGCCGTGAGGAATTCCGGAATGATTTGCCTTGAATTCTTCCATAGAAATAAAATTAACGGTTGTATCGTAATCCGCAAAATAATTCGGCATTGTTTTTATTTCATTTTCGATTCTGGCTTTGTCTGCACCGTCTTCCACAACAACATAGCATTCACGTGTATGCTTTTCTCTTGTTGTGAAATCGGGAGATTCTCCGTTGCGGACAGCCGCCATCGCTTTTTCAACGGGAACGGTATACTGCTTTGCATCAATAACTCCTTCAATTCTTCTGATTGCATCCGAATGTCCCTGGCTGACGCCCTTGCCCCAGAAGGTGTAATCCTTTCCATTCGGCAGAATTGCATTCATATAAAGACGGTTAACCGAAAACATTCCCGGGTCCCATCCAACGGAAATAATTGCCGTTTTATTTGCTGCTTTTGCATTCGAATTAACATTTGCAAAATGCTCGGGAATTCTTGCGTGAGTGTCAAAGCTGTCAATAACATTGAAATATTGAGCAATATAAGGAGTTGTTTCGGGAAGATCTGTTGCACTTCCGCCGCAATTGATAATAACATCAATTTCATCCTTATATTTTTCAATGTCATAGTAAGAAAGAGCTTTTGCGTCAGGCGTTTTAATTTTTAAAGAGGAAGGGTCTCTCCTTGTAAAAACAGCAACAAGCTTCATATCTGAATTGTTCCAGACAGCGGCTTCAACACCTTTTCCGAGATTGCCGTAACCGACAATTCCTATTTTTATCATGGTATCACTCCTGTAAAGAAAAATTGCGATATAAATAAGTTTTAATTACTTATACATTTCGAATAATATCATAATGAGTTGATTTTTACAAGTGTTTCCTTAAAATTAAATATCAGTTCCTTAAAATTAAATTTCAGTTAAGTTTCTATCTGTATACTTGAAACAGAAAATAGATTATGTTAAACTTATTACAGAAATATGAAGGAGCTTAAAATGAAATTTTTATACAGAATTGTTTCGGTTTTGATGGTTGCGGTTATTCTTTTTTACTGTGCAGGCTTGAATACATATGCGGTCCAAAACAGCGAAACATCTTATTTCCTATCCGAAAAAAATATAGTTTCAGCATCGAAAATGATGGATTTTCTGAAGCCTGCAATCTTTTTATATGAGTTGATTTTCGGAAGAAAATTCATTGATGTTGAGATTGATGATTCAAATGCTCTTGAGCTTTGCAATTATATTAAAGAAAATTCAGAGCTTGATATTGTCGGTATTCTTCAGAAAATCCCCGTTAAATCCAATGGACTTGAACTATTTTACAAGCTATCTGATACAGACACTACGGCAATAAGAAATTCAATTTATTCATTGAGGGACAAAGCGAACGCAAACAATAATTCCTCTCTCGCCCTTGTACTTTATATTTTCGGAGCATATATGTCAGTTATTGAATCGGCAGAGGTTTATTCCGTACCGTATGGTGATGACGGCTCGAAGAGGATAGTTCTGAAAGTATATTTCATTGACGGAAATTTCGAAGAAATTCATACAGACATATATCTTTCCGATGACGGTTACGCCTATGGCCCCGATGAGAAAGGAATTCAGCTTCTCGGATTTGAATGCTCTGTTTATGACCTTATGATTTATGCAACGGTAAACTCGTGGATGCGTGATTTCGGATTTTGCTTTCTTTATGATTTGTTCAGCTACACAACTCCGTTTTATAATTACATAACCAGAAGATATAAGTTCGATTATGACGGAAAAGAATGGATGATTCAGGCATGGAAGGGGAATTATCTTTTCACAAACGGGGCAGAGGTTGGTATTTATAACCGTGAAGAGGGGAATATAGGAACATTTTACAAATGCTATGACAGCCAAATGAATATGACCTTAAAGCTTTCGGCTGGCGATAATGTTATATTTGACATTCAGAAAGAGCATTGGTGGATTAACGGGTTCAAATTAAGTGAAAATCTATATGAGCCAAGCAGTCTTACTCTTGAATGTTCAATTGAATTTCCCGAAGACTCAATGGCACAGGCTTTTGCGGAATCTGTAAAAAATCAATATCGCAAAGATTCCTCTTACGAAATTCAAAACAATGTTGTTACGGTTATTTGGTAAATATCATTCTTGCCTTAACGGACACATTTTGTATTGATTTTACGGAAGCTTTATGCTATTATATTGAAAAGTTTGAAGAGGGGGATACCATATAATGAAAGAAATCTTTTCGGATGTAATCGCCGATTTCTCGGAAAATTCATTTTACATAATCAGAATGGTTCTTGCGGCACTCTGCGGAGCTATGATTGGACTTGAAAGGAGCAGAAGGCAAAAGGATGCCGGCATAAGAACACATATGATTGTTGCTCTCGGTGCGGCTCTTTCGATTGTTGTTTCAAAATACGGATTCCTTGATATTGTTGTTGTTGACGGCATAAGTGCCGATGCTTCAAGAATCGCTTCAAATGTTATTACCGGAGTAGGTTTCCTCGGAGCAGGTGTTATTTTTGTTAAGGATGTTTCCATTAAAGGACTTACAACCGCCGCAGGAATATGGGCTACTGCGGTAGTCGGTCTTGCAATAGGAGCGGGAATGTATACAATCGGAATAAGCGCTACTGTTCTGATGATTATTTTTCAGGTCATTCTTCATAAATTCTTCTCGGGTCTTGAAAACACAGTCAACGAATTCACAATTGTTATCAGAGAAAATCAGAGTACAATTGATTCATTCAAAAAAGCTCTCGCCGAAATTAACATCAGCTTTGAATCCTGCAAAATGAAAAGAAATGTTGACGGAACGGTTAAGCTTATTGTCACAATCAAAAAAGCAAGAACAACATCCATGTCAGAGATAATTGAGCTTGCTCAGAAAAATCCGGATATAATTGAAGTTGAAATATGATTAAAGCTCCTTACTTTTTGCGGTAAGGAGCTTCTTCGTTAATTATAAAATTCTCTTTTGCGTTCGGATATTTTTTTCTCAATAATAACCAGAACAACACACCAGAGAGCAGCGATAAGAACAAAAAGAATGCAGACGAGAATTGCATTGTGCATTGCAAATGTGATAGCCTTGCCGACATACGGAATATATCTTCTGACCGTTCCGTAGCTGCTGGAATTCGGTATGGAGCTTTCAACTGCGTATCCATCATCAATAGCAATTGTGTTGATATTTTCGGTTATGCCGTTGATGTATATGTTCTTTACAATCTGAACATCACAGCCTGTACCGGTTAACGAGGGAACGCTGACAACATCATTTGCATTTATGCTGTTGATATCCGTCTTTTTTGAAATAATAAGGTCACCGTTTCTTATTCCGAGCGAATCAATATCCTGGCTCTGTGTATTGAAGCAGTAACCGCCGACGGAAAGACCGTTATTATCAAGAAAAACCGAAACAAAGCAACCTGAAACAAAAATAAGAACGGTAGCGACAAGCAAAACAATCGTAAGAGATTTTAACACGCCGAGACCCTTGGGCTGTTTTACGCTCTTTTTATCTTCTTCAGCATCGGAATAGCTGTCGTTCTCTTCGTCGTCGGAATCGCCGTTATCCGAAATTACATTCTCAAAAATCTTCTGTTTTTCTTTTTCAATAAGAGGAGTTTCGTCTTCGCCTGAAAATACTTCCGTTTCTTCATTTTTATTCAATTCGGGAATAAGACTGTTTTGCGAAGCTGACTGCAGCTCCTTCTCATCAATCAGTTTTCTGAAATCATTGTCAAATTCTTCTATATCTCTTAATCTGAACTGTCCCATAACATGAACTGCCTTTCATTATTGTATACCTACAACAAGGTTCTGAAATGCAAAGCATTATTTTAAAAGCTTCGCCTTAAGAGCTGCCGATTCCGTTGAGATTTTCTCTGAAAGAGAAACAATATTTTCAACATCCGAAACAAAGTCGGCATTAACCGATGAGCTTTCAGCAGATTTAAGATTTTTGTTTTCTTCCGAAAGAGCAAGGCAAATCTTTTTCAGCTTTTCGTTGTTTACACCTGCTGCCTTTGCGTATTCATATACCTTCTTATATTCCGTTTTAAGAGCGGCGATATACTGTTCAACATCTTCGCAGTTATAGCCTTCATTCGAAATGCGAAATAAGTTCTTTGTTTCCATCTGTTACTCTCCTTAATCATTTTTACAGAATAAATATAGCACAGAGGAAAATAAATTACAATAAAAAAAGGAAATTTGTCGAATAATTTTTAAACAAATTTTTAAGTTAGATAAAATGTGTTGATTTTATGAAGGCAAAGTAATATAATTCAGTTGAAAGGAGCTGAAAATATTGAATACGGCACTTATAATGTGGATTGTTTCTCTGATTGCTTTTATTGTTGTTGAAGCTGTTACTGCTCAGCTTGTAACAATATGGTTTGCGGCAGGCTCATTATGTGCTTTGATTGCCGAGGTGTTTGGTGCTCCGTTATGGCTTCAGCTGACAATATTTGTTGTTGTTTCTGCGGTTGCTCTTGCCGCAACAAGACCGCTTGTCAGAAAAATGAAGAATAAGCCTTCCGTTCCGACAAATGCAGACAGTATTATCGGCAAAAAAGCACTTGTTACGGAAGAAATTGACAACCTTGCCGCAAAGGGCAGGGCAGAGGTAAACGGAATGAGTTGGTCAGCCCGTTCAGAGGATAATAATATTGTTCCTGCCGGAACAGAGGTTATTATTCAAAAAATCGAAGGCGTAAAGCTCATTGTTAAATAATTTTTAAGGAGAATATTTATGGGACCTATTGCAACAACATTCATAATTATCGCAATCATCGCAATCATTGTTATCATCTCTAATGTAAAAGTTGTTCCGCAAACGAAGGCATATGTCATTGAAAGGCTCGGAACTTACAGCGACACTTGGAAGGCCGGTATTCATGTAAAAATTCCGTTTATTGACAGAATTGCAAAGCAGGTATCGCTCAAAGAGCAGGTTGCGGATTTTCCTCCTCAGCCTGTTATCACGAAGGATAATGTCACAATGCAGATAGATACCGTTGTTTTCTTCCAGATAACAGATGCAAAGCTTTTTGCATACGGTGTTGAAAGGCCGATAGCCGCTATTGAAAACCTGACTGCAACCACACTCAGAAACATTATCGGTGACCTTGAGCTTGACCATACTCTTACATCAAGAGATACAATCAATGCCAAAATCAGAGGTATTCTCGATGAAGCAACTGACCCGTGGGGAATTAAGGTTAACCGTGTTGAGCTTAAAAACATTCTTCCTCCGAGAGAAATTCAGGATGCTATGGAAAAGCAGATGAAGGCAGAGCGTCAGAGAAGAGAAGCTATTCTTACTGCCGAAGGCGAAAAGGCGAGTAAGGTCCTTGTTGCCGAGGGACAGAAGGAAAGTAAGATTCTTGCCGCAGAAGCTGATAAGCAAAGTGCAATTCTCGCCGCAGAAGCTATAAAAGAGGCTAAAATCCGTGAAGCAGAAGGCGAAGCTGAAGCAATTTATAAGGTCGGCGAAGCAAGAGCAAAAGCAATTGAGCTTATCAATAATGCAAATCCCGGAGAAGGTTACCTCACAATGAAAAAGCTTGAAGCTTTTGAAGCCGCCTCAAACGGTCAGGCAACAAAGATTATTGTTCCGAGCGAAATCCAGGGAGTCGCAGGTCTCGCATCGGCGGTTAAGGAAACCATTTCAAAATAACGCAAAGCGTTTCCTTTATTTATCACGGGGCATTTTGCTCCGTGATTTTTTATTGCTTTATGAATAATGAATTTCCACTGTTTAAATGTGAAAATAAACTTTTCACTTCAGCACTTCAGTAATTTCGCTTTTTTTCAAAAAAACACTTGATTTTTTTTGAATTGTACTATATAATAATCAGCGTTGTTTGACAGATACGGAGAGTTGTCCGAGCTGGTCGAAGGAGCACGATTGGAAATCGTGTGAACACCAAACATGTTCCGAGGGTTCGAATCCCTTGCTCTCCGCCAACAAAACCCTGAAGCTCCTATGGAATAAAGGGCTTCGGGGTTTTTGATATTAGAAAGTAATGTAAAGGACGTAACCGCAGAAATGAAGATAACCGATAACAATGAAGAGATGATTGCTTTCGGTAGACAACTTGTGACTGAGCAACCGGAGCTTTATTCGGAAGCCTATATGCAATTGCTTGAAAGAAAATATTCACCCTTTTTCAATAACAAGGATGAATATTATGATGCGGTATATAGTGCTATTTATTGTCAATATGTTTACGGAACAAGCATTCTTGAATACGGAACTTATAATTTCAAGCAAAAAACTCATGAAGAAAAAACTCAATATATTACATGGGATAGTCGATTTCTTTACATGGCTTTTCTGAATAAAGACAGCTTCAAGCATATTTTGGATAATAAGTTTGAGGCATATGAGTTTTTGAAACCATTTTACAAACGTGATGCTATGTTGCTTTCTGATGAAAAAGATTACGATGTTTTTTACTCATTTGTCAAAAAACATCCGGCGGTTTTCGTGAAGCCTAATAATTTGGAGCTTACCGAAGGCGTACATCGCTTGGAATACGATGAAAACGATGACTTGAAAAATATATTTGACACTTTGTTGAAAGAAGCCGCGGAGCTTTCCAGCACTGAAGTTAAACGCGAAATTGACCACAGGTTGATTTTAGAAGAATTGATTTCCCCGTCGGAATTTATCCGTCAAATCAATCCGAATGAAATGTCTTTATTACGTGTAACCACAATAAACATAAAAGGCAATGTTCACTTTTTCTACCCGTGTCTGCGATTACTTTTGGGCAACGGAAAAGATGAAGTCGGAGAAGATTACAGTTGTGTTGCGTTGATTGATTCCGAAACCGGAGAAGTTGTAACGAACGGAAAAAGTTCGTTTGGTGATTTCGATATTAATCCCGTTACAGGTCAAAAAATACAGGGAATGTTTATGCCGGAATGGTCCGATTTAAAAAATATGCTCACTGAAGCTGCGGAAATGCTTCCCGAAATCCGATACATCGGTTGGGATGTGACACATACCGACAAGGGCTGGTGCATTATCGAAGGCAATCCAAACGGCGAATTCTTCTATCAGATGTGTTTAGATCACGGTGTTAAGGAGGAATTTGAAAACCTTATCGGATTAAAAGTGCCATATGATTTTTGGAAAAGTCCGTTATTCAGAAAGAAAGGTAATCACACCAAGTAATGTGGCTGTTATTTATAATTGTTTCGCTTGTATTGTATTTGGCTTATGATATTACAGGCAAAAAGATTGTTGATGCCGAGAATAAGTATACTCCGCTCAGCTTGAGATTTTCTGTGCATATTTTCGGATTGGTCGCCGCAATCGCCGTTTATATTTCAGGTTTTTGCAGTAGTGACTTTTCTATTTGGCAGACGATCGTCAACAATCCTGTAATTGCATTGCCGTTTTGCCTATCTGCTTTTTCGGAATTATTATATTTAGTTTCATTGAAGTATATTGATTTAACTTTTCAGGAAGCAGTCAGTGGAACAAGCTCTATTGTTTTATTTCTCGGATATACATTGATTTCGCTTTTTACAAGTGCGTTTTCATCTGTTGACAGACTTTTTGTTCCATTGAGATTTATTCCGATTTGTTTGGTAATGATTTCTACATTTCTTCTTCCGAACATTGATATAATCACAAGGAAACGCAACGGTAATGATACTTTGTTAAAAGAACAAAAAAAAAATATATTATCGGAATAGTGATTGCACTCATAGCTGTTTTGATGGATGCCGGAGAATCTGTTGCGACCGCATACTTATTTGACACAAAAACATTAAATGTTGCGGATTATTTTGTAACCTGCTGTATTATTTACATTATCCCTGCGATTGTATTTGCTTTTATTTTCTTGAAATTGAGACAAAATCCATTTGCTCCTCTAAAAGGGAAAAAATGTGCTTCCGTTGCGTTTTGTTTATTCTTCTACGGTGCAATAATTTTTTATTTAATCGGAACATCTATGGATGCGATAATGTCCGGAATGATATTTTGTGTCTATCCGGCATTGGCAATAATCGGTGCTCGAATTATATTGAAAGAACGTTATTCAAAGTATCAATATGTTTGCGTTTGGATTATAGTAATTGCTTCTGTTGTATTTGGATTGGCAGATTACTTAATACAAGGAGTATGATTTACATGAAAGAAAAAATTGAAAAAATTCTTACAGAACTTGTACCCGGAATTAATCTTTCATCAGATAATTTGATGGAGGAGGATGGAGTGCAGTCTCTTACAATGATTCATCTCATCTCTGAGCTTGATATTGCATTTGGAATTGAGATAACATTTAACGATATAGAAAACGATAATTTTCGTTCGGTTGATGCTATAGAAAAAATGGTTAAAAGATATATGGAATGATTAAGCGAGGATAAAGATGGTAAAAAAATCTATTTTAACGAAGAGTATTTTTACTATTTGCTTTTTTGTGATGCTTGTTGTTTTTGGAGCTATACCAATTTCAACTTATGTCAACAAAAACATTATAGCTAACCGGACTTGCAACACAGATGTACCTGTTGTTGAGTCCTTTGCAGAGCAATATCCATTTGACGAGTCTGAAAATGAATCTCCCGTCCAAAATGAAGAACAGTCCTCCTCAGTATCACAAAGATTTATGAGCTTGGTAGCCAAATATTGTGATTTCACTCAGGTGATACCGACTAAAGTTGAAAGATACTTAGACACAAGCTGTAAGCTGCATGATTCAATAACCGATTTATTAGGAGCAGTTGATAATTTATTACAAAAAGAAGTTGTTTTAAATGTAAAAGGAAAAAATTGTATTGTCAAGCTATCTAATGGTTATCTTACAGGAGCATTTCCATATTCTCCATCGCAGAAGATTCAAAATAATATTATTGATTTTTCCAAGTGGTTAGACGAAAAAAATATTTCTTTTTTAACATTAATCACACCGGATAAATCGGATGACAGCGTTTCCGATTTTCCGGAAGTTGTGCCTCACGGATATTCACAGATGCATGATGAATACATAGAATTCCTTAAAGAAAACAAGCTGAAATATATGGATTCCAAAGAGGTTTTACTTTTAGAAAACAGCGATTTATATTCATGGTTTTACAAATATGATCATCACTGGAATGTTCATGCGACATTTTTGATCGCAGAAAAAGTTGCAAAGCTTTTGAATAATGAGTTTAAAATCACAGCGGATACAAGTGTCATTAATAAAGCAAATTTCAAGTTAACTGTATATCCTGATTGCTTCCGTGGGGGCTACGGAAAAGCATTGGGCAGTTCTATGAAGGAGGATATGGAAGTATACTATCCGACACAGAAAACTTGTTTTCATGTCGAAATTCCAAGTCGAGGAATTGACAGAACAGGAAGCTTTGAAAATACATTGATTAATCAAGAATCAATAACACCTATTTTGAAATATACTTTGTTCTTGTTTGATGATAACCCTCTTGTTCGTATTGAGAACAAAACTTGCAATAACAGAACCAGAGTTCTCGTAATCAAGAAATCATTTGCAAATAGTTTATGTCCGTATCTTGCAAGCACCGTGCAATATCTTGATATTATTGACCCAAGGAGTTTTGACGGCAGTATTCGTTCGTTTATTGAACAAACAAATCCTGATATTGTTATCACTTGTATGGGTGTTGTTTCCGAAGAAGACGAGAAGTATCTCGATTTAAAATGAAAAGTGAGTGTAAATCAGCTTGAATATTGTATCTTCACCTTTTCTTTTTCTCTTTTTTCCTATTATAACGGGGCTTTATTATCTTATTCCTCGTAAAAACGGCTTAAAAAACAGAAATATTTATATTGTTTTTGTAAGTCTGTTTTTCTATGCGTATGGAGAGCCGTTATTTATTTTCTTACTGCTTGCAATGGTTGCTATGACATGGCTTATCGGCAAATTGATAGACAAAAAAAGAAAAACAGTTGCAGGAAAGTCATTGTTAGCCTTCATGATTGTTATGAATGTAGCAATGTTACTTGTTTTAGGAAAGTTTAATTATATTATAGCTTTTTTAAATGAACTTTTCGGTAAAGAGCTTCCTATTCATCTATATAGCTTTCCGCTTGGGTTTTCTTTTCTTGCTTTTTCCTCAATATCGTATGTTGTGGATATTTATCGTGGGCAATGCAAAACAAGTGACAGTCTTTTGAATGCAGCACTGTATATTTGCATTTTTTTCAAAATTACACAGGGACCTATTATCTCGTATCGAAGGTTCGAGAGCCAAATTGAAAACAGAACAGAATCATTTGAGCTTGTCAGCGAAGGAGCACGGCGTTTTTCATTAGGGCTGGGAAAGAAAATGATAATTGCTCATAATCTTTCTTTTATTGTGGACCAGATTCTTTCGTCAGATATTTCTGAGCTTTCGTTACCCGATGCGTGGCTCGGCTGCATTTCATATCTTGTTTATCTCTATTTCGATTTCTCCGGATATTCAGATATGGCCATTGGACTTGCAAAAGTATTCGGATTTTCAGTGCCGGAAAACTTCAATTATCCGTATGTTTCAACTTCGGTTGCAGAGTTTTGGAGACGTTTTCATATAACCCTTTGTGTTTGGTTTACTGATTATTTGTATTATCCGATTGCTCTCGGTCCGTCAGTTCGATTTCGAAAGTTTTTGTTGAGTCACAATGTGAAGGATAAAACTGCAAAAACAATTCAAAGTATTTTTGTTCCTGCCTGTGTATGGACAGTGACAGCACTTTGGCATGGAATAAATTTGAATTATGCAATATGGGGATTGGCAAACTGTTCAGCTATGCTGGTCGAGTCCCGAATAAAGCTTATCAAAAACAAGAAAATGGATAAGTGGTTTCGCCGAATAGGGTTTTTGTTATTTCTCTTCCTTTCGATGCCGCTGATAAGCACTGACTCTTTTGAAAATACACGTTTGTTCTACAAAGCTATGTTTTTTGGTAAATTGAACATAACGCCTGTTTTTCGTTTATTTTCACAGGCTTATGGATTATTCCTTATTATCGGAATTATCGGATGCATTCCTCTTTTACCGTTTATCAAAAAGAAGATTATTTCAACATCAAGCCTGAAGCTTCAAAGAGCATGGGATATTCTTTCGTCTGTGCTATTGATTTTTATTCTGTTAATATCACTTGCTTATTTAATTAAATCAGGAACTTCAGATTTCTTATACCAACGATAGAGGGTTATTTCATGCGATTTGGTTATTGGGATAATATAGAATGTTATGGCGATAGAATTGCTTTGATTACCGAAAATGAATCAATCAGTTATAAGTCTTTATCGGAAATATCCGATAACATAGCAGATAACATGACCGAAAGAGCTTTAGTTTTTTTGGTTTGCAGAAACCGAGTTCCTTCCATTGCGGGATTTCTTGGTTTTTTAAGGAAACATATTGTACCGGTTTTATTAAATTCTACCATTGATAAAGAATTATATGAGAACCTAATGCAAATATATCGTCCACAGTATGTCTGGTGTCCGGATAATTTTACAAATGAGCCGGGTGAATATGGCTACGATGGCTATAAAATTATTAAAACAGGATTTGAAAGTCCGGAAATGAACGATGATTTAGCTTTATTGGTTATGACATCCGGAAGCACCGGAAGTCCTAAGCTTGTTCGATTAAGTTATCATAATTTACAAGCAAACACAGAATCAATAGTTCAGTTTCTCGATGTAAATCCAAATGACAGAGCAATAACCACTATGCCGATGAATTATGTTTACGGTCTTTCAATTTTACAGACCCATCTTATGGCAGGTGCAAGCATTATTCTGACAGAAAGATTAATCTTTGAACGCAATTTTTGGAATTGTTTTTCCAAAAACGGAGCAACAACCTTCGGTGCAGTTCCGTATTTTTATCGTGTGCTGGATAAGTTATCTTTTTTAAATCAGAATTTACCATCGCTTCGATATATCACTCAAGCCGGTGGAAAACTCGGAAAAGAACTTCATTATAAATTGGGTTGCGGTATGCTTGAAAAAGGCAAGAAATTCATTGTTATGTATGGTTCTTCAGAAGCAACAGCGAGAATGAGCTATGTTCCGAGTGAAATGACAGTTGAAAAGGCAGGAAGCATCGGAATTGCGATACCCGGAGGAAGAATTGAATTAATTGATTCAAACGGCGATGTAATAAAGGAAAGTGAAAAAATAGGCGAGCTTGTGTATTACGGACCTAATGTTATGCTTGGTTATGCTACCTCTCGAGAAGATTTGAGTAAAGGCGATGAATTGCTCGGACGTCTTGAAACCGGAGATATAGCAAAAAGAGATGATGATGGATATTATTATATCGTTGGACGAAAAAACAGATTTATTAAAATATTCGGAAATCGGATTAATCTTTCGGAAATAGAAGAACTCCTTGGCAAAAAAGGATATGAAACTGCCTGCGTTGGAGAGGAAGATAAGTTAATAATATATACAACTTCAGACGCTGAAAAGAGAATTACGGATTTTTTATGCAAAAAAACAGGGATTGACAGAACTACAATTACAGTAATTCACATTGAGAAAATACCTCGTAACCAATCGGGAAAAATTCTGTATTCAGAATTAGCTGATTTTTAAGGCAAATATTTATTCTGATTTTAAAAACACTTTCCACATTTATAAAAAAACATCCCCGACAGTTGTCGGGGATGAAGCTTTTTATGAAGTTACGCAAGCCATTTAATGAGCTTGATAATCCATGTGATATTAAGAATTGAGAAGGGCTTATCAAACACCTTATCCTGAATATCAACAGTTATAAAATCAATTGTAACTCCGCCGATGTCGGTCTTGAGAACGCTGAACACATCAATAGTTTCAAGCACATCGTGGTCATTGGGGAATTTGATTTCAGCAGCCTTGAGCGTAACTGCGTTTTCGTCTTCATACTTGAAGGTTGCACTTGCATTGAGAAGAGAGGCAATAAATGTGCTTGTATTTGAATAGTATTCGCAGAAAGCCTTCATATCCTGAACATCCCGAAGATTGAGAGTGGGGTTTTCAGCGGTAATAAGCTTTGCAATCTCTTCATAGTCAGGTCCGAAAATCTCAAAGAAACAGCCGTTTTCAGTCTTCGTTTCCTTTACGGTAAGATATTTGAAATAATCTTCTGTATCAAACTTTTTGAAAGCATTGGGAACTTCGTTAACTATACTTTCGATTTTTTTGATTGTAAGCCTGCCGACCAATTCGGTGATATTAGCGTTGAAAATGCCGAAATAAGCAGTAAATTTGCCGTCATCAAGAATTGCCTTTGCATCAATGGAGCCAATGCTGACATTTGCAACAGCCTTGTCTTTTTTAACATAAAGCTCGCCGTTGATAAAATCCATGTTGACTCCGACACCTACGCCGTTTTCCATGCTCTGAACAAATTTTTCGGTTTTGCTTACGGGCTTGGAATCAGCTGCAAATGCAAGACTGAAGAACGAAAGTGCCATGATAAGGCTCATCATTACAGCTAAGATTTTTTTCATATTATTTCTTCCCTTCATATTGTTTTGATGTTAAATTACATCGGTTGAATTATATCACTTTCAACGGATAAATTCAACATATTTTTGATTTTTTTGGGCATACATGATAATTTATCTGCTTAAAAGATAACCCGGTATACACACAAACGCAAAGAAAATAAGACTTATTATTGTAAATACCTTAATGAATTTTAACCCGTTTTCCGGATATTCCCTGACATAGATTCTGTAATTGATAACGGATGCAAGTGAGCCGATAAGTGAGCAAAGACCTGCCGAATCAGCTCCGTAAAGCAAAGCCTTGAGATTATCCGAGAATGGATAAAGAACAATTGATGCCGGAACATTGGAGATAACCTGGCTCAGAAGAATTACCCAGAGGTATTCGTGACCTGCAACCGAATGCTCAAGGAATGAGGAAATTTTTTCGTTTGCGGTGATTGATGATGAAAAAATAAAGAAGCAAAGAAATGTTACAAGCAAAACATAATCGGTTTTCAGAAGTATTTTTCTGTCAAAAATCAGAACGGCAACAAGAACCGCAAGAGCCGCAAAATACCAATACGCTGTTCTGCTGACGATAACCCATATCACAAATACAAAGAGTATTATATAAATTATCCGCTTAAGCTTGTATTCGGGATTCCATTCGTCAGTCAGTGACTCGTCACCGTAATCAGCGGTTTCTTTTATGTTCTTTCTGAATAAGAAACATATAAAGACGGAGAGCAAAACAGCCGACATAAGCCAAAGAGGTAGCATGGTTTTAAGAAATTGAGATACACTAATTCCCGACTGACTGAAAAGGAACAGATTTTGCGGACTTCCGAACGGAGTCAGCAGAGAACCTCTGATGGCGGCGATATTCTCGAATGTCAGAACGGGGAGTATGTATTTCTCTTTGTTTCCCGATTTGAAAAGAATTATTGTTATCGGAACAAACACAATAAGAGAAACATCGTTTGTTACGAACATGGAAGAGAAGAAAACGCAGCCTACAAGGAAGAAGGTCAACGCAACCATTGAGCGGATGTTTTCTGTAAGCTTTATCAGGGGTCTGAATATGTTTTCCTTCTTGAAACCTTCAAGCACTGTCAGCATCATAAAAAGAATTGCAAGCGTTTTCCAGTCAATATTTCTCACAAGCTCCATGCTCGGCGGAGTGATGAATAAAGCGACAATTGCCGCAATAAGTGCAACAACCATAACAGCGTTTTTCTTCATGAAATCTTTTATTTTATTTTTCATTTGTGTTAAACCTTTCTATATGGGGGTATTCAGCTTAAACTGAATGTGAAATGAAATTTGTCCCAACGCTCCGCAGAGCATTTCGCATTTGCGAAGCAAATATTTCACGGAGAAGCTATTTCACTTGCCATAGGCAAATTTCGTTGAAAAAATCTCTTTTGTCTTTTGGGACAAAAGAGATTTTTTCATGGTGCTCCCGACAGGGCTTGAACCTGCACACTTTGCGGCAATGGATCCTAAATCCATCGTGTCTGCCAATTCCACCACGGGAGCAAACATCCGAATTAGTTTAGCACGAACGCCGAAATTTGTCAACAAAGCAAATCCATAAATTTTTCCTTTATAAATTTTCTCTTGACTTTATCTGATGGATGTTGTATTATTGTATCGAACATTCGTTCACATTATGTCATCGGAGATGATTGAATGAACAGAAAAGTATTTGTTGATGTTGTTTTGCTCAAATACAGAGACGGCAAAAGCAGACCCCTGAAAATCCAATGGGAAGACGGAACGGTTTATCTTGTTGAGCGGCTTCTTAACCGTTGCCAAACATTTTCAAGGCAAACGGGTGGGGGAAGCATAAGATATACTGTTCAGATAAACGGAAGGGAAACCTTTCTTTACGAAGAAAACGGAAGATGGTTTGTTGAGGCAAAATAAGAAGAAGCTCAGCAAAAAATTTATTTCTTGACTTTCTCAAAAAGAATTGATATAATGAAATAAAATTTAGGAAATGGCTTGACGAAAATGACGAAATTTGCGACAATATATAAGCAAGCAAGCAAGCAAGCAAGCAAGCAAGCAAGCAAGCAAGCAAGCAAGCAAGCAAGCAAAGCGTAACTGCGCTCTGCTTATTTGTCAACCCTAAAAGCAAAAAATTTACAATTAATTTTAAAGGCACATTTTGCCCGTGTTTTCAGCACGGGTGAGATGTGCCTTTTGCGTTTCGTGTAAATGAATGATGAATATACCGGAGCGAAAGAGAAGCGGATTGCCACGCTTTGCTCGCAATGACGGGCAGGTAGCTTTCACGGCAATGGCAACCATTACGATAAAGGTAAAAAGTCTGTCATTGCTAGCGAAGCGTGGCAATCCGTAATAT